>JAMJIN010000074.1:0-17410 GCA_036784775.1 Chromatiales bacterium | reverse complement strand
TCGCGCCTCGGCTACGCTGCAGTGCGCACACCACCCATGCCACAACGCCTCCTCAGCATGGCTGAGGCTCGGGGGTAATCAGGTTAGCTTTTACAAAGGCTGGAATAAATTACTTTCACTCGAAGATTCTCTTCATGCACAACTCAAAACTGATCTGTCAGCTGGTTTTACAACCACTGGGCCTCATAGGGCTGATCTACGTATAACAGTGAATTCTTTGCCTGCAAAGGATATTCTTTCTCGTGGCCAACAAAAGATTGTTGCCACATTGATGTTTTTCTCTCAGCTCATTGCACAAAAAGAACGCACAAATATCAATCCCATTCTTCTTATGGATGACTTCTCTGCTGAGCTAGACTTAAAAACAACACATTCATTACTCTCACTTATTGACTCCAGTGACTTTCAAACTTTTCTTACAGCAATAGACAGCGAAACAGTAACCCGAAAATATAGTAATGAAATGAAAATGTTTCACGTGGAACACGGAGCAGTAAAATAGTTAAGAGTCACATGATGCCTCAGTATGTCCGAGTCACAATGCTTTGTTAACGATTTTGTCGTTTTGATATCCATTCCCGTTGTATAATGAATTCATGTATACAGGGTCCGTGAAATGGGACCTGAGAATCTGATTGACAGGTGGAAAATGTCCTACGACTCATCGAATATTAAAGTTCTAAAAGGCTTGGATGCCGTGCGGAAGCGTCCTGGAATGTATATCGGTGATACTGATGATGGTACAGGTCTGCATCATTTGGTTTTTGAGGTGGTCGATAACTCAATTGATGAGGCCTTAGCGGGGTATTGTAATGAGATCAAGGTCCTGATCCATTCGGACCAGTCTGTGACTGTTCAGGATAATGGGCGCGGTATTCCTGTAGACATGCACCCTGAGGAGAAAAGATCAGCTGCTGAAGTCATCATGACTGTACTGCATGCTGGTGGAAAGTTCGACGATAACTCATACAAGGTTTCTGGTGGGCTGCATGGCGTCGGTGTTTCCGTTGTCAATGCACTATCAGAACAGCTTAAATTGATAATATATCGCCAAAGTAAAATATGGGAACAGGACTACGCACATGGTGTGCCGCAGGGAGATATGAAGGAGGTAGGAGAGACGGATAAAACAGGGACCACTGTAACCTTCATGCCAAGCGCAGAAACATTCACAAACATTGAGTTTCACTACGATATTCTGGCAAAACGCCTGAGAGAACTCTCTTTTCTCAATTCGGGTGTGCGTATTGTTCTAAAGGAAGAGGCGACAGACAAAGAGGATGTTTTTGAATACAAGGGCGGAATACTCGCGTTTGTTGAGCACTTGAATCAGAACAAAACACCACTGCATCAGCAAGTATTTAACTTCTCTGCAGAAAAGAATGATGTTGTCGTGGATATAGCGATGCAGTGGAATGAGTCGTACCAGGAGAATATCTTCTGTTATACGAACAATATTCCACAGCGTGATGGGGGTACTCACCTGGCAGGTTTCAGAGGGGCATTAACGAGAACGCTTAATCAGTACATCGAGAACTCAGGTCTTTCCAAGAAACAGAAGGTGAGCACTGCAGGTGATGATTCCCGCGAGGGTTTGGTGGCAGTGCTTTCAGTGAAAGTACCCGATCCTAAATTCTCCTCACAGACCAAGGAAAAATTAGTATCTTCCGAAGTGAAGGGAATCGTTGAAAATCTGCTATCTGAACACCTCAACGACTTTTTATTGGAAAATCCTGCCGAGGCAAAAACGATTGCAGGCAAGATGATTGACGCTGCCAGAGCAAGAGAAGCAGCAAGAAAGGCCAGAGAGATGACTCGGCGAAAAGGGGTTTTGGATATCGCTGGACTACCGGGCAAGCTGGCTGATTGTCAGGAAAAGGATCCTGCGCTGTCAGAGCTCTATCTAGTGGAGGGTGATTCAGCGGGAGGATCTGCCAAGCAGGGCAGGGATAGAAAACGCCAGGCGATTCTTCCTCTTAAAGGGAAAATTCTAAATGTGGAAAAGGCCCGTTTCGATAAGATGCTCTCATCAGTGGAAGTTGGCACCCTGATAACCGCGCTGGGCTGTGGTATTGGTCGAGAAGAGTTTAATATTGAAAAACTTCGATACCATCGAATCATCATAATGACGGATGCTGATGTTGACGGTGCCCACATTAGGACTTTGCTGCTGACATTTTTCTACCGTCAAATGCCGGAGCTGATTGAAGAGGGTTACATCTATATTGCGCAACCTCCGCTCTATAAAGTGAAAAAAGGGAAGCAGGAGCAGTACCTGAAGGATGACCAGGATTTAAACAACTATTTCCTGCAGTCTGCACTCGACAATGCTGCTCTCTATGTTACTGCAGGGGCTCCTCCACTGGCGGGAGAGGGTCTTGAAGATTTGGCTCGCTCATTTCAGGTAGTAATAGCTGGTATTGATCGCTTATCGAGGCGTTACGATGGGATGCTGCTTGAAAAGTTGATCTATATGCCCCAGGTCACAACAGAAATGCGTGAAAATGAGGCGGATATGCAGGCTTGGGTAGAAGCGCTGGAGCCCAGATTGAACCTGGATCTTGGTGTTGCTGAATCCTGTAGCCTGAGACTGCTTGGTGAAGGTGATACTGAAAGCGGCGAAGCAGGAATCACGGTGAACCGAAAGGTTCATGGAATCGGCACTGATCGCTTTATTCCATTCAGTTTTTTCTCCTCGGTGGAATATCGCAAGATCGTAGAGCTGGGACATAAATTAACTGATTTGTTGAGTGACGACGCTTACGTCAAACGAGGAGAGAAGAGCCAGCCGGTCAAAAGTTTTCGCCAGGTACTCGACTGGTTGATGGATGAGGCAAAGCGAGGACACCATGTTCAGCGCTATAAAGGCCTTGGCGAAATGAACCCGGAACAGTTGTGGGAAACAACTATGGATGCTAGCGCAAGGCGCCTTTTACAGGTCAGTATTGAGGATGCTGTTGCTGCGGATCAGATCTTCACAACCCTGATGGGTGATCAGGTAGAACCGAGAAGAGATTTCATTGAGAAACATGCATTGTCGGTAGAAAATCTGGATGTTTGATGAAGAAAGGTGACAGGATCATTTGATACCCTCCTTCCCTACCCGCTGGGGAGGTGTCCATCCTGCAAGGGAGGAGAAAAATTTGGTAATTTCTTCTTGACCAGAAAAATACTCCCGCAATAATCCTGCTGTCACCTGTCACCTGTCACCTGTCACCTGTCACCTGTCACCTGTCACCTGTCACCTGTCACCTGTCTCTCCTGCGGCAAAGTCTCCAACGTACTCTCTATCCATTCTTCGACTTTTTCATTGATCTCGTAGGCACTGAGACTATCTGTCTCTATGACTGGGCCGATTCTTACATCGATTGTACCGGGATATTTTTTTATATCCCTGCGCTTCCAGAATACGCCTGCATTGTGCGCGACAGGAAGGACCGGGTGGCCAGATTTTTCGGCCAACAGTGGTCCGCCGATACGATAGCGTCTGCGCGTGCCGGGAGCCGTGCGCGTACCTTCCGGGAAGATGATTACCGAGAGTCCGGATTCGAGTCTGTCTTTGCCGTCGCTAATTAACTGGACCACGGCCTTACGCCCAGCTGAGCGGTCGATGGCAATTGGCTGGAAGAGACGTAGTGCCCAGCCAAAGATGGGCACATTAAGCAGTTCACGTTTCAGCACCCAAGCCTTGTTGACTGGAATCAGGCTGAGAAAGGCGATGGTCTCCCATGCGGACTGATGCTTTGCGATAATGATGACGCTGCTGTCAGGGATGTTCTCCAGACCTTCAACGCGATAGTTGAGGCCACAGAGTAGCGAGAGTGCAGCCAGGTTGACTCTGCTCCAGGCGTTGCTGATGAAAAAGCGTTTTTGCAACGGGAAGAACCAGCCAAAGATACTGCCAAAACCGGCAATGACGAGAGTACTGAGAACAAGAAAGGCAAAAAAGAGAATGGAACGGATAAAGGTCATGGCATGTCAATCAGGTTAAAAGCGCATCAACGGCCTCAGAGAGGTTTTGGTAGACGGGAATATCTCTCAGCTCATCCGGACATGATGAGAGTGTCTTGTTACCTTTCCCGGTTCTCACCAGGATGGGATTTGCGCCTACGGTAATAGCGGCCTGCAGGTCACGTAAAGAGTCACCAATGATGGGTACCTGATGCAACGGCGACCGGGAACGCTGTGAAATCTGCTGGTAGAGACCAGGCTTGGGTTTGCGGCAGTCACAGTTGTCATCCGGTCCATGGGGACAGAAAAAAATGCCATCGATATGGCCGCCATGTTTCTGTAGCAACGCCTGCATTTTGTTGTGCATCTTGTTCAGGGTGTCGATGGAGAAGTAACCGCTCGACACGCCTGACTGGTTGGTTGCGACGAAAACACGAAAACCGGCATGGTTGAGACGGGCGATCGCTTCAAGGCTGCCGGGCAGAGGAATCCACTCGTAAGGCGATTTAACAAAATCATCTGAATCCTCGTTGATGACACCGTCTCTGTCCAGGATAATGATTTTCATTGTGAGTGAGTACTTACTCTAAAGGAGTATCAGTCGACATCACGGAATTCTGAGACCCTGATGCGGCCGTTGACCATGCGGGAATCCCGCTTGTTAAGCTTCTCCATCTTGTCCCAAAACGCCTGCTTGAGATCGAACTCCTGAGCGATGGCTGTTCCCATGACAAGAATCAGCAGATCGGCCACTTCCTCAGCAAGTGACTCCTTGCTCTTGCCCTTTGTGACACAGGAAGAGATCTCCCCCAACTCTTCAGCCATTAAAGATATGCGATAGGTCATCTCTTCGCCGCCGGTCTCCCTGAAACGGTGCTTATCGTGGAAGGATTGGACGGCGTCCAACATATCCTTGTATGAATCGGGGTTCATAATTAGTCTCGATTACTGAAGGCGTGAAAGGTCAGCGGCACTGAGAAAGAGTCCCTCAAGCCGTGAAAGCAGGGCAAGACGATTTCTCCGTAGATTTCCATCCTCCGCCATCACCATGACCTGGTCAAAAAAATCATCGACAGGTTGACGCAGACTGGCGAGGATTTGCAGCCCTTCCGTATAACGGCCTTCCCCAAACAGTGGAATGGCCTTGGGCTGTAACTCATCAACCTTTGTCGCAAGCGACTTCTCTGCGGCCTCCTGAAGAAGGTCGTCGGCTACCTGCTCGGGGAAGGTCTCGTCGGTCTTCTTGAGAATGTTGCGAATGCGTTTGTTGGCGGCAGCAAGGCTCTCGGCTTCAGGCAGTTTGCGGAATTCGGTGACTGCCCGGACCCGCAGATTAAAGTCTGCGGGACGGGTGGGACGGCGGGCGAGCACCGCATCCACTGAATCGGCGGGGATGGATTGGTCGGCGTAGTACGCCTTCAGACGCTCCATCATATATTCAAAGACCTGGTTCAGGCTCTCCTCTGTATCCACTTGCTCGGCAAGACCCTCCGCGGCAGTGGAGAGTAACTGTTCAAGGTCGAGATCCATGGGGGTCTCGATGAGGATGCGGAGTACACCCAAGGCAGCGCGACGAAGGCCGTAAGGATCTTTGGCGCCGGTCGGTTTCTGACCAATTGCGAAGATGCCCATCAGGGTATCGAGGCGATCAGCGATGGCAATGGTGCGACCGCAGTCCGTCTCCGGCAGGCGATCCCCAGCATGCCTGGGCATGTAGACCTCTTCCATTGCCTGAGCAACCTGGCCGTCCTCACCTGAGCGCACGGCATAGTAGCGCCCCATGGTGCCCTGCAGGCTGGCAAATTCACCCACCATTTCTGACATAAGATCGCATTTGCAGAGCCAGGCGGCACGGAATGCGAGAGCCTTGTCGAGACCAATTTGATCGGCAATGGATTCCGCCAGCGAGGCGATACGCCCGCTCTTGTCGTGTAGCGTACCCAGTTTTTTCTGAAACAGAATGCTTTTAAGCGACTCGATGTGATGGTCGAGAGGTTTTTTCAGATCCTGCTCCCAGAAGAAAGCGGCATCGCTGAAGCGGGGACGGATGACCCGCTCATTACCGGAACGAACCTGTTCAATATCCTTGCTGTCGATATTGCTTATAGTAATAAACCGGGGTTGGAGAGCACCTGTCTTGTCGACAACCGGGAAATATTTTTGATGATCCTGCATTGCTTGGACCAGGCATTCTGAGGGAACTTCGAGAAAGCGCGCATCGAAACTGCCAATCACAGGAATCGGCCACTCATTGAGGGCGGTGACCTCGTCCAGCAGATTGGAATCGATTGCGGCCTGGAGACCTTCGGCTTCTGCTGCCTCTCTGGCTTGCTGCTCGATTTTGGCCTTGCGCTCGGCAATGTCTGCGATGACATAACCTCTGCTTTTCAGCAGTTCAGAGTAGTTTGCAGGTGTATCGATTTCAATCGGCTCGGGATGGTGGAATCTATGGCCACGGGTTGAGCGGCCTGCGGTGTGTCCCATCACTTGGCCGGGAATGACCTCATCACCAAACAGCAGTACGACCCAATGTACCGGTCGCACAAACTCTTCACTGCGGCTGCCCCAGCGCATACGCTTGGGTATGGGCAGAGTGGCGAGAGACTTTTCCACTATCTCCGGTATCAGATCGATGGTGGAGCGGCCCAATTCGATCTGCCGGTGGATCAGCCACGCGCCTTTTGGGGTGTCTTGAGTTTCCAGCTGATCGACGCTCACCCCGCAGGAGCGGGCAAAACCTTCAGCGGCTCTGGTTGGATTGCCGTCAGCATCGAATGCAGCTTTGACCGCAGGCCCTTTGCGTTCGATCTCTTTATCGGGCTGGCTGGTTTGAAGAGCCTCGATGAATACGGCAAGCCTGCGAGGGGTGGCGTAGGGTCTGACGGAATTGTGTGGCAGTCCCAGCTGTTTAAGCTGTTCAACGATGCCGCGGAGAAATGCCGCGGAGAGTTTTGCCAAGGCCTTTGGGGGCAGTTCTTCAGTGCCGATCTCGATCAGCAGATCTTTGGAATCAGCCATTGTCGACGACCTCCCTGTTCTCTTTCAGCATGGGGAATCCAAGGGCCTCGCGGCTCTCGTAATAGGCTTGGGCCACGGCGCGTGAGAGGGAGCGGACGCGCAGGATGTAGCGTTGCCGTTCAGTAACCGAGATGGCGTGACGCGCATCCAGCAGGTTGAAGGTATGAGAGGCCTTGAGGACCTGTTCATAAGCGGGTAGCGGCAGACCGATTTCGATCAGGCGCTGACTCTCTTTTTCACAGGTGTCGAACCAACCGAAGAGGGCATCCACTTCGGCGTGTTCGAAGTTGAAGGCCGACTGTTCAACCTCATTCTGGTGAAAGACGTCACCGTAGGTTACCGGGCCGTCAGGGCCATTGGCCCAGACCAGATCGTAGACGCTTTCGACGCCTTGCAGGTACATGGCGATGCGCTCAAGACCGTAGGTGATCTCACCGGTGACCGGGCGGCAGTCGAGGCCGCCAACCTGCTGAAAATAGGTGAACTGAGTCACCTCCATGCCGTTGAGCCAGACCTCCCAGCCGAGTCCCCAGGCGCCGAGAGTGGGGGACTCCCAGTTGTCCTCGACGAAACGAATATCATGTACCAGCAGGTCGAGACCCAGCGTCTTGAGTGATCCCAGATAGAGCTCCTGAATATCCATCGGGGAGGGTTTCAGGATGACCTGGAACTGATAGTAGTGTTGCAGGCGGTTGGGATTCTCGCCATAGCGCCCGTCGGTGGGGCGGCGTGAAGGCTGCACATAGGCGCAGCTCCAGGGCTCGGGGCCGATAGAGCGGAGGAAAGTGGCGGAGTGAAATGTGCCGGCACCCATCTCCATGTCGTAGGGTTGAAGGATTACGCAGCCCTGGTCTGCCCAGTACTGTTGCAACGCAAAGATCAGACCCTGAAAGGTCGACACATCATGATTGCTGGTGTCAGAAGCTCGATTCACGTCCGGATTCCATAGTTTAACGTGTAAAAATCGCGTCAGTATAACGATGCGTCAACAACTTGGCTAACCTCAATGAGGTGCCGCATTTGGCGCAATTCCGTATAATCCACCGTTTTCCTTGCCTGACAAAGAATTATTTATGACCGAACAGCGAAAAGCCGTGGCCTTGATCTCCGGTGGTCTCGACTCACTCTTGGCCGCAAAGGTGATCCAGGAACAGGGCATCCACGTCGAGGGCATCAACTTCTACACCGGTTTCTGTGTCGAAGGTCATACCCATGCCATCCGCAAAAAAGACCAGAAAAAGTCCAAGCGAAATAATGCCCTCTGGGTGGCGGAACAGCTTGGTATCAAGTTGCACATTGTCGATATTGTGGAGGAGTACAAGGATATCGTCTTCAATCCGAAGCACGGTTATGGTGCCAACCTGAATCCCTGTCTCGACTGCAAGATCTTTATGGTAAGCAAAGCCTTGGAGTGGATCAGAAAAAAGGATTTCGATTTTATCATTACCGGCGAGGTGATCGGGCAACGCCCCATGTCCCAACGCAAGGAGACCATGCCGGTAGTGTCCGGCGAGTCGGGGGCGGAGGATCTGCTGCTACGGCCGCTCTGTGCAAAAAATCTGCCGCAAACCCTGCCGGAACGAGAGGGTTGGGTGGAGCGTGGGGGACTTTACGATTTCAGCGGGAGAAGCCGTAAACCCCAGATGGCATTGGCGGCAAAATTCGGCTTCGAAGACTACGCCCAGCCGGCGGGAGGCTGCTGTTTTCTCACCGATGCCCAATATTCGGTCAAGCTCGCGGACCTCTGGCGCGCGCGGGGCAGCAAGCAGTACGAGATGGATGACATCATGCTGCTCAAGGTGGGACGCCATTTGCGCCCTGCACCCCACTATAAGGTGATCATTGCCAGAGAGGAGGGGGAGGGCAATTTCCTACAGGGTTACCGGAAGCAGTTTGTCAGTATCAAGACGATTAGCCACGCGGGTCCTCTGGCGTTGATCGACGGTGAACCCAGAGCAGCGGATATTGAGCTGGCCGCCCGTCTGGTTGCCCGCTACAGTCAGGGACGCTATGCTGATCTGGTGGAACTCGAAGTGATGGATCGGGAGGGCACGAGTCGCACCCTGAAGGTCGAACCGATTAAGCCACACGAAATCCCCCAGGAGTGGCACATTTGAGCAGGGTCACTCTTGATGCCCGGCGTTTGCTCTGCCCGATGCCGGTGATTCGGGTGCAGGATAAGATAGCAACGCTTGCGCCAGGCACTGTCCTGGAAGCGATTTGCACCGATCCGGGAGTGATGAATGACATCCCCGCCTGGTGCCGAATCAATGGCCATAAAGTCATTGAGACCCGCTCCGACAGGGCCGAATATATTGTTGTGATAGAAGTGGGGGAGGGGGAGTAGCTTATGCATCAGCATCAACACCTACATCACGAGATGCAGGAGGTGAGGTATAAAGAGACACGGTTGGCCGCCCTGGTCGGCGCTGTGGTCAACCTGGTCCTCGCTTTCGTCAAAATCCTGTTTGGCTGGCTTGGCCAGTCACAGTCTCTGTTGGCGGATGGGGTGCATTCGCTTTCGGATCTGCTGTCGGATGCGCTGGTCTGGTTCGCCGCACGGCATGCTAAAGAAGCGCCGGATGAGCAACACCCATACGGCCACGGTCGCTTTGAGACGGCCGGTACCATGGCATTGGGAGCGCTGCTTGGGCTGGTAGGACTGGGTGTCATCTGGGATGCGGCGGAGCGGCTTTTTGCACCTGAACAGCTGCTGACCCCGAGTTCCTTTACACTCTATGTTGCGGCATTCTCCATCCTTGCCAATGAAGGGCTCTACCACTACACCCAATATCTGGCGCAGCGGATCAATTCAAATCTGTTGCGGGCAAACGCATGGCACCATCGCTCCGACTCCATCTCTTCCGTCGTGGTTTTGGTTGGTATCGGGGGAACCTTGGCGGGCCTGCCCTACCTGGATGCCATTGCTGCAGTACTGGTCGGCGTGATGATCGTACACATTGGCTGGAATCTCGGCTGGGGGGCGATGCAGGAACTGGTGGATGCGGGGCTGGATGAGGATACAGTGGCGGAGATTCACGGGATTATTGATTCCGTTAGCGGTGTCAATAGCATTCACATGCTGCGCACCCGCCGCATGGGGGGACACGCATCGGCGGATGTGCATGTGCAGGTTGACTCATGGTTGAGCGTTTCAGAAGGACACAGGATTGCAGAAGTGGTTCAAACGAGATTGATAAACGAGGTTGAAGAGCTGTTCGATGTGACGGTGCATATCGACCCGGAAGATGATGAAATCAACGCTCCCTGTGGCGAGCTCCCATTGCGGCAAGAAGCTGAACGTTTGCTCGATGCCACCTGCAGGGATATTGCCTGTTATGCCCGCAGGCAACGCTTGGTGTTGCACTATCTTTCGGGCCGCATCGACGTTGATCTCTACCTGCCAGTCGATTGTTTTGAAGGTGAACAGGAGCTGGCGCAACTGCGGCAGGCGTTTCAGAAGGTATTCAACCAGTCAGATGTGTTTGGCAAAATCCGACTCTGGTTCGGTGAATAGTTTGTGTCCATCCAGAAACAGAAAGAGAGGGGAGTAAGCCGGTGCCGAAAGCTTGTGATTTAAAACGGGGCATTATCGTCGAAATCAACGGAATGCCCCATAGCGTAAAACAGGTCGAGGCCAAAAGCCCCTCCTCCCGGGGTGCGGCGACCCTCTATAAAATCCGCTTCATCAATTTGCAGACGGGTCAAAAACTGGATGAGTCGTTCAAGGGCGATGATTTTCTGAAGGATATCGACTGTCTGCGCCGGCAGGTCCAGTTCTCCTATATGGACGGGGAGATCTTCACCTTCATGGATATGGAGGACTATAGTCAGTACGGCCTGAACAGCGAAGACTTGGAGGGGCAGACGGGCTTTCTGACCGAAGGCCTGGACGGCATAATTGCCCTGCTGGTGGATGGCGCCATCATCGGCATTGAACTTCCACAGTCCGTTGCCCTGACGATCTCGGAGACTACGCCGGGTATCAAGGGCTCGACGGCAACAGGGCGAACCAAGCCGGCAATGCTCAACACGGGCGTCGAGATCCAGGTTCCGGAGTATCTGGAGAATGGTGAAGTGGTGAAGGTCAATACAGCGACAGGAAAATTCATCTCTCGGGCGTAGACGATAGCGGCCGCACCATAACAGAGCTTTTGTCTTGTGTCCTGCACCACAATAGTGCGCGCCTATTGTGATTTTAGTAACTTCTCAATTATCGTAGGTATGTAGGATGCGGTTCGTACCTCACCACATCCTACGGTTGATACACGGACTTATTGAGAAGTTACTTATTTCAGTTATATAGCATTAATTTCATTGGTATTTTTAGACATGCAGAGTCGGCCTTTCGAGTTCAGCGTCTGGGCGAAGGTCTCGGCGACCCGGATGGAAAAGTCTGGATTCACCACACGAAGGCGTCTGGAAAGATCAAGAGAAACAATCGTGGCATGAATAATGCTCATAAGCGTTACTCACGGTGTCTGGTATAGTCACGTCCCGACACTAAGGTTTAGCATAGCGGCGTTAGATCAGCCGCCCCGATAATGACCCTATATCCTGGAGATGATGATGGCCTCTAAAGCTCTGAAGATGATGAAAGACAACGATGTGAAGTTTGTCGATCTGCGCTTCACCGATACCCGCGGAAAGGAACAGCACGTT
Source organism: Chromatiales bacterium (assembly GCA_036784775.1). Classification (GTDB taxonomy): domain Bacteria; phylum Pseudomonadota; class Gammaproteobacteria; order Chromatiales; family Chromatiaceae; genus QGON01. Next base: position 5,779 of record JAMJIN010000074.1, on the reverse strand, counting down.
ACACTGCCTACCCATGAAGTTGGTGAAAGTATGTTCACTGACGGAAAGATGTTCGACGGATCCTCCATCGCCGGTTGGAAGGGTATCAACGAGTCTGACATGATTCTGATGCCGGAAGACGCCACCGCCGTGATGGATCCCTTCTCGGACGAGAACACGCTGATCATCCGTTGCGATATCCTTGAGCCCGCCACCATGCAGGGTTACGAGCGCGATCCCCGCTCCGTTGCCAAGCGTGCCGAGGCCTACCTGCAGTCCACCGGTATTGCCGACACCGCTTACTTCGGTCCTGAGCCGGAATTCTTCGTGCTGGACGATGTTCGCTGGAGAGTCGACATGAGCGGCAGCATGGTGAAGATCGACTCAGATGAGGCTGAGTGGAACTCCGAGCGTGTCTATGAAGACGGCAACATCGGTCACCGTCCCAGTGTTAAGGGTGGTTACTTCCCTGTCCCCCCTGTCGACTCCCTGCATGACCTGCGTGGGGCAATGTGCCTGGCAATGGAAGAGATGGGTGTACCTGTTGAGGTCCATCACCACGAGGTGGCCACTGCAGGACAGTGCGAAATCGGCACCCGTTACTCTACCCTGGTAGAGCGTGCTGACTGGGTCCAGATTCAGAAATATGCGACCTGGAATGTGGCCCATGCCTATGGCAAGACCGCAACCTTCATGCCCAAGCCTATTGTTGGTGACAATGGTTCCGGTATGCATGTACATATGTCCCTGGGCAAAGATGGCGATAACATCTTTGCTGGTAACCAGTATGGTGGTTTGTCTGAAGCCGCTCTCTACTACATTGGTGGCGTCATCAAGCATGCCCGCGCACTGAACGCCTTCACCAATAGCTCCACCAATTCCTACAAGCGTCTGGTTCCCGGTTTCGAAGCCCCGGTGATGCTGGCCTACTCGGCCCGTAACCGCTCTGCTTCCATCCGTATCCCGTGGGATTCCAACCCCAAGGGCCGCCGCGTCGAGGTGCGTTTCCCTGATCCGACCGCCAACCCTTATCTGGCGTTCGCCGCTCTGATGATGGCTGGCCTGGACGGCATTCAGAACAAGATCCACCCTGGCGATGCCATGGACAAGGATCTCTACGACCTGCCTGCCGAGGAAGCCATGGCGATCCCCACCGTCTGCCACAGTCTGGGTCAGGCGCTGGAATCTCTGGATGCGGATCGCGAATTCCTCACCGCCGGTGGCGTTTTCACCGATGACCTGATCGACGGCTTCATCGAGCTGAAGATGGAAGAGGTTACCCGCCTGCGCATGACCACCCATCCGGTGGAGTTCGACTTGTACTACAGCCTCTAAGTCTGACGCCTGAGTCAGTCGGTTGAGAGAAGCGTCTCCCGGTTGCGGGAGACGCTTTTTTTGTGCCTAAGAAGCACAGGTAGGGTGCGCCATGCGCATCAAGATTGCTGCGTATTATGTTGCGCATGGCACACCCTACGTTGGCTGGTTTGACAAGCCATGCCCGTGCCGACTGTTACCACTCAAGCTGAAACTTGAGTCCAAACCGGTCTTTTGCGACATTGATCGCTTGTCCATCGCTACCGGCTTGTCTATGCTTGGTGCATGCGAATTCTGATACCAGTTCTTCTTGCGGTGCTGACACTTCCTGTGGCGGCAAAAGATGTCTATAAGTGGACCTCGCCCGACGGGGTTATCTACTATTCCGATCACTTCAGAGAAGGCGCAGAAAAGGTTTGGATACCGGGGCAGTCGGCCGCTCGTCCCAAGGCGGGCTAAACGAGAGAGCCATCTGAGGAGACGAATCTGCCGGGTGAATAGGGATATGCTGTTTTCGAGATTGCCGAACCGGAGAATGACGCAACTATCCGCAATAACGAGGGCACAGTGGGCGTGGGGCTGAGTCTCTCTCCGGTGCTTATATCCGGCGACGCCATTCAGGTCTTTGTGGATGGCAATCGGATCGAAGGAGATATCGGCGGCGCAACCCAGTTCACACTGAATGATCTGAGCCTGGGAACCCATACACTGGAGGCACGGATTCTGGATGGCACCGGGAAACTGTTGACTTCCACACCAACCATCAATTTTCACCTCCGCAAGACACCGGTTACCGTTCCCTGATATCGACGCTGGTTTTGCCACAGCTGTGCGCACTATAATGGTGCAGACAGCTCTGCGTTCCTTTCCGTAATGTCCAGAAACAGGGAGAGTCTATCAGCCTTGTTTAAGGCATATCGATCCAGGAAGTTCTGCACCCTGGTCGCAAACACCCGTGTATGGCCGGTCTGCACGCTGTTACCTGGTGCAGGAACGAAATAGCACCCCTATTTTTTTATTTGGTTCGGTTATTGCTTATCATCCAGTTATGGATAAACCGCAACAAACAAGCACACTGGAAAGACGGGTATTGGAGAATCTGAGTTCCTCGATTCTCCTGTTCGACCAGGCTTTTATTTTGAAATACATCAATCCGGCCGGTGAGATGCTGTTTGCGGTAAGTGCCAGACAGGTTATCGGTCAGCAGGCGGCCGATCTGATCCACTGCCCAGGTGGGACGGTTGAATCGAATCTGAGACGGGCCAGCGAATCAGGACGGCCGTTCACTGAACGGGAAATTACCCTGCCGCTGGCGGATGGCAGGGAGATCACCGTTGATTGCACGGTGGTGCCGCTTCGGGATGACAATGGGGTGGAGGAGTTGCTCGTCGAACTGCAGCAGCTGGATCGTCAGCTGCGCATCAACAGGGAAGAGGAGTTGATCTCCCAGGGTCAGGTCTCCCGTGCCCTGGTAAGGGGTATGGCCCATGAGATAAAAAATCCTTTAGGAGGATTGCGTGGTGCAGCGCAACTGCTGGAACGGGAGCTTCCCGATGAAGCGCTGAAAGAGTACACCCAGATCATCATCGCTGAGGCAGATCGTTTGCAGAATCTGGTGAACAGCATGCTGGGCCCCAATCGCCTGCCGCAAAAGAGAGCCTTCAGCATCCACCAGGTGCTGGAGCGAATCTGCAACCTGGTGCAGGTCGAGGCGGGTGATCGATTGAGGATTCAGAAAAATTACGACCCGAGTATTCCCGATGTCGTGGCGGATTTCGACCAGTTGATTCAGGCACTCCTGAACATCTTGCGCAACGCTGTTCGGGCGGTGGGCAATAAAGGAGTGGTCGGTCTGAAAACACGGGTGCTAAGGCAGTTTACTATCGGTAACAAACGCCACCGCCTGGTAGTAAAAGTCGATATCTTCGACAACGGTCCCGGCATCACCGAGTCCCTGCAAAACAGGATTTTTTTCCCCATGGTCTCCGGCAGCAGCGATGGTATGGGCGTGGGTCTTTCGATTGCGCAATCCCTGATCAACCAGCACGGTGGTTTGATTGAATTTGTCAGTCGTCCCGGCGAGACGATTTTCACCGTATTACTTCCTTTGGAATCGAGCTGATGGACACAGAGTGCAGGGTTTGGGTAATCGATGATGACCGCTCCATCCGTTGGGTGTTGGAAAAGACGCTGCAGAAGGCGGATATGGTGGTCACCAGTTTCGAAACCGGCAATGGTGTGCTCGACGCCCTGGAGGCGGAGCAGCCGGACGTCATCGTTTCCGACATACGCATGCCGGGGATCGACGGATTGGAGTTGCTGGAGAAGATCCAGGCCCGCTATCCATCGCTTCCGGTGATCATTATGACGGCACATTCAGATCTCGAAAGCGCTGTCTCTGCTTATCATATGGGCGCCTTTGAGTATCTGCCGAAACCCTTCGACGTGGATGAGGCGGTCGATCAGATTCGCCGTGCCTGCCGGCAGCACCTTACGCATTCTCAACCGGTGGATGAGGAGCAGATAGGGGGGCTTGATATCATCGGCGAAGCACCGGCCATGCAGGAGGTTTTTCGCGCCATAGGGCGGCTGGCCCGTTCGAATATCACGGTGCTCATCAATGGGGAATCGGGTACGGGTAAAGAGCTGGTGGCACATGCCTTGCACCGCCACAGTCCTCGTGCTGAGGCGCCATTTATCGCCTTGAATATGGCGGCCATACCCAAGGACCTGATGGAGTCTGAACTATTCGGCCATGAACGAGGCGCTTTCACTGGCGCACAGAGCCGCCGTGAAGGGCGTTTTGAACAGGCTGATGGCGGCACGCTCTTTCTGGATGAGATCGGTGACATGCCGGCGGAGCTGCAGACCCGGCTGCTGCGGGTATTGGCGGATGGCCAGTTCTACCGCGTTGGTGGCCATGAACCAGTGAAGGTCGATGTGCGGATCATTGCCGCCACGCACCAGAATTTGGAAGGGCTGGTGAAGCGGGGCTACTTCCGGGAGGACCTGTTTCATCGGCTCAACGTGATAAGAATCCATATTCCCGCTATGCGGGAACGAAAAGAGGATATATCGCTCTTGATGCGCCACTTCCTTGCCAAGGCCTCTGAAGAGTTGGAGGTCGAGGCGAAGATCTTGTTGCCGGAAACCACAGAATTTCTGCAACAACTCGACTGGCCAGGGAACGTCCGACAGTTGGAAAATACCGCCCGCTGGCTCACAGTGATGGCCTCCGGACAGGAGATCCATATCGAGGATCTGCCGCCGGAGCTGCGACAGGAAGAGTCACGGAGTGAAATCAGTGGAGACTGGCGGCAACTGCTGCGGGCCTGGACGCGCAGCCGTCTGCAATCCGGCGCGGAAGCCCTGCTTGATGAAGCGGGTTCAGACTTTGAGACAGTGATGATAGAGACGGCGCTGGAGCATACCGCAGGGCGCCGCCAGGATGCCGCCCGCCTGCTTGGCTGGGGGCGAAATACCCTGACCCGCAAGATTAAAGAGTTGGGTCTGGATCATGAAAATTGAGCCAGTGGGGAGGACTCAAAACCTGAGTGCCCCCGCTGTTTGAGAGGATAGTAGATGGAAACGACAAGCATTGATCTTCCGGGTTGTGAGATCGAATCAATCACTTTTGAGGCGGGGGTTCTCAGGGTGCGGTTCTCCCGTGCCTATATCGTCAAAACCCTGACAGGTTCGGAAGAGCGCACTCGTTGGTGGCAAGCAGGTGAGATGATATTGGAGGGTGCTGAAATGGAGAGTGAACTGCCCGCAGCGCCCTGTGTCTGCGATGGAGGAGATGTGGGTGAAAACGTCTATACCTATCGCGACATGGTGCCGCTGCCGCTGGAGAGCCGGGGCCGTGCCCACTGTGCCTTAAAGATCCGTGACAGCGGGTTGGTGCTGAAGGCCCAGGCGGATGGGATAAAGTTGGTGATGGATGACAGGCCCCACTATATTGAACATTTGAGGTAACAGGTAACAGGTAACAGGAAGCAGGATTAATTGATTCTCTTTCTCGACACTATCTACCGTAGGCCGGTTCAAGCGTAGCGGAACCGGCAACCTAAATCGATTTGCCAGCCTTTTGCCGTTAAAAATGTCCCGAGTATTGCAAATACCTGGATTCAGAATAATATTTCTGTTATCTCCTTAGAGGCTACGAATAATATTTATACGAGAAACGGAATTTAGGTGGAGCATCGGCCACAGAATATTCACGACCGGTTGCTGCAAATAACGAAGAGATAACCGGTGGATGGCAACTGGCAGGCTTTGAGTTGCCAACACAGGGGAGTAAAAAATTACTTGATTAGTACGAATGTTCAGCAGTGACTCACGGAATGAGTCACTGGTTGTTGCAAGATGATGCCACGATCCACAATAGGAGAGCGGACATGGCGCAGAATCCAATCCAATTTCAGACAGGCATGAGCTTGAGCGATTTGTTCAAAGACTACGGCACCGAAAGCCAATGTGAAGCGGC
>JAMJIN010000429.1:0-1530 GCA_036784775.1 Chromatiales bacterium | reverse complement strand
ACGCAATCTGCGACCAACTCATTGAAAAGATGAACAATCATAAAATTCGTGAAAGACTACTGGCTGATGAGAACATTGACCTAGACAAAGCTATTGTCGTAGCTGTGAGGCTAGAAAGTGCAATAAAAGATGCTAGGAGTATGGAAGCTCAAAATAGCGTTAACCCCTTCAGTACCGAATCCGTGAATGAAGTAAGGCAAAAGAAAACTTACGCACGGAAAGTAAGCACGTACGACAAATACAAAAAACACGAACAAACTCATACAAACAAATGTTATAGATGTGGTTCGGCTCAACATCAGGCCAACTACCCACAATGCCCGGCATTGAAGCAAAAGTGCCGCAAATGCAAAAAAAATCGGACACTACGAAAAAGTGTGTTTCGCAAAGAGAAACAACGTTCATCTCGTACAGCAGCCAGACGACAAGCCACATGATTACGTGCTAATCATCGAAAAAGACGAGAAGGCACAGACGAACATCAAATGTCCGAGATGTACTGTACAAATCGAAGTGAACATTCTAGTCGACTCGGGCTCACCATACACAATTATACCAGACGCACTCTACGGCAATCTGTTCTCACAATGCGAGATCTACGGGAGCGACATTGCACCCGGGGGCTACGGGGGTACACCGATCAACATCAGAGGCTACTTTAACGCAACGCTACAGTACAAAGGCAGAACAACTGAAGAACGAGTGTATGTTTCGAGACATGGCGCAACAATCTTAGGTTGGCCAACTCAGGCAAAGCTTCAAATCGTTCTCGACCCTACACAACTACAGCCGGTCCTACAAACTACGCAGTCTGTGGTTGACGAATTCGAAGACGTGTACAAACAGAACAGCACTACAGTGGCTAAACACTTCAAACATCGCATACAATGGCGAGACGGAGAAACACCGGTACAACACAAAGTACGCAAAATACCTCTGTCGGTGCAGCCAGCACTGTCGGACGAAATCAAACGACTCCAGAATAATGGCGTCATTGAGCAGATCGAAGCTTCAAAGTGGGTGTCACCAATCGTTGTGGCACGAAAGCCCAACGGCACGATACGCATGTGTGTCGACCTACGCGACGTGAACTCAAAGATCATCGTCGAAACTCACCCACTACCGAACATCAACGAAATGCTAATGACACTCAAGAAAGCAGAGATATACGACAATCGACCTGAGTTCCGCGTACAACCAAATCCCGCTAACTGAGGAGTCGAAGGACATTACGGCTTTCATCACACCCGACGGTCTGTACCGGTTTACACGCGTGCCATACGGACTAGCGTCAGCATCATCGTTGTTCCAAAGAATGATGCACGTCATCTTCAAAGACGTCAAGGGCGTACTCTACTTTCAAGACGACATTCTGATTTACGCAACCAGCCAGATCGAGCATGACCGTATTCTCAGAACTGTTTTGACCAAACTTCGCTTGCACGGTCTAAATGTGAACAGAGAGAAATGCAGATTCAGTCAGAAATCTGTGGACTATCTTGGGCATACGATCACCTCTGCAGGGATCAC
>JAMJIN010000296.1:0-2703 GCA_036784775.1 Chromatiales bacterium | reverse complement strand
ACTGTCGAGGTCGATACACCCGGTACCACACCTTCTCAACGGCTCCCTACATCTTCCCGATTTCTTTCTCGATGTCACTCTTTGTCGCTGGCTGTTTCTTCTGACTCGCTATTTGCAGCTATTTCATCCGGTTACCGCTGTTCGCCAATTATGTTCGGGTTTTTACCGCCATCTACACTATTGAATAAGATGGCTGGCGGAGACTTTACCGTACTTGCCAATCCCAAAGGGAACGACGAAGTGGCAGAGCTGCAACGAGCCGCAAACAGCACTTCCAAGCAATTAAAGGGCATGATATCGAACGTGATAAGCTCTACTCAGGAGTTGAATTCCACGGTGACTCAGATCTCCTCTGCTATAGATGCATCCAATGAAAATATGACAACGCAGCGTATAGAAACAGAGCAGGTCGCTACCGCGATGAATCAGATGACAGCGACAATTCGAGGCATTGCGCAGACGACCAGTGACGCTTCGGGGTCCGCTACTGAGGCGGATAATGAGGCGAAGGAGGGTCAGAGCGTCGTTGCCGAAACTATAGGGTCGATAGAAGGGCTTTCTCGGGAAATCGAACAGGCGACTACCGTCATCGCTCAATTACGACAGCAAAGCACTGATATTGGCGGCGTACTGGATGTTATCCGGGGTATCGCTGAACAGACCAACCTGCTGGCGCTGAATGCAGCAATTGAAGCTGCCCGCGCGGGTGAGCAGGGTCGCGGATTTGCAGTTGTCGCAGATGAGGTTCGTACACTGGCAGGACGTACGCAAGAATCCACGGAAGAGATCCAGGCTATGATCGAACGCCTCCAAAATGGTGCTCAAGTCGCAGTGGATGCGATGGTGCGGAGTGGTGAGCACGTGCAGCAAACCACAGTTCGATCAAAGAAAGGTGGTGAATCTCTGGAGATGATTACTTCTTCTGTTGAAAAAATCCGTGACATGAGCATGCAGATTGCCAGTGCTGCTGAGGAGCAAGGCGCGGTTGCTGAAAATGTAAATGAGAAGGTTGCGAACATCAATCAATTGTCTGAGCGAACGAAAGATAGCTCTGATGAAGTACAGGCAGCAAATGGAAGACTTATTTCATTGGGGGCCGAACTGCGGAAGATGACTGATCGTTTCGCGCTATAATCGCCGCTGCATTTTCTGATCCGGAAGATCAATAGCTCGCTTGAGCTGCTCATTCTTCACGAATGCTGCATAAGCCGGCTCAGCAAGTTGTCCGCCGCTTGCTGAGCCTTCAATCGCTTTTACTCATCCTGGTTCTCCTTGGCCCACTTTTTTGTTAGATCCGGCGGCTTGCCGGTGAAGCGGGTTTCATTTTGCTTGAGATAATGCCAATTATCTCTTATGCCATAAACTTGAGTATGCAGTGAAAATGATCAGACTCTTACCAGCTTGGGCCACAGAAATCCGGTGCTTTTCCTGTAGTCTTCGTATTCCGCCAGGGTTCTCATAAACTTACGTTCTTCAATCTTGGCTCGTATGATCTGTAACAAGACCGCACCCACAAAGAGATAGAGTCCAACTGGCGTTCCTGACAGAATGGCGATCCCAAGGATGTGTACGATCTCACCAAAATAGAGGGGATGTCGTATTCTGGCATATGGGCCTGTTGTCACTAGTGTGCGGACGGCGGCACGCAGACCAAAGGAGCGTTTCAGGTAGCTGATCGCCCATATACTGAAAGCAGCCCCAAAGAGACCTGTTATGAAACCTGTCATGGTGAAATAGAAACTGAACAGTGGCGTGATGCTTCTGAAAATCTCCAGTGTTTCCGGTGAATAATCGGGTATAAATTGTCGGACTTGTGGAAAGAATAACAGTGTGAAGCCAATGACAGGGACGAATACGGTCAATAGTGGAAATAGGTTTTCCCAAAATCCCTGGGGTTTGCTTTTAGCCTCCCCGCGCACAATAAAACTGTAAAATGCAAGAAAATCAAAGGTCAGCGCAGTTATAAAGTAGAGGATATAGGTTAACTCGTTAGTAAGATAGTAGGTGCCAACCCGTCCATATTGACCCATGCTTCCGATGTTTTTCAGCATCATCCAAAGATTCGGTTTGTCGGCCAGATAGCTCCAGAGGCTGTAAGTCTTACTCCCGACGATCAGTGCAAAGAGCAGAATGGGCGCTCCATCCAATTTGATTTTTTCGTTTAACGTCATGTGTAACCGCCCTTAGGGGGTTTCCTGATGGATGGGTGTGGATATGTTGAATCTTGTAACATGCTGATGGAGTAGTGTCTATGAAATGGCAGTCTGCCGTCTGGTCGTTTGGGATTCTGGGCCTTCTTGTGTTTTTACCGCCCGCACTCACCGCAGAAGGCAAGTCGTTCACAGAATCCGTGGTGATTTTCAACACCATCTGCGCTAAATGCCACGAGGCTCAATGCAGTGGTCGGTTGAGTTTTGACGAAGCCTTTGAGAAATCAACCAGTCATGTCCTGAGGCACTACGGGCAGGCATCCGGCAAGCAATGGCTGCAAAAAGAGCTGTTCGATATTCTCAACTACATGAAAGGAAAATGCGCCTATTACCCGATACAGACGCTTATACCTTCAAAGAGGGTCTGGAATAGAGTTATTTTGGATAAATTTACGACTTTGATGGAGAGGTGTTAGCGGCTGAGTAAAACCGCGCATAGATGGCGAAGGCCGCCTCGCTGCGTCGATACATCCTCCGTCAGAACGTCACATCC
>JAMJIN010000073.1:0-17558 GCA_036784775.1 Chromatiales bacterium | reverse complement strand
GAAGGCAGGCGTTGCCGAGATACTTTTGCCAGCTTGAAAAAAACCTGCCGTAAGCTGGATATCTCGTTCTGGCATTACTTAACAGATCGTTTGGGTATTGGTGAACAGACCATTGCTCCATTACCCGATATCATCACCGAGCGGGCTGCTCTTGCCACGGGTTTTTGAGAAGTTACGAAATAATCAACTAACCATTTGATTTAGATTGAAATTATTAATCGACAGATTCTTTTTAGCGTTTTCAACGCAATGAAGTCGAACGAGATGCCGGTGTGCAGAAGAACACCATTCCCTCTCTATCAACGTGAGACCAACGAATGAATTTCTGATGAAACCAGGCTGTAAAGATGTGTAAAAAAGACCGACAACTTTAAATCGCCTTGACGCTCTGCGAGATCAAACCCCTGCAACTTCGCGCAGGTATTTGAAGAGTTTACGAAAAGCAGCCGGGGGCTTCTCTCTCTCCCGTTCCTTTTTCACTGCCTGGATCAACTGCCGCAGGCGTTGACGGTCAGCTGCGGGATATTCGGCCAAAAACTCGCCAAAGACACCACTGTCGCCCGCAATCAGTTGATCGCGCCAACGTTCGAGGTTATGGAAACGCGCCACACCCGCCTGGTGTCTGTTATCGATCTCATCGATCACCTGCTCGATGGCATCGAGATCCTCGTGGCGCAGCAGCTTACCCAGCCGCCGCATGTGACGACGGCGGGCAATGTGAGATTTGATGCGCTTGGCCTCTTCCAACCCATCCAGTAAAACCGGACTCAGAGGCATCCGATCCAACTCCTTTCCGGAGAGCAGGGTCAACCGTTCGCCCAACTTCTGCAGCGCCAGCATCTCCCGTTTGATCTCGCTCTTGCTGGGGCCGAGATCCTCTTCCTCGTCAAAATCGTTCAACTCGTTAATTGGATATACTCCACAATCAGCTGGGGCGTTATCTGTCCCCGGTATTCGTTGACATCGAGCCGATACGCCAGCCGCACCTGCCCGGGCAATTCCCCCAGGTCCGCCTGATTGAAGGCGATAGCATCCAGACTCTCACGCCCGCCCATGGGAGCAAGACGCAGTTTCAGATGGCGTTCACCGACCACGCGCTGCTGCCGCACCTGAAAGGTTCCATCGAAGGTCGGCTCCGGAAAGCCCTGTCCCCAGGGACCGGCGATCCTGAGTTGCTGCGCAAGATCCAGATTGAAATCCGTCGCATCAAGCGCTCCGTCCGAGATCACCTCCCCCACCAGTCTGGAGGGATCCAGCTGTGCTGCCGCCTCAGACTCGAAAGCCGCTTTGAAGCGCGGCAGGTTTTCCTGTTTCAGGCTCAAGCCGGCAGCCATGGCATGTCCGCCAAAGCGATCGATCAAACCAGGATCTGCGGATGCAATGCGGTCCAGCAAGTCACGGATATGCAGACCGGGTACCGAGCGGGCAGAACCCTTCAACATCCCCTCACCACCGTCGGCAAAAGCGATTACCGGCCGATGATACTGCTCCTTGATACGGGAGGCCAGAATGCCGATCACCCCTTGATGCCATTCTGGACTGAAGAGACAGAGGCCGGTGGGCAGTTCTCCCTCGGTGGAGAGATGGAGCTGTTCCAGCGCCTGCAGCGCCTGTTCCTTCATCTCCTGTTCGATCTCGCGGCGGGTCTTGTTGAGCTGATCCAGTTCGGCAGCCATGCGGCGGGCCAGAATGTGATCGTTGGTGAGCAGACATTCTATGCCCTGTCCCATATCTTCGAGGCGGCCTGCGGCATTGAGACGGGGTCCAACTGCAAAGCCCATATCGGAAGCCACTACACGATGCAGGGAACGGCCGGCAAGCTCAAGCAGTGCCTGAATTCCCGGTCGGCAGCGACCGGCACGAATACGCCGCAGCCCCTGCTCCACCAGGATGCGGTTATTGCGATCCAGGGGTACCAGATCCGCCACCGTACCCAACGCAACCAGATCGAGCCACTCGGCCATATTCGGTTCGGGCAACCCTTTGGTTTTGAACCAACCCAATCCTCGCAGACGACTGCGCAAGGCAGCCATCACATAGAAGATGACACCCACCCCCGCCAGATTCTTACTCTCAAAACCATCACCCGGTTGGTTGGGATTGACGATTGCGGCGGCATCAGGCAACGCTGTACCGGGCAGGTGATGATCGGTCACCAGCACCGGAATACCCAGTTCCGCCGCCCGCGAGACACCCTTCAGGCTGGAGATTCCATTGTCCACGGTGACAATCAGATCCGGCGACCTTTCAGCCGCCAGCTCGACAATTTCCGGCGTCAGACCATAGCCGTATTCAAACCGGTTCGGCACCAGATATGAGAGCCGCTGCCCGCCAAACGCTTGCAGCGCCAACAGGGAGAGCGCAGTACTGGTGGCACCGTCGGCATCATAGTCTCCCACGACGAGAATGTGCCCGCCCTTTTCCAGCTGCAGATGCAACAGGTCGACAGCCGCATCCACACCGAGAAGAGGCGCCATCGGCAGCAGCCGATCCAGACCCTGTTCAAGATCTACATCCGAGGTCAGGCCTCTCGCCTGATAGACCCGGCGCAAGACAGGATGAATGTTGGCGGACAGGTTACTGCTTTGGGAGACGGTGGGGCGACGAATGATCTTCACAGTGTAGAATAGTAGGCAGCGAGAACGATAAGTATAAGTGAGAGAGGCGCCTGGAGTCATCGTTATCGAACTCCGAACCACATTCCTGGTCTGAAAAACAAGTGCGGGAGTATGTTAAGCGCCGATGCACGCTGCAAGACGCCTCTCCTGCGAGTCATCAACCAACGCCTTTGAAATCATGATGCAGTTTCCATTGTTTCTCAGATACCCGCTTTATCGATTTGTCATTCTCACCCTGTTGCTGTTGGCAGGCAGTTCGAGCGCCTTGGGCGAGGTAAGCGCACGTCTCTCCCGATCCGCCATCTCGGCGGACGAGACCGTCTCACTCACTATTCAGATTAAAGGGGAGAACGAAGCAAAACCCGATCTCTCCGTACTCGACGCCCAGTTCGAGATCCTGGGGCGTTCCCAGCAGCAGAGTATCAGTGTGATCAACGGCAATGTATCGCGCAGCCGTGGACTCACTCTGACCTTGCTGCCGAAAACCACCGGCAGTCTGGAGATACCGCCGATTCCCGTCGGCAAGGAAGCCACGTCACCACTAAGACTCCAGGTAAGCGTGGGAGCGGGCGAGAGCAACGGCGTCCCTGGTTCCGATGTCTTTATCGAACTGGAGCTGAGTGAAACCAGCGCCTATCTGCAGCAGGAGATCGTCCTGACCCTGCGGCTCTTCATGGGAGAGGGGGTGCGGGGTGAACAGCTCTCCGATCCAAAACCCAATCTGCCGGACACCGTCATCCAGCGTATCTCGGAAACCCAGTACAAGACCCAACGGGCCGGAGAAAACTATCAGGTGGTGGAGCGGCGTTATGCGGTCTTCGCCTATCAAGGCGGTCAACTGAAACTAGATGGCGTGCGTTTCTCAGGACGCGGTGGCGGACGCGGCGGTTCCATCTATGATCTGCTCAACAGTCCGTTTGGCAACCAGAAGGTGGATCGGCACATCTATCGCGCCGTCTCTGATGCGGTGAACATCGACATCAAACCGATCCCGGCGAACTTCAATGCCCGGCACTGGTTACCGGCGAGGAATCTGCAGCTTGTCGAGACAGGTTTAGCCCAGAATAACCAGCAGATCGCGGGTAAACCCCTGACCCGTACTATCATGCTCTTTGCCGACGGACTGACATCTGCTCAACTACCCGCCATCGATATGAATCTGCCGGAAGGCGTTAAGCAGTACCCCGACAGACCGGAGATGAAAGACAATCTTTCCGGCGCAGGCATCACTGGCAGTCGCCAGAACAAGGTGACATTGGTGGCAGCGAACCCCGGTGACTACGAACTGCCGGCCATCGAGATCCCCTGGTGGAACACCGAGACAGATCGGATGGAAACCGCCCGTCTGCCTGCTCGCAACATCGAGGTTCTGGGGGGCACTGCTTCAGTCCCACCGCCACTCTCCAAACGAAGTGGATCCCCAACGACAGCAGGTGAAACAACACCTGCAGCCGCTAACCTGCCGGTTACTCCAGAGTCAACCAACAATCCGTTGACCCATTGGCTCATTTGGGTACTGGCGCTAGGCTGGATCACCACCCTGGTGGTATGGCGCATGAATCGTCACCGATCAAAACAGCAGGCTGCCGCACCTGCGGCAATCGACCCGGCAGAAGCCGTACGGCGTCAGTCGATCGAGCAGGCTATCGAAACACTGGAGGGTGCTTACCGTGATCAAGACCGGGATGCGGCAAGGGATGCCTGGCTGAGATGGGGGGAGCTGCGCTGGCCGGAGAAGGCCCCAAGCAATCTCAATCGGTTGTCACACCGCTGTCCTAAACGGGTTGCGGAGGCGATTCTCGCGCTGGATCTTGCCTTTTACAGCCAGGACGAGCGTAGCGATTGGGTCAAGTTCGATCCCAGCGTTTTACGCAAGAAGAGCGTCCTCTCAACAAACATGATACGAGAACAGCAGACAGCCCTTACGCCGCTGAACCCCTGAACAGATGGAAACTACTCTTCCTCCCAACCACCGTAATCGAAGGTGATCTCATCTCCGGTGTTGATATCTCTGAGTGCAAAGAGGTCGAAACCGTCAAATTCCGCGTTACCCTCATCTTCGTGATTCAGGTAACGCAGCAGGTTGCGGCCGCTGCGGCCCACCGGTTCCTCGTCCTCTTCGAATACCCACAGTACATAGGTGCCGTCCCGCTTGGCAGTAGGACCTTCATAGGTGCCTATCTGCTGACCTTTGTTGATATCCACTTTGGCAAAAAGCCCAGTACCATGGATCGTTGAGGATGCCTTAAAGACCAGGTTACCCAGTCGTGGTTGTTTTTTCCTGCCAGCCATCTGATTCTCTCTCGATTGGACAAGCATCACCGTAAACTGCCATGATCGCTTCAAGCTCTCTGCGTACGGCTTTGCGTGCAACTTCATCCAGATCACGGATCTCCGGTAACACCACGCCCTGGGTCAGCAGTTTGATCTCCTCGCGCACGGCAACACACCCCTTCAGGCAGAGTTGCTCCACACAATCATCGATCTGCTTTCGCCCCATGTTCAGCTACCGTTAAGCCGCTACTGGCGAGAATTATACCGAATCCCGTTCCAATACGCCTGAAATTCGGGAACAATAGTGCCGACTCACCCTCTAAAAATGTTGAATAACCCAAATTTACTCAATAACTCCAAATATCAAAGGTAAAACAATGCCCTGGATCAGAAGTCTGTTTTTTGTTTTTGCACTGCTCATGCTTCAAACCGTTTCCGCAGAATGGGGCGAGGGATGGGATCCAATTGAGCCACCGGTCCCCACTGCCGCGCCTGAGGGAAAAATCGAGGTGGTGGAGTTCTTCTGGTATGGCTGCCCCCACTGCTATACCCTCGACCCGCTGATGGAGGAGTGGGTGGCCAAGAAACCGGACAACGTTGTGTTCAGGCATGTCCCCGCGCCGCTGAATCCAAGCTGGACTGTTCACTCGCAATTCTTCTACGCTGCCGAGGCCCTGGGTGTGTCGGACAAACTGCATGTACCCCTGTTTGAAGCCCTTCACGACAAGCACCGCAAACTGTTCGATAAACAATCACTTATCGACTTTGCCGTAGAGCATGGGGTCGACCGCAAGATTTTTACCGAGGCCTGGAACTCATTCGGCGTCTTCGTGAAGGTTCAGCAGGCACGTAAACTCTCCCAGCGCTTTCAGCTGGATGGCGTTCCCGCTGTGGGTATCAACGGTAAATACAAAACCAGCGCCACCCTTGCCGGCAGCTATCCGAAGATGTTCAAAATAGTCGATGAACTGGTGAAGCAGGAGTCCCAGTCCAAGTAAGGTGCCATACGGACTAATTAGCGTCCGTCCAAAATCACGATTTTTACCACGAAGAACACGAAGGACACGAAGGTGAAAAATTGATCAACAACGATTTTTCTTCGTGTCCTTTGGGCGCTTCGTGGTAAGTCATGGGTTTTAGGGCTAACGCTAAATCCCGGCCTGCTGTATCAGCCAGGATCCCTTGGCGGAAAAAAGTGCGATATAACGTTCCCGAAAATCATCCACCAGCGACCCTTTCACAGAGGGTCTGGCCAACAGACGATCACTCCATGATTGCAATGGCTGTGGCTGTAGTCCTGCCAACTCAACCCTGATTTCCGCAAGCAGTTTCTGGCGCATAAATAGCGGTGCATAAGCCGCATCCAGTAGAGAGAACACCCCATCTCCATCAAACACGCCAGCATCAAGAGGCGCCAGCAGGCGTTTCAGCTGGCGTTCCAGATGTGCCTGCCGTTCTTGAAAAGTGGTTTCATCTTTCGCCAACACCAGTTCCATCTGATCAACCAGCAACCCGGAGCCGTATTCGATCCATGCCTTGTGCTGTGCCCGCCGCAGTGCATCCATTGGGTGCAGGCGAGGCTGAAACACCTCATCCAGATAATCGATAATGACTGAAGACTCAAACAGAACCTGACCCTCCACCTCCAAAAGGGGCACCTTTCCCAGCGGGGAAATTGCCTGAAACCACTCGGGAGGATGGGCCAGATCGATATAGGCCACCTCATATTCGACCGATTTCTCCCTGAGCGCGATAACAGCCCGCTGAACATAGGGACAAAGTACAAAACTGACCAACTTGACCATCATAGGAAATACCTTGCATTCTCTGCCGGGCAGATTCGGTAAGCCCGGTCCTCAAGACCATTTAGCAAAAGATCACAAAAAACAAACTCGGACATAAAAAACCCCTTACAATAAAACTCCTACTATAGTATCTTTTAGTGATATCACACTCTAAAACCACTAAAGAAAGCCTGAATTGTGGACGATACGCAGGCTACAGCGCACTAATCTACTATTGAAGTGAGGCAACTTCGCGGAAGTCGCTGTGTCTGAAGGTGGAGATTGATCATTCTGTCGTAAACAGGAATTACGGCATAATTAGGCATTAAATTCGCGACGACCGGACATGGAGCGCCGACATCTGTCACTTCACACTCTATCAGAGTCAGTACGGTCGACAATGGCAACAATAAGCCGCTTTGGTTTCCGTATCCCCGAACAGGTTCCGCCTAAAGGGAAGACCTTCTTTTTGAGTGCGAAAGAGGTCAAGACCTGGGCTGATCGACTGCCTGTTGCCAATATTGGGGAGACTTCCCGCCAAGTCTTCAAAGCTCTCGTCGAGTTCAACCGTGCCCTTGTCGCGGGAAAAACCCGTCTACTGAGCATCGAGGGATTTCGGGAACCGGTCAACTACATCAGCGAAAATCTTGCCAAACACTTTATCGACGCAGGACTCCCCCTCTCCGAAAAATCCCATAAAATAGCGATATTAAGCCGCGAACTCGCCAACGAACTTGCCACTGCCTATAAATGCGTCGTTGAAGACCTGCTGCAGGAATCACCCGAGAAGGTGGATCGTAAACTGCTTGCCATCTCCATCCATCGCGGCATCAACTACCTCTCTGGCGTGCTGGTACAGTCTGCACTGATCTATGACACCTACCCTCACCACACATGGAAAGAACTGCACACGCTTCATCGACTGGCACAAAAATACAAGGTAAACAGTCTTACCGTCAGGGATGACATGGAACAGCGTATCAAAACCTCTACCATCGACGGGGTCTACCGGCGCATTCTGCTCTATTCATTGGCATCACCCTACAAGATGCGGCAGCGGGATAATCTTACGGTTTTTCGGAATCTGCTGGAGTGGAATCATTTTACCAAGCTCTATTCACAGCAGGAAGCGCCCACAGAGGCCGTTTTCACCGTACAGCAGGACAGTGACTATCCGCCGTCTCACGAATCCCTGGTCGGGCAAACCAACGAAAAACATCGTTTGAGACTCGATACACGTGAACTCATCGACAAACTTCGGGAGCAGTTTGACGATACATCCGCTCCCGCTAAAGAGGGTGCCCCGCTAGTGGGTGCCGAACAGATAAATAAGAATTTACTGAGGCAACTGATTCAGCTATGGACGACGATTCCACAGCGCGAATTCGTACGCACCAAACTCAATTTCGAGTTACGGGTAGCCGTCGGGCTATCAGATATCTATCATTTGACCAAGTCATCCGGAACACCTCCCGAGAGCAGCATCGAGACACGTCTGCCGGAAGATGTGGACTGGATGGGCCAGCAAACCACCAGAGGTGAACTAAACGAAAACAGGTTGGATGCCGACTCTTCTTTCACCCTTATACCCATTGAGCCGAGCAACGACATACGAAGAAGCGGTTTTGAAGAGTTTGGCCCCAGCTCACGGGACGAATCTGAACCGGAGCCTGCGGTTCCCATCTGGGGCAATGGCCGTGACAATGATAACAGTGCACAAACCCATTCCTTTCGTACCCTCAATGAAAGTGCAGGGGGGTACTGTATCGCCTGGCAAGGCGCTCGCACGCCCGCAATCAAGGTGGGCGAATTGATCGGCATCCAGTCAGCCTCCGCCAACGGCCAGTTTGGAGTCGGCATCGTACGCTGGATCAGGAGCGCGCAAAAAAAATCACTGCAGGTTGGACTGCAGATGATTGCACCCAATGCCGTGGCGGTGGAAGCACAAAGGGAGAATCTCCCGAATGCCCTGACCCACGAATGCCTGCTATTACCGGAGGTTGGGACGTCGGGTCAACCCGCCAGTTTTATCGGCCCATCCTACCCATTCAATGTGGGTAACAAAATGAAGGTGGATGACGGCAGCAACAATCGCAAGATCAAGCTGAAACGGTTACTCGAGACAACCGGCACCATCTCCCAGTTTCAGTTCAGCTATCTTGACCAGGCCGACCAGTCGGCCGAGGGGAGTAGTGATGAGGACTCAGACTTCGACAATATCTGGTCCATCATCTGAAGAACTTCATAGCAGTCGGAGCGACAGGACTCTCAGTGCAGTGAAACCCCATCTGATTTAGACTCGGACCTCCACCTTTAAAACCCAGCCTTTTTGTACCAGCGCTGCGCCTCTTCCGGATCCTTATCAACACCCCGCCCCTCCGCATACAATATGCCCAGCGTAGTTTGGGAACCTGCCAGCCCCTGATCGGCGGCTTTGCGGAACCACACCGCCGCCTTGGCGGGATTCTGTTCCACACACTCTCCCTCGAGATACATAAAACCAAGCCCATGTTGCGCCATGGGATGCCCGCTCTCTGCCGCAGACTTCATGTACTTGTATGCCATCAACGCGTTGACAACCATCCCCAAACCGCCTTGGGCCATAATCGCCATACGATACTGGGCTTCGTAATTGCCGGCGTCGGCCAACGGTGACAATATCTCCGAAGCACGGGCAAAGTACTTCGCCTCGAATGCGGCGATGCCGCTGCTCAGCTCCATATCGAAATTATCTTTTGCATCGCTCATACATTCTTCTCTCTGATTTTTTTCTGGGGCTGGCGTCGGCGAAGCGCTCCTCCCCGACTACGTGATTGATCCATCGGCCGGATAGCGACCCGATTGGTTACCCAGGCGCAGACCTCCCCATTCGGCAGATAGAAACCGAACTCAAAACAGGGATCGCTCCGCGGACCCTGGGCTAAATCCGCCGCAATCCGTTGTTCGATATCCGCGTCGAAGTCAAAGCGCAACTCCAGATCAAATAGACCTGGACGCCGAAAATCGACCTCCAGATGCCTTGTCCAAACTGCGTGACCGGGAAAGACTCTGTTACAGGACAAGGCAGGAATAGGATCCGCCAGTGCAGCAATGGAGCCGCCAAACATACTGCCACCGGGATTCCTGGTTCGACGATTCAGCGGCAGCTGAAGCCGGACTTTGCGCCAACCGTTTTCCAGGGCCAACACTTTTACCCCCATACTTCGATATGGCGGAAACCACTCCAGACGCCGGGCGGGGGAGATCCAACCTGTATATCTCAACCAGTCGGTTAGATGCATCAGTTTTATATCACCCTCAGCTCAGGATACTCCCGTCGAATTCACAGGGTATATCGGTAAAATAGTTGGTTTTGATCTCAATCATCCGCAAAATAGGCGTTTTCCCCTCCGACCTCACTTAATGCAGACCAGACTCACCCCCCAGACACTTGAATCTGCTAATGGCCGGGAAGCCGAGCAGATCCTGCGCAGTTGCGTACATTGCGGATTCTGCACCGCTACCTGCCCCACCTACCAACTGCTGGGGGATGAACTGGACGGACCGCGGGGCCGCATCTATCAGATCAAGCTGCTGCTCGAGGGTACGACTCCCACTGACAGTCTACAACAGCACCTCGACCGCTGCCTCTCCTGCCGTTCTTGTGAGACCACCTGCCCCTCAGGCGTCAACTACAGCCGCCTGCTGGAGATAGGACGGGAACACCTGGAACGAACCAAACCCCGGACCGGCCTGGACAGACTACGTCATAAACTACTCATCAAGACACTACCCTATCCTGAACGATTTGGCGCACTGCTGAAACTTGCCCGACCGATAAAAAAGCTGCTGCCAAAGCGTCTGCGATATACCATTCCAGCCAAACAAAAGACTGGCCATTGGCCCGAGGCACGGCACCAACGCCGCATGCTCGTACTGGACGGCTGCGTTCAGCCTTCGCTGGCCCCTGTCATCAACTTCAGCACAGCGCGAGTGCTGGACCGGCTGGGCATCAGTCTGATCAGGGTGCCGGAAGCGAAATGCTGCGGCGCAGTCAACCTGCACCTGGGTGCGAACGATGCAGCCAAACGTTTTGCGCGCCGCAACATCGATGCCTGGCTGCCCCTGTTGAAAACCGAAGCCGAAGCGCTGGTTATCACTGCCAGCGGTTGCGGGCAGACAGTCAAGGAGTATCCGCAGCTCCTGAGTGACGATGCTGAATATGCGGAAAAAGCCGCAATAATCGCTGGCGCCACCAGGGACATAGCGGAAGTGCTGCTGAATGAAGACCTCAGTCAACTCTCATTGGATTCCGCACAACATCCAGCCATCGCATTCCACGCCCCCTGCACCCTGCAACAAGGACTGGGCATGCAAGGGATCGTTGAACGACTGCTTCTAGACCTCGGATATACCATCACAACCGTCGATGATGCCCATCTGTGCTGCGGCTCGGCGGGCACTTACTCCCTGTTACAGCCAGACTTATCCGATAGACTCAGACGCAACAAACTCCGCAATCTTCAGGCAGGTGAGCCAACACTCATCGCCACCGCCAATATTGGCTGCCTGAATCACCTGCAGGCTGAATCCAGGGTTCCTGTAAAGCACTGGATCGAATTACTGGATTATTCTCGTACCCCTTCTTGAGGAGCACTAACCTGCAATCATCCATTTGCTTCCCTCCCGGGTGGCAAATGCTATGATTGGAGAGATAAAGGAAAAGAGATGGTGCAGCGGAACATGCCTCAAACAATTCGACCCAAAACCTGGCGTCCATCGCGTTTCATCCAGTGGTTATGCGCGGCACTCTCTCTGCTGCCACTCTGGTTCAGTCCCGCCCAAGCCACTGTCACTGACCTGCCGGAAAACAAGGCTGCGAGACAACAGTTTCTAAATGCCGAACAGGCCCTGAAAAAGAACCAGCTGAAAAAGTACCAGCTACTCAAGCATCAACTACAGGCCTATCCCCTGCTGCCCTATCTTGAATACCAGGAGATTACCCGGCATCTGGCACGGCAGGATTCCGAAGCCATCCGGACATTCATAGACAAGTACGCCGATACGCCGCTTAGCAGCAGACTGCGTAACAACTGGCTGGACTTGTTGGCAGACAAGCATCGCTGGAAAACCTATCTCGATTTTGCCAAACTGGGGGGAAGTATAAAACGCCAGTGCCACCGCCTGTGGGCATTGATCGAAACCGGCCAGCAGCAACACGCGTTTACTCAGATCGAACCTGTCTGGCTTAGCGGCCGTTCCCGTCCAAAGGCCTGTGATCCGGTATTCAAGGCATGGAATGAGGCCGGTGAGTTAACCGACACGCAGGTATGGCAGCGGATCGGCCTCGCCATGCAGGCCAGGCAGATCCGTCTGGCAAGATATCTCAAACGTTTTCTGCCGAACAGCGAGGGTCGCTGGGTCAGCCTCTGGATCGACATTCATCGTCATCCACAAAAGCTTATGCAGAATCAGCTTCTGCAGCAAAATCATCCCATGCGGGACGAGATTCTGGTTCACGGGGTCCGGCGACTGGCTCGCAAAAGCCCCGAAAAAGCCTTCGAATTTTGGCAATCATTGCAACTGCGGGAACAATTCACAGATGCCCAAAAACTCACTGTAGGCCGCACGCTTGCCGCCAATCTGATGGACACATCCGGGGAGACATTTTCCCGCATAATCGAACAGGTTGTGCCGAAGCATCTGCGGCTGGATCCAAGGCTCTCCGACAAGCAGTTCCGTCAGGCCCTGGAGTCCCAGGATTGGGAACGGGTACTCGCCACCATTGCCGACCTCTCCGAGTCATACAGAGCAAAAGAGCGCTGGCGGTACTGGCGTGCCAGGGCGCTGTTACAACTTGGCCAGCAGGAAAAAGGCAACCAACTGCTCGAAACACTGGCGAAGAACCGCAGCTACTACGGATTCATGGCAACCAACCGTCTGGGCACCCGTTTCACCATGGCTCACGCAGCCATTGATGTTACCGATGACATAGTGGATCGCGTTGCCAGTCAACCCGGCATGCAGCGGGCGAGAGAGCTGAAAATTCTTCACAGGCCCATCGACGCACGTCGTGAATGGAACTGGGCACTGAGTAACCGCAGCACCGAAGAACTCAAGGGCGCAGCCCGCCTGGCACAGCAGTGGGATTGGCCTTCTCAGGCCATTATCACCCTGGCAAAGATCCGTCACTGGAATGATCTGGAGCTCCGTTTCCCCCTCACCCACAGGACGTTGATCGACCGACAGGCCAAGAGTCTCGATATCGACCACGCCTGGATCTACGCCATTTTGCGTCAGGAGAGTGCCTTTATTACCGATGCCCGTTCCAGTGCCGGCGCCATGGGCCTGATGCAGCTAATGCCCCGCACTGCCCGAGACGTAGCGACAAGCACCCGGCACGGTCCATTCAAAACCCGGGATCTTCTGAAACCCGGAATCAATATCAAACTGGGCACCAGCTATCTGGAGAGCATCTATCAGAAACTGCAGAACAACCCGGTACTGGCTACAGCCGCCTACAATGCAGGCCCTTGGCGCGTAATGAAGTGGCTGCCGAAAGAATCACAGCCAACCGACGTCTGGATCGAGACAGTTCCGTTTCGGGAGACCCGGGAGTATTTGAAACGCGTGCTTGCTTATACCGTCATCTACTCCCACCGGTTGGGAGAAGCCCCCCCCCAGCCTGTCGGAGGAGTGGTTAAAACCGATTGTTTTGCCGGAACCTGCTGAGGGGTAAGGAAATAGAACTGTGTCTTCTAGGAGTCTGTCGGATTTAACCAGACCAATTTGATAAAATACTGGAAGCCAAAGAATAATGAAACGAAGCCAGTATGTCAGATAAATTCCGCACGATTAATCGAGACACCCCCTATCTGTTGCCGCCCTCATTACAGGACTGGCTACCAGAGAACCATTTGGCGCGATTTATCGTGGACATCGTAGAACAGCTGGATCTGAAAGAGCTGGAATCTCAATACGGTGGCGGAGGAAAAGCGCCCTACCATCCAGCCATTTTGCTTTCACTGCTGTTCTACGGTTACGCAACCGGCGTATTCTCCAGCCGAAAGTTGGAGCAGGCCACCTACGACTCGGTGGCCTTCCGGTTCATTACGGCAGACAGCCATCCGGACCACGACACCATCGCCACCTTCCGCAAACGCTTTCTTAAGGAGTTGAAGGGATTCTTTGTCCAGGTATTAGTGATTGCCAAGGCGATGAGTCTATTGAAGATAGGCAATGTGAGTTTGGATGGGACCAAGGTCAAGGCCAATGCCAGCAAACACAAGGCGATGAGCTGGGGTTATGCTAACAAGCTTGAAGAACAGCTTCATCGTGAAGTCGAGCTGTTGCTGAAAAAGGCCGAACAGGCCGATGCTGAAGAAGAGCCGGAACTGGATATTCCAAAGGAACTCAAACGTCGTGAGGACCGGCTTGCTGCGATAGCCAAGGCCAAGGAAGAGATCGAACGAAGGGCGCGTGAGCGCTTTGAAAAAGAGCAGGCGGAATACGAAGAGAAGGTAAAGCGGCGTAAGAAACAAGAGAAAAAGAGAGGGAAGAGGGCCAGAGGTAGAACACCAAAGCCGCCAGAAGAAGGTCCACAGGAAAAAGACCAGGTCAACTTCACGGATGAGGAGTCACGCATCATGCCCTCATCGGAAGGGTTTGTTCAGGCCTATACCGCCCAAGCGGCAGTTGATACCGGAACCCACCTGATCGTGGAGAACCATATTACCCAGCAACCCAATGACAAACAGGAAATAGAACCTGCACTTGCACAACTGAAGGCAACAGAGGAGCAACTGGGAAAACCGCAAGGTCTGTTGGCGGATACAGGTTACTTCAGTGAAGAGAATGTCAATCGTTGTGAAGCGCAGGGCATCACCCCCTATCTCTCCGATAGCCGTGAACGGCACAACCTGCCGCTGGAAGAGCGGCTGAAACAGGTGCCGCCCTGCCCGGAAGATGCCGATATGCTAACCCGAATGAGGCATCGACTGAGTACGCCGGAAAGCAAGGCCGTGTATGCCACACGGAAATCGACGGTTGAGACAGTCTTTGGCATTATCAAAGAGGTGATGGGATTTCGGCAATTTCACCTTCGAGGGAGTGATTCAGTGCAAGGTGAATGGAATCTGGTATGTACGGCATGGAACCTGAAGCGGATGCATGCGCTGGCAGGCTGAGATAACGGCAAGGATCGATCAGCCTTCCATAATTTACCGTCATACATGGGACTTATATTCCTATGGGAGCAGCGATTATGGAAAAAACACAGTGGGTCGGAAAATATCCTTGGCTCAATGGATTAAACCCGACAGACTCCTAGTGAGGATCAATTTCGCAAGGCAGATAAAAATTCTAAATCGCTGGCGTCAACGGTATGACGGTCAGGTCATGACTCGACGTGAACAGACTTGTTGCAACCTGGTCGTAAGGTCGTAAATAGCGGTAACGTTACTCATAGCCTGTCCTGCCGTTTTTGGCCTATCAGGCTTCAACCACCTCCTATCGCGTACATAATGACGATTGCGCACGTACCGCCGTAAAACCATGGGAGTACTTTAATTACTAAGTAGTTGCGATATTTTTGTTTTTGTTCAGGATTTCAATAGAAATGCGCTACAATGCTCGATCGGGATACATTTGCGTATCCAATTGGCCGCTAGTATTGTGCCTACTTAAATAGAAACAACCATATGAATCTGCGGCATAAGTCATCCGCGTAGATCCTCACCGAATTGGGAAGACAACAACACATCCTCCCTCCTTTATCACTTTGTAGTAAAAATGTGAGGTAATTTAAAGTTCTCACCGCCCCAGTCGTTATCCTATAGCAATGAATATCTCTAAAGGCTTGCACCCATGAAAGCCCTTCGCACTCTAGTCACCATTCTGATACTCAGCATCGTTCTCACTGCTTGCGGTGGTGGCAACACTGACAGTGTCGATGTCACGCCTTCCGGTTCCCAAAGATTCACCTTCGGCGGTAGCGTGGGCGACGGTCCCATAACAGGCGCAACAATCACCCTGAAGAATGCTGCAGGCTCAGTACTCGCAACCACCGTCAGTGACCAGCAGGCAAATTATTCCTTTGGAATCAGCATTCTGCCAAGCGATTTCCCTCTAACTCTCGAAGCCACCAGCGGCATCGATTTAGTCACTGGAGATACCCCCGACCTTACCCTATCTTCGATCGTCCCCAACCTTTCAGCCAACCGGGCCAACCTGAATCCCCATTCCACATTGATCGTCGAGATTGCCAAGATGATGCCCAGCGGTTTGACGGACATTAATCTCGCTGCAGCAAAATCCACGGTACTCACTAAGATGAACTTTGGCCTGGACACAAGCCAAGCATCTGACCCGATCAACGTCCTCATTGAGGAAAACAGTGTAGCCAACATCATCAAGACCAGCGAGACCCTCGCCGAGATGATCCGTCGCACCCGCGATGCGCTGGTGCTACTCGGCACCAACTTCTCGACAGAGAGGGTCATGCACATTCTCGCCGCTGACCTAACTGACGGATCACTGGATGGTAACGGTGCCAGTGACTCGGATCCGCGCTTGGCAGCCATCGCCAACCTCGTAACCGGCCAAGTTGCGATAGAGGCCATGAGCAATGAACTGCGGGTCAATGGCGCAGACGCCACGAACGCAATGGACAATGCCATACAGGTGGTATTACCCAACACCACCCAAACCACAGCTAACGTCCTCATCACCCGGGAAATAATAATCCAGGCACAGCGGGCTGTTGCTGCCGCACAAGTTATCGATTCAAATCCAAACCTTATTGCACTCTCAACAGCACTGGCCAATCTGCCGAGTAACACCACGGCGTCCACTGTCACTACAATGCTGCCAAACGGGGCTGACATCAGCCTGGACCAGAGCATTTCCATGGCTGTTACCTCAACCGATAACGAGCTTACAGCCATAAACTCAGCGGCCAACAGCGTTAACTCTCCGCCTGGCATCAGCGGCCCCCCCTCCTCACCGGAGCGGAAAACAGCGCCTACAGCTTCACTCCCAGCGCCAGTGACCCCGATGGCGACAATCTGACATTCTCAGTCAGTGGCATGCCCCTTTGGGCCAGCTTTAACACCAGCACGGGCACACTTTCCGGAACCCCCGGGTTTGACGACGCCGGCAGCTACAGCAACATCATTATCAGCGTTTCTGACGGCATCGCGACGACTTCACTGGCTTCCTTCAGCATCACGGTCGCCACCACCAACCAACCTCCCGCCATCGGTGGCACCCCCTTCCTCACCGGGGCGGAGAACAACGCCTACAGTTTTACTCCCAGCGCCAGTGATCCCGATGGCGACAATCTGACCTTCTCAGTCAGTGGCATGCCCCTCTGGGCCAGCTTCAACACCAGCACGGGCACACTTTCCGGAACCCCCGGGTTTGACGATGCCGGCAGCTACAGCAACATCATCATCAGCGTTTCTGACGGCGCCGCGACGACTTCATTGGCTTCTTTCAGCATCACGGTCGCTGCCACGAACCAACCTCCCACTATCGGCGGCACACCCCTCCTCTCAGGAGTGGAAAACAGTGTCTACAACTTTACCCCCAGCGCCAGTGATCCCGATGGCGACAACCTGACCTTCTCAGTCAGTAGCATGCCTCTCTGGGCCAGCTTCAACACCAGCACGGGCACACTTTCCGGAACCCCAGGGTTTGACGATGCCGGCAGCTATAGCAACATCATCATCAGCGTTTCTGACGGCATCGCGACGACTTCACTGGCTTCCTTCAGCATCACGGTCGCCACCACCAACCAACCTCCCGCTATCGGTGGCACACCCTTCCTCACCGGGGCGGAGAACAACGCCTACAGTTTTACTCCCAGCGCCAGTGATCCCGATGGCGACAATCTGACCTTCTC
>JAMJIN010000295.1:0-2711 GCA_036784775.1 Chromatiales bacterium | reverse complement strand
TTTCCACTCTCTCTTCTCTCCACTCTACCCCTCTCTCTCCTCTCTCCCCTCTCTCCCCTCTCTCCCCTATCTCCCCTCTCTCCCCTCTCTCCCCTCTCTCCCCTCTCCCCCTTCTCCACACTCTCTCGTCCCTCTTACACCCCTCTCCAATATCTTCTCTCTCCTCTCTCTCTCTCTCTCTCTCTCTCTCCACTCTCTCCTTTCTCCAATCTCTCTCCCTCTCATATCTCCTCCCCTCTTTCACCTCCCTCTCCCTCTACCGCCTATGTCTCCCCTATCTAGCAACCCTTCCGTCCTTTCTCTCTCTCCCTTCTTTCCCATCTCTCCCCTCCCATCTCTCCCTTCTTTTCCCTCTCTCCCACTCTCCCCATCTCCCTCCCTCTTACTCCCCATAGAGCACCTCGCAGCAGCACTTAGTACGAAACGTTGCGAAGCGTAAAATATAAAGTTATATTCTTCCCATGTTGGTAAATATTTCTGGGCTATTTACAATTGTATCCTTGCCAGTTAGGACAACATCTTTTTATTTGGGCGGCAGGGAACTCGCACTATGTAGATGCGATCGCCTTCGTAAACGAAGTGACGCCGCTGCATGGCGCGATAGTACGGCGCCACCAGGCGGTCAATACGAGACTCGATGGCTATTGCGACGGACAGTCGCTGGAGGCGCTCGATGATCGGTTGCTGAAGCGCCACCTCGGACAAGGCGCTCGACATGATGGCTATAAGGAAGTTGATCAGCAGGATCGCCACAATGACAATATAGGAGACGTGTAGTACGTAGATCCAGCCGGGGTGACGTAGACCCAGCTGGGCCGGATTGACGAGGTTGAGCATTATGGCGAATGTCGAGTAGATGCCTTGCAACACGTTGGAGAACTCACCGCTGCAAGTCTGACGTTCGCTCGTGTTGACCGTGACGAAGAAGGCGTGGCGCGGCGTGGCGTGGCGCGGCGTGGCGTGGCGTGGCGCGGCGAAGAAGAAGATGGAATAGACGACGCCGAAGTTGAACATCTGTCGCACCATTTGCTGAATTGCGACGACGAAGTAGCCAATGGACGGCAGCAATTGGACGAAGTACAAGAGAGACCACGTCGACAGCGCCATGCATACGACGCGGACTCCACCAAGTGTCCAGCCACTCTCCTCATCGGTCAACTTGATTGTCGCGTCGATGGCGAACAACACCGCCAACGTTTGCTGACAGCGAGCATAGAAGATCGAACAGGCGACAGCTTTCTTGCTCTTGCCGTCGATCGTCTTGCGCATTCGCGACGATAAGGGGCGCCTGCGATTTCTACCGTGCTCAACGATATCCCACAGCAAGATCATCACACTGTGGACGATGATGTAACTAGCGAGAACTCGCCTGGGCGTCTTCGAAAGGTTGCTCGGACTCACAAACTCGCACAGCCGGTATTCAGGCGTCGTGGACATGTCCTCAATGTTTGACACATTGCTGGTCTTCTCGGATGCCGATGTGGGGCTGACGATGCTTATGTCGAGGACGTAGTACGCAGTTATGTGCGCCAATCGCAGCAGCGCCCACATGAGTATCACGGGCCGGTTAACTGAGACTTTGTTCGAGACCCACGTCCCGAACGGCTTGTCAAAGTACACCTGTTTCACGTAAGAATGTTTCAGCTTCCGCTCGTCGAGAGTCATCAGGAAGCGCACTGGCGACACCCATCGACGGTTGTCGACGTCGAAGCTCTCGTATTCGGTGACGTCATACCACTGATAGACGCTGAGACCGCGCACGATCTGTCGGCTCAGATACACGCCGTCCGTTTCCATGATCGCCTGCACGAATCCAAGGACGCCGTGCTGCGAGGCGGCCTCCAGCGGCCTCAGTCCGATGTTGCTTTCCATCAGAAACAGTCGCCTCTTGGTTTGTAGATCCGTTAGTCGCATCATTTCTTCGTACGATTCGACGAAGTAATTCTCGAACGATTCGTCGAAGAAGGCCACAAAGATCAACTGGTGCACAAAGTTGTGACCGCGAGCGTCCTGGAATGTCACGTGCACGTCGTGGCCAACCAGAACGCGCATCACTCGGAGAGCCCCGGCGAGCGCGCACAGTGACAACGGCTTCACCGGACGGAAGAAGCGGTACGGGTTGTGATGAACAAACTCCTCGTCCTGGTAGTCGAACGAGCCGTTCAGCAGAAGGTGACGTTGACTTTCATCCGCGGCAGTAAGGATGGTGTCTACTTGGTCGGCGTTGTCGCTGACGATTGCCGAAACCCAATCTTGGTAGACATCGACGGGCAGCAGGTTGTTGGCCATTTCCGGTTCTTGTGAGATGGACATTATTGTGTCGACCTCTGTTGGATGGCACAAGAAGTGAATGTAAAGTCTATCTCGTTGTACGCTAAAAGAGAACAAAATGAGGGCTTTGTTGCTGAAACCCTCGTTCTTCCTTTGATCCCCAAAGAGTTCGTACTTGCTAAGTAGTTTATCGTGGTGACTAGCAGTTCATTCACTTTCGCACAAGCAACTCGGCGGCTAAACGACTTGTTTTCTAAAGTGCGCCGATGGACGATACACTTTCAGGCAGCTGAAACTAACCAATGAGACAATTGTTATAATGTAACGGCGCAACGCGGAATGTGTTATTGTTACAAATGCTAAGTAGTTTATCGTGGTGACTAGCAGTTCATTCACTTTCGCACAAGCAACTCGGCGGCTAAACGACTTGTTTTCTAAAG
>JAMJIN010000072.1:0-17660 GCA_036784775.1 Chromatiales bacterium | reverse complement strand
TCCTATTGTGGATCGTGGCATCATCTTGCAACAACCAGTGACTCATTCCGTGAGTCACTGCTGAACATTCGTACTAATCAAGACAGTTTATGGCAACAGAATCACTTGATCACAACCGCATGCTGCTGGAGATCGACCGCACGATCCGTGATCTCAACCGTAGCACCATCAATCCCATGATACCTGAGCTCACCCTGAATGATCTCTGCCCGGTCATGGAACTGGTCGCCCGTGCAAGAGGGCTCTATCTGAAAGAGTTGTTTGAGGTCACTGAGATTTCAGGAGATAAAATGCCATCCCAGGATCAGATAGGACGATTGAAGAAGCTGCGTGAGAACTTCGAGGAACTGGTCAAGGGCGCACAAGCGCTGGAAACGGCCATAGAGCGTGGTTATCTGGACGTCAATCGCTGAACTGATATCCAGTCTCCTTCCACCGTAACTCACGCGGTTATTAACGACAGAGATGCATTGCGATCTCTGCCGTTCTCATATACAACATCCCAGAAAGAATCAGACGGTCTATCCACACTAGACCTACTCGCCTCCAAATCGATCTGGGACAACGACTCAATGACCACACCGGATAAAAATGCTGTAAAGCGCTATCTGTTGCGCCTGCAGGAACAGATCTGTTCCGGACTCGAAGATGAGGACGGTCAAGGCCGGTTTATCCGGGACGCCTGGCAGCGGGATGAAACCGACAAACTCGGCGGTGGCGGTATCAGTTGCGTACTGCGGGACGGAGCGGTCTTCGAGCAGGCCGGCGTCTACTTCTCACATGTCACCGGCAGCAAGATGCCGTCTTCCGCCACAGCACACAGGCCGGAACTGGCTGGACGTGCATTCGAGGCGATGGGCGTATCACTGGTGATCCACCCCCACAACCCCTATGTACCGACCTCCCATGCAAATGTACGTTTTTTTATTGCCGAAAAAGAGGGGAGCGATCCCGTCTGGTGGTTCGGTGGTGGTTTCGATCTGACGCCCTACTATGGAAATGAGCAGGACTGCCGCCACTGGCACGACATCTCAAAGGCTGCATGCCTACCCTTCGGCGAGCAAGTTCACCCAAAATTCAAACAGTGGTGCGATGACTATTTCTATCTCAAACACAGAGAGGAACCAAGAGGTATCGGCGGCCTCTTTTTCGATGACCTGAACGAGTGGGGTTTCGAAAAGAGTTTCGACTTCATGCGCAGCGTGGGTGACCACTATCTGGAGGCCTACCTCCCTATCGTCTCACGTCGCAAAACCTTTGCTTACGGAGCAAGAGAGCGGGAGTTTCAACTCTATCGGCGCGGGCGTTATGTCGAGTTCAACCTGGTCTATGATCGCGGCACCCTCTTCGGGCTACAGTCCGGCGGACGAACCGAATCGATCCTGATGTCCATGCCGCCGTTGGTGAGCTGGCGTTACGATTGGCATCCTGAACCGGGTTCGGCAGAAGCCGAACTCTATGAGAAATATCTCAAGCCACGGGAGTGGGCCGGCACGTAGAATTGAATCATTGAGGTTTTGACCTACCATCAAAGTAAACCTGATAACGCTGAACGGAGTGAGTCATGAGTGCTTTCAAAGGGTTTCCCGAGGCCTGTCTCCCTTTTCTGAAGGCCCTGTCAAATAACAACGACAGAGCCTGGTTCAGTGAGAATAAAGCTGCTTACGAACAGCAGGTGCGCGAACCCGCACTGGCATTCATCGAGCATATGCAACCCAGGCTGCTGAAGATCTCCCCACGATTCCGCGCCATCGCAAAAAAGTCCGGCGGATCTCTGATGCGAGTCTACCGGGATACCCGGTTCTCAAAAGACAAAACGCCCTACAAAATCAACATCGGCATTCAGTTCCGGCACGAACTGGGAAAGGATGTTCACGCTCCTGGCTTTTATGTTCACATAGAACCGGAACTCTGCTTTGTCGGCGCCGGCATCTGGCATCCGGAGAACCCCCTTCTGGGGAAGATTCGAGATTTCATCGTGGACAATCCAGCATCATGGAAAGCCGCCAGGGATGACAAAACCTTCCGCAGACATTTCACGCTTGAGGGTGATTCACTCAAACGTCCTCCCCGGGGTTTCCCCGCTGACCATGAGTTGATGGACGATCTCAAACGCAAGGACTTCATTGCCTGTAAATACTTCGATAGCGGAAAGATTACAGCACCATCCTTTGCCCAGTTCGTGACCAACAGCTTCAGACAGGCAGATCCGTTCATGCGCTACCTGTGCAGCGCAGTGAATGTGAACTATTAACTCAAACAATCATGGTGCGCACAGCGCACCCTACGTTCGTCAGCCACACCCCTCGCCAACCATCACCACGGACTCCGAAATTTGAGCTATTGAATAGCTTACGGAATGTCTCTCTACGCCTGTTTCTGTCCAGTGTTGCGCGCCCAGCCCCAAGCTGTGCCATAATGCGCCGCTTTTGCGCCTGTCCTGTAATCCACAAACATCTTACTTTTTCCCGGAAAATATTTTGATCTCAACATCCAATATCACCATGCAGTTCGGGGCCAAGCCCCTGTTTGAAAATATCTCGGTCAAGTTCGGCAGCGGCAACCGCTACGGCCTGATCGGCGCCAATGGTTGCGGCAAGTCGACCCTGATGAAAATCCTCGGCGGAGATCTGGAGCCGACTGCCGGCAATGTTGCCGTCGACCCCAGCGAGCGATTGGGAAAACTGCGCCAGGACCAGTTCGCCTATGAAGAATCCACGGTGCTCGACACCGTGATCATGGGACACGCCGAGCTGTGGAAGGTGAAGCAGGAACGTGACCGTATCTACGCACTGCCGGAGATGAGCGAAAAGGAAGGGATGCAGGTCGCCGAACTGGAGGTGGAATTTGCCGAGTTCGACGGCTATACCGCCGAGTCGCGCGCAGGAGAGCTGTTGCTGGGCCTGGATATCCCGCTGGAGCAGCACAACGGCCCGATGAGCGCAGTGGCCCCCGGCTGGAAACTGCGCGTTCTGCTGGCCCAGGCGCTGTTCGCCGAGCCAGACATCATGCTGCTCGACGAGCCCACCAACAACCTCGATATCAACACCATCCGCTGGCTGGAGGATGTGCTCAACGAGCGCAACTCCACTATGGTCATCATCTCCCACGACCGCCACTTTCTGAACAGCGTCTGCACCCACATGGCCGACCTGGATTTCGGCGAACTGCGGGTCTATCCAGGTAACTACGATGAGTACATGACGGCAGCCAGCCAGGTTCGCGAACGCCAGTTGGCCAACAATGCCAAGAAAAAGGCGCAGATCGCCGAGCTGCAAACCTTTGTCAGCCGCTTTTCAGCCAACGCCTCAAAGGCCAAGCAGGCCACCTCACGCGCCAGACAAATCGACAAGATCCAGCTCGATGAGATCAAGCCCTCCAGCCGTCAGAACCCCTTCATCCGCTTCGAGCAGGAGAAGAGACTCTACCGCCTCGCCCTGGAAGTTGAGGGACTCAGCAAAGGCTATGATAAAAACCCGCTGTTCAACAGACTGGATCTGATGGTCGAGGTTGGTGAACGTGTCGCCATCATCGGTCCTAACGGAATCGGCAAAACCACACTGCTTCGCACCTTGGTCGGCACCGGGCACAGAGGCCTGAGTCCTGACAGTGGCACGGTAAAATGGTCGGAGAATATCACTATCGGCTACTATGCCCAGGACCACGCCGTCGACTTTGAGGATGATATGAACCTGCTGGAATGGATGAGCCAGTGGCAGCAGAAGGGCGACGATGAACAGGTGGTACGCAGCTATCTCGGTCGCATGCTCTTCTCTCAGAAGGAGATCGAAAAATCCGTAAAGGTGATCTCTGGTGGAGAGCAGGGACGTATGCTTTTCGGCAAGATCATGATGCAGAAACCCAACGTACTGGTGATGGACGAGCCCACCAACCACCTGGATATGGAATCCATCGAGTCACTCAACACGGCGCTGGAGAACTACCCCGGCACCCTGATCTTCGTCAGCCATGACCGGGAGATCGTCTCCTCACTGGCCACCCGAATGATCGAACTCACCCCCGAGGGTGTAGTCACCTTCAATGGCAATTACGAGGAGTACCTGAGCAGCCAGGACGTGGTTTGACGTCTCTCAGGCAAGCGAATGCCAACGGGTAATCTCATTTTTCACCAGGTCATCAGGGAGAAACTCCTGTTCCAGCCGACCTCTATCCAGTTGGCAAAGATGCTGGTAAAGCGCTCCCTCCTGTTCGGTGAGTTTGGAAGGCGTGGATTCACCTGCCGTTACGGGTTCGGCAACAGCCTTCTCTTCGTTACAATATTCGAAGGTCTCCTCATCCATCAATAACGGCGTCAGGGCCGCTTGGTAGGAGCGGGCAGTGGCGAGCATGGAGAGGCCCCATGTGTCGATATCCCCCCAATAGGCGATGCATTTATTGCTGATCCAGGCAGCTTGCATCCAGCTCAGGTTAAGTCCCGCCCCAAGTATGGCGGTGGTGTTGGGCAGTGATGGCAGTTGATAGAGGGAACGCTCGTTCTCGACAATCAGCAGATGACTGCCGGGAAGTGGTGTCTGCGCGAGTTCACTGCTTCTCACTCGTTGTTGCTTGAAGGGCAACAGTCCCACCTCCAGAGGAGCAACCAGCAGCCAGTGCTCACTCTCATCGAGCGCCCCAAGAAAATGCTCAAGGCCCTGCTCAATGAACTGTTGGCCGAATCGCAACTCAAGCAGTTTTCCCACTAAGGTGCGATTACGCTCGAAAAACTTGCTGTCGCAACCGGCGATAGAGAGTGTCCGCAAGGGTTTGCCTTCGGCGCATCCGGGTTCAAGTAGCAGAGCCACCTCACAGGCCTTGATGGTCTCTTCCGCGCTTCTGGACAACAGCTGTTGCCGCTGGCGGATGAGAAGGGGGTGAAACAGGGGGTCGGTGCCAGCCAAGATTGTGGCTAACAACAGGTACTCTTGCCGGATCGTCTCATTGGTCGTCGCCTCTATCCACTCGTCAGCAGATTGCAGTACCCAGTTCAGCGGGAGTTGAACCGCTTCTGCGGTGCTGCGGTAGTTGACCAACTGCCAGTCGATTGCTCCTGTTGTTACGTTTCTCCAGTGTTCAATGTGTTTTCTGACGGCAGATATTTCATTGTTGATTTGTGCAGGAGAGGGCTTTCCGATAGGCAGTGTTACGGGCCATGCATTGTGGTCGAGCAACCGCTGTTCGCGCAGCTTGCCGTTTTGCCATTGACGTCGAAGTTTGCGGCGTAACTCCTCAGGCGTTTTCATTCAGAGGCACTTCGGTTTGCCAGGGGTCGGAGTCGAGAGCGAGTCCGCCTGGGAGTGGTGCATAGTAAAATCGGGGCGAGGGCATTGATGCCACTGCGTAGTTGACCCGACTCTGACCCCTCTACGATCAGGTGTTTTCATTGGAGTGTTCCAGCCGTTTCCTGGCCTGCTGATCCAGCTCTTCCCAACTGAGTGATGTGGTGGTGGCGCGCTGCCCACGCCGGTGTACCAATATCGCTGAGCGGGTGTGTGAACGCAGCAGCCGCATCTCTTTGTTGGGGGTGATGAACAGGGGATGCAGTCCGAACTGGCGCAATGCCTCGATGATGCGTGCGGCGACGGCCTGAGAACTCTTGGAGAAGGCCTCGTCGAGCACCACCGTGCCGAACAGGGGATGGCCCATGCCGTCAGGGCAGAGTGCATAACTCAATGAGGCGGTGAGGATATAGCTGGTGATGATCTCCTTTTCACCACCACTGCCCCCTTGTGATCCGGTGCGAACCTCGATCACCCGCTCGCCGTCGCGCTCTATGACCGAAACGTAGAACTGCAGACGGTAACGCGGGTCGAGCAGCGCCTTTGCGCCCACGGTCTTGTTGCGTTCCACCGCATCGCGTAACAGGCGGACCATCTCTACCAGGGCGCGATAGTGGGACTCCCCCTGATCCTCTTTCAACGCGGCACTACGTAGATGTCGCTGTGCTTTCTGGATTGTCGTCAGGGTCTCATGGATCACCCGCCGTGGTTGCAGTTGCAGGTAGCATCCAGGCTGGAAATCGACCTTGACCATGGTCTGGTTGAGCTCCTCGATCCGCTCTTCGATGATGGCTGCCTCGTTGTCGATATAGGCCAGTAGTTGGGTCACACCCTCATCCGAGGATTTATTGAGGTACTCCAAAAAACGCTCTACTTTTTCCGGTAGCGCCTCCTTGGTCAACAGTTCCAGTTGTTGAAGGTAGTTGGAGATATCACGGATATCTGTACCCGCCTCTGCAAGTGCGCCGGTATCCTTGGTCTTCGCATTTCCCATCAATGAAATCAGTCTTTTTTCAGTAGCTGAGAGTGTACTTTCAGCCTTGGTCAGCTGTTTTTGGGATATATCGCTCGCTTCACGTTCTTTATCATCAATATGTTCAATCTCGTCAATCGCTATTTTTCCAAACTGGCTGTCTCCTATTGACTGTTGTTCTGCTGACAGCACATTGCTCATCCGTTTGAAAAGCAGGTTGATTTTATCCTTCGCCCGTTTCATCTCTGCCTGAAATATTTTTTTCTGCTGCTCGTTTTCCAGCAGTTTCTGTTGGCACTGGTGCAGTTTCTGCTTTGCCTGCTGCCACTGCTCTTTGGCGCGTGTGGTGTCAGAGTCAGGATCCTGTAACTGCTCAAGCTGCTGGCGCAGACGTAGCAACATCGTCTCGGCGGATGCTGTATCGATCTCACTGAATTGCAGGTTTTCCAATCTGGAAAGCAGTTGAATCTGATGACCAAGCTGTTCGTGTTGTTCTTTTGTCCTGGTAAACAGCTTCTCTTTCTCTACGGCTTCATGGCCCGCTTGAGACAGTTCATGCTCCAGTTCGCGCAGCCGGTCACGATTACTGAAGCCAGTCATCCAGTCGGTATCGAGACGCCGTTGGTCCTGCTTGTCGAACTGGCCATGTTTGCCTGACATCATCCCCTCAACGGTCATTGCGTGGGGAGTTCTATGCAGCACCACACTACTCTCGACGCAGTGACGGTCTATGTCGGCAAGGAAGGTTTTTGCCACTTCACGCAGTGGGTGCTTTCCAAAGTTGAGTTTGTGGGTGAAACCGTCATTGAGGAAACTTGCCCGGCCCGAATACTCCGCTGCATCCAGCAGACGCACATGCAGGCGATTGTCGCGCAGGTTGACCCATGCAAGGGCCTGCTGCATCTGCTCACCCGGCACGATCAGGCGCAGACGGTGACTGCCGATGGCACGTTCGATTGCACCTCGCCATGCCTTCTCCTCCGCTTTGATCTCAACCAGTTCGGCGGCATAGGCCACTGCATTTAGGTTTATACCGAGTGCTTCGGTCAGATCCAGTTTGAACTTGAGATAGCGACTGTCGATGTTGGAGCCGCTATGACTGCGCGCCTCCTGTAACGCTGTCTTTAAACTCACTTCACGCTCTTTCGTGGAAAAGAGTGACCCGCCCTGTTGATCCCGGCGTTGATCCAGTTCAGCCAACTTAGGCTCGTTCTCTCTACGTACAACCTCGCTGCGTTGTTGGTTGCCGGCAAGTGCGGCCTCCGAGAGGGTTACATCGAAATCAAGGGCCTTTGCCAGTTGCAGATAGTCGTGGGCCTCACGCTGACAGCCACGAAGAATGGTCTCCTGGGTCGTGATCTGCTGTTCCAACAACTCGATGTTGCCGCCACCCTGTTCGATATAGAGACGATGAAGATCATCTGCCTCATGTTCCTGTTTGTGCTGGCGGTTTGTCAGGTCAGCAGAGAGGCGTTCACTCTGTGCAAGCTCATCACTAAGGCTAGTGTGCTTTTGCTGCCATAAGCTGTGTCCCTGGGTAGCGAACCAGACCGGCAGGATCTGTTTCAAGCGGAAAAGGCGCTCGGCCTCTTCACTCTTGCGCAAGCGAACCCGCTCTTCCGCTTCGATTGGCAGTAACGACTGTTGCTGTGCGCGGGCGATCTCCAGCTCGCTGTGGATCTCCTTGAGTACATCAAATCCATTCACCACATCGGCGGCGCGTTTAAAGGCCGACTTATCCTCCAGGACCAGTTCGCGGAACAGTGCGTCGATGCTGTTGAGCTGTTTGAGTCCGGCAGCGCGATTGAGCAGGGAGAAGGCATTCTCACCCACTTCGAAAAAACGCCTAAGCTGGGCCAGATAGGCCTTTTTGCTGTCGTGTGGACGGATATTGCTCTGCTCCCTGGCAAATCGTTTTACCGCCCTGGCGCCCCCCTCACGATGCAGTTCCAGCCAGTCGCCAATACCCAGCTCGCTGTTACGGCTGAATATCCAGAGCCGTTTGAGATCACTCATGGATGAACTGCTGCCGTCGAGCCAGAAGAGTCCGGTCAGTGATACATGCTGTTTACCGGCTGTAAAACGGGCGCCGACGGCGGTGACCGTGGAACCGCCTCTGGCGATATGCGCATTGTCGCCGCTCTCGTTGCCTTCGCCGGAGACTCCGCGGATATAGGAGATCAGGTCACGATCACTTTCGTGTCCCCCGGTTGAGGCGAGATTGTAGAGCGGGCGCGCGGCGACCAGGGTCATCAAGGCATCTACCAGGGTAGTCTTGCCGCTGCCTGTCTGTCCGATGATGGCGCTGCCGTGCGGGTCGATCTCGGCCCGGTGCAATCCGCTGAACGGACCCCAGTTATAGATCTCCAGTTGTTCGATAATATAGGGGGTGCGGCTGTGTAGTTCCTCAAACATCAGCCCTTGCCCGGTATGCCTGGAACGGCTCATTCGTCATGCTCCTGTTGTGCTTCCAACTGTTGTTTAAAGGCAGCCAACAGGTTTTGCAGATTTTCGGGATTGGCGATGTGGACGATCAGTGGACGAATGGTTAGCTGATCGTTTTTATCCACTTCCGAGACCAGGCCATGGCCCCGCAACTGTTCCAGCAACTGGCGCAGACGTTTGTCATTGCGGCTGTCACTGCCGGTCTCGCCGAGAAACTGGTTCAGCTCCGGCATCAACTCATCGAGATGGGCCAACGCCGTTTTTGTTCCGATACCCGACTCCATCTCATGGGCGATATAGATCCGGCGCAGGATCGCCACCAGAAGCGACTGCTCCAGATTGAGCCGTTGACGGCGCACCAGTGGGTGGCTCCACTCATCCTTTTCACTATCGGCGTAGTTTTCAACGATGGCAAGATATGCGATGCCGCGGATGTCATCGATCTTCAGCGCCAGATCCAATGGTTCAAGAATGGCGTTGACCGCCTGAAAAGAGGTCAATGCAATGCGGTAGAGATTGGGTTTGTGCTCTGCTTCCAAAACACCATATTTGAGCAGCTCCTGCACGACACCTTTCAGCGATTGCGGAGTAACTTCCTGCGAGTCAGAGAGGGCAGGTCCGTTGTCTGTCCCTTCGACCAGGGGAGTCTGTTGTTCTTCACTCATCACAGTTCCAGTTCGATATCGGCCAGGTTTTCGCTGCTCAGTTCTACCTTCGGCAGGGTAAAGCGGTAGCAGGCACCATCCGGGTTGTTCAGATCGATATGTTCTTGTTCATCGTCGAACGGGATATCGGCCTCCAACGCCATGGACAACCAAAGCGCCAGCGACTCAAGATCATGGGTTGGCGGGATCTTTCCGGCGATTTCTTTGATGGTCAGACCGCGACCTTCGGCAGCCAATAACGCTTGCGTCTCCTCCACCAGCGCCTGCCTGTCCAGCGCGTCGAAGGATGACCAGAATTCATCATCCACCTCGTCCAGGTTGGTAGTCTGTTCCACCAGATCAAGCATGGGCTCGATGCCTTCAGCCAGGTCTTTAAAACGCAGACGCTCCAGTAGAGGCAGGCTGCTGTTGGCGACCCCAATAGGCGGCAGAGGGCCGGGGGTTCGCCGCACGGCCTGACGACTCCAGTCGATTGTGGCGGCCTGGGCAAAGAGTTCATTCAACAGCTGGCCGACCCGGTGGTGTTCAGAGGCGAGGCCGGTTTTGAGGAAACCTTTTACGTCGCGTTCACTGCGGGCACGGGCGCGGATCACGATTCCGCTTTCACCCACCAGCCGGATGATCAGTCGACTCAGTTCGGTTTGCTGCTCCCGGGTCAGTGCTTTATGCACCACGGGCCGCCTCACCAATGAGCGAATGCGCAGTTTCATATTATCCAGTTCCAGTTTACGCGCCAGTTGCCGCTGAAAGGCGTCAAACACCTTTCCCTCGTCGGTTTGCAGCAACTGCTCATGGCTCTCCAGCAGGCTATCGACGATATTGCCACGGTGGCTCTGCTCACTGATGATTGACTGGCGCAGGCGCTGGTCCGCCTCCCGGTATGAGTCCTCCACCCGGCGAAAATCGTTACGCAGACTCATCGAGAGGTTATAGACTTCGCGAATCGACTCTATTGCGGACTGCTCTGGCAATACTTTGACTACGCCCTTCTGCACGGAGGCAAGCTCAGCCTCCAAGACAGCTATTTTATGTCGTATCAGCGCCTCGCGGCTTTCCGGGTCGGGGTTGATGCTTGATTCGAGGTTCTCGATTTCACGCTGAACAATGGAGAGGCGAGAGGCGGTGGAGGTCATGATGCGGTTATCCAGGCCATCCACGAAGCGAAAGGCCGACTCCAAGGCATCGGTTGCGATCAGACGCCCATCACGTTCCACTACCAAACCCCGCCGAATCCATTGACGAATCTCACGCCGCGCCTCCAGCAGATAGTCGCCGCCGCTTTCGATCTCACCCATCTCGTGGGAGAGTTGCAGCACCTCGCTCAGGACCTGAATAGCGCTATCAAGGTCGATCCCGTTCAGATTGTCATCAAAAAGTGATTTAAGCGAACTGATTACCAATGGCCCGGTATGGGCCACCAACAGTTGCCAGGCAGGATGGTGTTTCTTGAGGTTGAGCAGAAACCGGGCATTTGATTTTGTGTTTTCTGTCACCTGAACATGCCCTGAAAAAATATGGAGGTCGAAAGTTGACCTCTATATTAAAACAGAGCACGTAATATTAAAACAGAGCACGTAACTATTCAGCTCGCCATTGATTTATCCATTCTCGACCATGAATGACCGAACTGCTGTAGGCCGGTTCAAGCGTAGCGGAACCGGCACCTCTTTTTTCTTTCTGCCAACTCAGACGCCCGATCCGCTACGCTTGATCGGGACTACGTCTTACCCTGTCACGATGCGCCGGGCTTGAACGATCTTCTCACTCAGAAGCGGCGCCTCGCCGCGATCAGATGGTGAGCATCGCGGCGAGGCGCCGCTCCTACGCTTCAATATTAATAATGGAGTTCGAGATTAAGCCACCGCTTCTGCCGGTTTCAGCTGCAGGTAGACCTGGCCATCCTCAACCCGAGCCGGAAAGACATTGGCACAGCCCTCATCCGGCCCCAGCGCCTCACCGCTGTTCAGGTCAATCTTCCAGTTGTGCAGTGGGCAGGTGACGGAGCTGCCATGCATGATGCCCTGTGACAAGGGTCCGTTCTTGTGCGGGCAGGCATCCCGGATAGCGTAGACCTGATCATCGGAACCCCGAAAAACTGCGATATCCATCTCCTGGGTCTTGATCACTCGGGAGCCGAGAACAGAAATCTGCGTCAGCTCTACCACTTCAATCCATTCACTCATTCTCTTACTCCTCATACTGCCAATTCGATTGGGGTGAATTCATTAGCATGTGCACCGTCGGCCCGCGCTTTCCAGGGATCGATCTGTGCATACTGCTGACCTATTTTGAAGCGTTCATTAAGTGCCTTTCGCCCAGCCTCATCATCGAGGATGCACTGCTTGATGTGGCTCAGTCCCACACGCTCGACCCAAGGGGCGGTACGCTCCAGATAGTGGGCCTCTTCACGATAGAGCTGGGTAAAGGCACCGCAATATTCCAGCACATCTTCTTCGGTCTCTACCCTGCAAAGCAGGTCGGTAACGCGCACTTTGATACCCCCGTTACCGCCGATATGTAATTCATAACCCGAGTCAACGCAGACCACACCGAAGTCTTTGATGGTCGCCTCGGCACAGTTACGCGGACAACCGGAGACCGCCAGCTTGAACTTGTGCGGCATCCATGAGCCCCAGGTGAGTTCCTCAAGTTTCACGCCCAGACCGGTGGAGTTCTGGGTGCCGAAGCGGCACCAGGTCTTGCCGGCGCAGGTTTTCACTGTGCGCATCGCTTTGCCATAGGCGTGACCGGAGACAAAACCGGCATCAGAGAGATCCTTCCACATCGGTGGCAGATCCTCTTTTTTCACACCGAAAAGGTCGATTCGCTGACCGCCGGTGACCTTCATCTCGGGCACGTCAAACTTGTCGCAGACATCGGCGATGGCACGCAGATCCTTGGGGGTGCAGAGACCGCCAAACATACGCGGGACTACAGAATAGGTACCATCCTTCTGGATATTGCCGTGGGCGCGCTCGTTGATGAAGCGTGACTGGGCATCGTCCTGGTACTCCTCCGGCCAACGTGCCAGCAGGTAGTAGTTCAGAGCCGGGCGACAGCTGGCGCAGCCATCCGGGGTCTTCCAGTTAAGGTAATCAAACAAATGACGCATCGATTTGAGCGCTTCTTTTTTTATCGCCTCGATCACAACATCGTGGCTGTGTTCGGTACAGCCGCACATTGCCTGCTTGTTTGGTGAAGCGGCGTAACCCTCGCCCACG
Organism: Chromatiales bacterium; assembly: GCA_036784775.1. Lineage (GTDB taxonomy): Bacteria > Pseudomonadota > Gammaproteobacteria > Chromatiales > Chromatiaceae > QGON01. The sequence continues at coordinate 5,080 of JAMJIN010000072.1, read as the reverse complement.
GTGCTGGCCAGCAGTGCCTCCACCAAACCGGTACAGGAGCCACAGGAGGCGGATGCCTTGGTGTAGATCCGCACATCTTCGAGTGTAAAAAGTCCCTTGGTGGTTATAGCGCTGACGATGTCACCTTTGCAGATACCATTACAGCCGCAAATCTCCGCCTCGTCAGAGAGATTGGCGACACGCACCTCATCACCATGCCCCGCATCGCCGAGCCCATGCTGGCCTAAAAGAATTGTATTGCGAAAATCGGAGATATCTGTGCCTTCACGCAGCAGTTGAAAATACCAGGTGCCATCCATGGTATCGCCGTACATCACTGCGCCTTTGATACGATTATCACGAACCACCAGCTTCTTGTAGACGCCCTGAGCCGGATCCTGCATCACCAGCGTCTCGTCTCCCTCCCCCTCATTGAATTCACCGGCAGAGAAGAGGTCAATGCCGGTTACCTTCAGCTTTGTGGAGGTGACAGAACCTTCATAGCGACCGTAGCCAAGATGAGCAATATGGTTGGCACATACCTTGGCCTGCTCGAACAGAGGGGCCACCAGTCCGTAGCAATTGTTGCGGTGTTGTACACACTCGCCGACAGAGTAGATCTTCGGATCAAAGGTCTGCATAGTGTCGTTGACCACTATGCCTCGCTCACAGTAGATGCCCGCCTTCCGGGCCAAATCGATGTTGGGTCGGATACCCACAGCCATTACCACCAGGTCGGCTTCGACCTCGGAACCGTCAGCGAACTTCACACCAGTGACGCGTTCATCTCCCAGGAGCGCTGCAGTCTGTGCCTCCATCAGAAACTGCATGCCCTTCTGCACAAGAGATTCATTCAGCAGGCCGGCCGCCGGCTTGTCGAGCTGGCGCTCCATTAGAATGTCCATCAGATGCACCACAGTGACATCCATGCCATTCTTCATCAGACCGTTGGCCGCCTCCAGACCAAGCAGACCACCACCTATCACTACCGCTTTTTTGTGGATAGCCGCTGCATCCAACATGATCTCAACGTCTTTAATATCGCGGAAACCAATGACGCCCTCCAGATCAGCACCAGGTACCGGAATGATGAAAGGGTTGGAACCGGTGGCGATCAGCAGCCGATCATAGGCAACCGACTTGCCCGACTCGCTCTTCACCTGACGTCCAACCCGGTCAATCTCCACTACCGGATCGCCAGTGTGCAGAGTGATGTCGTTCTCCGCGTACCACTCACGGCTATTGAGAATGATATCGTCTATGGTCTTCTCCCCGGCCAACACCGGCGAGAGCATGATCCGGTTGTAGTTGGGGTGAGGCTCGTCGCCAAATACAGTGATCTCGTACTTGTCCACCTCTTCGAGCTTGAAAAGCTCCTCCAGCGTACGGATGCCGGCCATGCCGTTGCCAATTAATACCAATTTCTCTTTCATGGTTGCCCTCTACACCTGATCCTGAAGCGGAGTTTTACCGCTCTGTTTCAGGTTGTAATGCAAGAGCTATGCCAGAAGCATAAATACCAGTCTATCCCATTGTTTATGAGTAGCTTTTATTGCAGTGAGCTTGCTGAGTGGAAGTTATAACACGCTGCCATGATCCATTTTAGTGCGCCCGCGTTTTCCCTCGCCCCTCGAAAACCCCTACTCGATATATGGGTCGTGTCTCCTGCCCATCCGTCTCCCTTATAGTGCTTTGAGAACCTGTTGGATCACTTAAACCACGTTCCAGAAACTGATAATTGTGCACTGCTCCAAAATCGAACGAAGCCGGCCTGCTGCGCACCGGCTTCGGGCCTTTTCATAACGCTTGAATAGGTTGATAGACGATATTCATTAGAAAAACAAGACGATACAAGTTTGGCACGAATATCGCTTATGGCTTGTAGATATTTCATTTTTCACAAAGAGTAGTGCATGTCGGAAAACAAACTCAATCTTCTATCCTTCACCGAAAAGATAAAGACACTTCATCTCACCTGGTTCGCCTTTTTCCTGAGCTTTGTGGTCTGGTTCAACCATGCGCCACTGATGGCTTCGATCCAGGAGGCATTCAATCTGAGCAATCAGGAGGTGAAGGCGCTGCTGATCATCAATGTGGCCTTGACCATTCCGGCACGTATCATCGTCGGTATGTTGGTGGACCGCTTCGGGCCGAGGATTGTTTTTTCATCCCTCCTATTCTCCTCCAGCTTCATCTGCTTTTTGTTTGCTATTGCAGACTCTTATACCGCACTGCTGGCAAGCCGTTTTGCCCTGGGTTTCGTCGGTGCAGGTTTTGTCATCGGCATCCGCATGATCGGTGAATGGTTCCCCGCCAAGCAGGTGGGCGTCGCCGAAGGCATCTATGGTGGCTGGGGCAACTTCGGCTCCGCCGCTGCTGCAATGAGCCTGCCCACTGTTGCGCTGATATTCGGCGGAGATGATGGCTGGCGCTATGCTGTCGCTTCCACCGGCGTGATCACCCTGGTCTACTCCTTCATCTACTACAAGCTGGCCCGCAACACGCCGAAGGGTTCCACCTACTTCAAACCGAAGAAAACAGGCGCCATGGAAGTGACCAGCAAGGGCGACTTCTTCTTCTACCTGGTGATGAACATCCCCATGTATGCAGCGCTGGCCGTTCTAACCTGGAAACTGGGTCCTGAAAATCTGAAGATCCTGGGTGCCACTGCTGCCAACGCCATCTATATCGGCCTTGCAGTGCTCTATGCCTATCAGACCTCACAGGTATGGCGCATCAATAAACATGTTTTCAAGGAAGAGGTACCGGAGATCCATCGCTATAAGTTCAAGCAGGTGGCGATCCTTGATCTCGCCTACTTTGTGACCTTTGGCTCCGAGCTGGCCGTGGTTTCAATGCTGCCTCTGTTCTTCAAAGATACCTTCGACCTGAGCATTGTGCAGGCGGGTCTGTTGGCTTCGGGTTTCGCCTTCATGAATCTGGTGGCACGTCCCAGCGGCGGACTCTTCAGCGATAAATTCGGTCGCCGCAGGATGCCCAGCCTGCTTATCACCGGTCTGGCTATCGGTTATTTCATCCTGGGCCAGATCAACTCCGGCTGGCCCCTGGCACTGGCAGTGGTCGCTACCATGACCTGCTCTTTCTTTGTGCAGGCGGGTGAAGGCGCAGTATTTGCCATGGTGCCCCTGGTCAAGCGACGCATGACCGGTCAGGTGGCCGGTATGGCTGGTGCTTACGGCAATGTGGGTGCGGTTACTTTTCTTACCGTCTTCTCCTTCGTATCACCTCAGATATTTTTCCTGGTGATTGCTGGGGCGGCGATTGTCTGTTTGGTCGCTGTTCAGTTTCTGGATGAGCCCGAGGGTCATACTGCCGAGGTTATGGAGGATGGCAGTGTGCAGATGATCGAAGTGAGTTAAGCCGATTCGACTGAGTCTGTAGGTTAGGTTAGCGTAAGCGTTAACCCGACCTGCATGATCTTAGGCGGCATACGAAAAAGAATGCGCACAAAACTCGAAATTGATTACGCCTTTCGCAGCGAGGCGGGTGTCAAACAGGACAATGACGACACCTGCAACGTCTGCGTCCCTGAGGACAACCTGCTCCTGACCAAAGGCGTGGCTGCGGCAATCGCAGACGGGGTCAGTTCCAGCGAAGGTGGGGGACGGGCCAGTCGGATCTGTGTATCGGGGTTTCTCTCCGACTATTTCAGTACGCCTGAATCCTGGACCGTCAAGACTGCAGCCGGCAAGGTGCTGGGTGCTCTGAACCGCTGGCTTTGTGGTCAGGGACAGTCAGAATACGACTCAGCACGGGGTATGCTCACTACCTTCAGCGGCTTGATCCTCAAGTCGACCACCGCCCATATCGTGCACATCGGTGACTCGCGTATCTACCGTTATCGCAATGGCGATCTGGAACAGATCACCCGCGACCATCGGATCTGGGTTTCCAAGGAGAAAGAGTTTCTTTCCCGCGCCATGGGAGCCGACCCTCACATCGACATCGACTACCATGCCGTAGCCGTGGAAGAGAACGATAGCTTTATCTTTACCACCGATGGTGTGCATGACTTTTTCACCCGCCGGGAATTATTGAAAATTCTCGACTGCCATGACTCCAATCTGCAGGCCTGCGCCAATGCGCTGGTAGAGACGGCTCTGGAAAACGGCAGCAACGACAATGCCAGTTGCCAGATCATTCAAGTATTGAAACTCCAGCAGGAGACCGAGGCCGATATATTCCAGCGGGTATCCGACCTGCCTTTCCCCCCCGACCTCCAACCTGGAATGAAGATTGACGGCTACGAGATCCTGCGTGAGATGCACGCCGGCAAACGTAGCGAGGTGTTTCTGGGGCTGGATATCGAATCTGACGAAAAGGTGGTACTGAAGACCCCGTCGGTCAACTACCGGGATGATGCAGACTATCTTGAAGGTTTTCTACACGAGGAGTGGGTGGGACGGCGTATCCACAATGCCCATATCCTGCGCATTCTCGAACCCAGAAACCGTCGCTTCCTCTACAACATTGCCGAATACGTGGAGGGACACAGCCTTGGCCAGTGGATCAAGGACAACGGCCCCGCTGATATGCATCAGACCCGCACACTGGCGAAACAGATCATTAATGGCCTAAGGGCTCTACACCGGATGGAGATGTTTCATCAGGACCTTAAGCCCGACAACATACTGATAGACAACCACGGCACTGTAAAATTGATCGATTTTGGCTCAATTCGGGTTGCCGGTATGGACGAAATCGACAGCGAAATCGACCACACAGCACCCCAGGGAACCCTGGATTATGCGGCGCCGGAATGCCTGCGGGGAGAGGCCTGCACCCACGCATCAGACCTCTATTCAGTCGGCGTCATCCTCTACGAGATGCTGACAAAAAAACTCCCCTATGGGGAGAACGACACGCCAAACCAGAAAAAACGCCTGAACTATCGGCCAGCACGCCACTATAATCCTGAGATACCCACCTGGGTTGATGGGGCGCTGGAGAAAGCGATACACCCTCAGCCTGCAAAACGTTACTTGATTAGCACGAATGTTCAGCAAGCCGCAGCCATGTCTCGGGACGTGGTGAAGTCGTTGCAGCAGCCCGAAGCAAACGAGGTAGCATGGCTCTGAGG
>JAMJIN010000294.1:0-2717 GCA_036784775.1 Chromatiales bacterium | reverse complement strand
CATAGTGCGCGCTACAAGATCAGCCATGACAGTTTCCAAACCAGAGTTGTACCATGACAGGATTTTTAGTTTTTTGCCCCAAAACCCTGTCAAGTGCTTTTTGTAATTATTTACTGCTTGCCACGGGTTTTTGAGAAGTTACTATGATTTCTTGTAACTGATTGATTTATAATGTCAATTTGGCGGAGAGGGAGGGATTCGAACCCTCGGACCCCGCAAAGGGTCAACGCATTTCGAGTGCGTCCCATTCGGCCACTCTGGCACCTCTCCTGAAAACTCTGCCGATTATTATATCCCGACGCGGCAGTCAGCTGTCTATCGAATATGATATGGCTTGATTCCCTATCAAAGGTCAGCTATGTATAGTCCAATAACACTAATAATCTGAAACTGGCAAAGCTTTTACACTAGACACCCGCTTAACCATGCGCCTCTCCCTATACGTTATAACACTACTCTTCTTACTGGCCAGCTGTTCAATTCCGCCTCCGTTGATCGACCAGATCAAAACCGGTGGTGAATTGGTCGTAGCCACGCGCAACAGTGGCACGACCTATTATGAAGGGTCCGATGGACTAACAGGGTTGGAATACGATCTGGTCCAGCAGTTCGCCAGAGAGATTGGAGTCAAAGCCCGTTTTGTCATACCCAAAGGCTTCGAGGAGTTGCTGCCACTGGTTACGCGGGGCGAAGCACATCTTGCAGCCGCAGGACTGACTATCACACAGGCCCGTGAAACCCGCTTGCGTTTCGGCCCATCCTATCAGGAGATCACCCAGCAGGTTGTCTATCGGGGCGGCAAACGGCGGCCACGAAAGGTCGAAGATCTTATCGGTAAATCGATAGAGGTACTGCCGGGCAGCAGTCACGAGGAGGAGTTGCACAGATTATTGAAAGAGTATCCTGAATTGGGCTGGTCAAGCCCCAGTGATATGGAGAGCGGAGACCTGCTACAGCGAGTACAGGATGAGAAGATCGACTACACCATTGCAGATTCCAATGAGATCGCTGTCAACCGCCGTTTTATGCAGAACATACGCGTTGCTTTTGATCTGACAAAACCCCAGCAGCTCGCCTGGGCAATGGCGCATACGGAAGACAGCAGTCTGTTTGACGTCATGCAGAACTTCTTCGACCGTATCCGTAAGGACGGCACACTGGCACAACTTATCGAACGCCACTATGGCCATGTCGATCGACTCAACTTTGTCGAATCAAGAACCTTCCTGAGACACACCGACAAACGCCTGCCAAAATATGAAGCGCTGTTCAAAACAGCCGCAGAAGAGATTGGTATCGACTGGCAGATGCTCGCTGCCATCGGTTATCAGGAGTCGCACTGGAACCCGAATGCAAAATCACCCACCGGCGTACGCGGCATCATGATGTTGACCCGTAACACCGCAAAACAGGTCAAGGTTACAGACAGGTTGGACCCGGAACAGAGCATCACCGGTGGTGCCCGTTATCTCGAAATAATCGAAAATAAGATCCCAAAACGCATCGAGGAACCTGACCGATTCTGGATGACGCTAGCAGGGTATAACGTTGGTTTCGGGCATCTTGAAGATGCCCGCATCATTACCCAGCGACAGGGAGCGGATCCCGACAAGTGGGCAGATGTAAAAAAACATCTCCCCCTGCTCAGCAGAAAAAAATGGTATTCAACAGTAAAACACGGATACGCCCGTGGGCAGGAGCCCGTCAACTATGTCGATAACATAAGAGCCTACTACGAACTGCTCAAATGGAAACAGCTACAGATGGCACCACCGATCGAGAAGCCTGAATTACCCTATGCCCTCTCGATCTCGCCCGATGCCTTGTAGCCGGGCAACCATAACGTCATAACCAATCGGTCAGCGCGACGCCAAAACCCAAGCGGTTACTTTTGGCGTTATAGTCGATCAGACTTTCGCCATAACCATTGAAATATTTCATATAACCCCGAAGGCGGCCATAGAGCGGGAAGGTCCAGCCCAGTTCCACCGCCCCCTTGTTGTCACTTAATAAATTATTCCGCAACATAAAACTGTAGGTGTGATGACCATTTTTATAGACGCCTGCAAGTTCACCATGCCCCAGAAAATCATCGATATCGGGGTTATCATCATTCTCCTCATCTTCGGGTATGCGGTACCAGGGCTTGATACTCAGCACCATATCCCCCCGTTGCAGAATGAACTGGGCATAGAGACGATTCCAGCTCCGGGAGAGGTTGCCGCTCTGTCCGTTTGACTGGTGCACGATCGAAAAACGGTTGAGTGGATTTCTCCAGCCAAACAGTGTCCAATCGCTTTTCAGATCAAGAAAGGCCTCCGGTTCATGATTGGTCTCCCGGAAAGGCGAAGAGATCGGTTTGTTATATGCCTGCCAATAGGAGTGGTTCGTATAGGCCATATAGATGTTACCGATACCACCAAAAAGATCCTCCATCACCGGAACCTTGAGGCTCAACTGAAACTCTATCTCGGTGTTATCCAAAACATTGTCACTCGGCGCGATCCCACTGTATGGCGCAGTGTTTGGATCGTTCTCATAGGAGGCGAAGAGTACATAGTTCACCCGGTAGTTGCATAAATTCCGGTGCTAACAACCATTCCACCGTATAAAAGACAGGGAGAAATAAAAAATATGCACTATCTCTGGAGTTCACTGCTGGTGAGATCCAGAAACCATGAAAAATCCTACATTTGAAACGATAAAAATGAGAAAGC
>JAMJIN010000071.1:0-17813 GCA_036784775.1 Chromatiales bacterium | reverse complement strand
GCTTTCTCATTTTTATCGTTTCAAATGTAGGATTTTTCATGGTTTCTGGATCTCACCAGCAGTGAACTCCAGAGATAGTGCATATTTTTTATTTCTCCCTGTCTTTTATACGGTGGAATGGTCGTTAGCACCGGAATTTATGCAACTACCGGGTTAACCATCGAAAATCACCGCAAGGCAAAAGCGTTAATTTGCCTTGTATGGTCACGGATTCAGCCATGGTCCACCCCCAGCCGGGCGATCAGATCGGCGCCCGCCGCGATGAATCCGTAGATAGGTAAATCACGGCGAAGCGCCGCTCCTACCACCTCTTCACGGTATGTTGTGTGGAGTTACACCCGCCGCGATTTAATCGACAGCAATACTCTGCATGGCAAGATGACCTGAGCGGCCTTCAAGTTCGCCCCAACCGATCTGGTGCTTGGGCAAGGTGGCAAGATCCAGGGAATCATAGGTATCCCCCACCGCCTGAACAGTGCCTTCGAACCCTTTCCACATCACCAACAGTTTCTCCATGGTCGACAACAACTGCATCCCTTCCAGCTCGGCATGCAGCGTGTAGACGTGGCCATTGGGCAGGATATGCTGACTCTCCGCATAGATGTATTCGTGTATATTTTCTTCGGTGATGCCGTCGCGGCCGATTAGCTCATCAAGGGGGGGAAGCGTGGTGGGGATCTGCGGACATTTGGATTCGATGCCCTGTAGCACAGGATAGAAGGCACTCTTGCCACGGACATCACTGGCGTACTTGAGACCGGCCTCCTCCTCCCATTTCAAGGTATGGGCATTGAGCTGCCAACCTGCAGCACCGTGGGTTGTCGCCGCATGACCGAAGACTTCCTGGAAGGTCTCTGCCGCCAGATCCAACTCTCGACGAGTCCACTGCTCATCCTTGTGTGCAACGTAATCTTGCCAGCGCACATGATCGTAACAGTGGATACCCACCTCGTGACCTGCCTCGGCCACCGAACGCATCACATCACCCGCCTTGCGGCCAATGTGCGGTCCAGGAAGCAGCACTCCGTACATCAGGGTTTTGAGACCATAGTTGCTGGCCACTGAGGTACGCCGCACCTTTTGCAGGAATCCGGGACGGAAGATGCGCCGCAGGGCGCGGCCGGTGTGGTCCGGTCCCAAACTAAAGAGAAAGGTGGCACGCACCTGATATTCGTCGAACAGGCGCAACAGCGCGGGCACCCCTTCCAGGGTGCCGCGATAGGTGTCTACATCAACCTTGAGTGCGACTGCCATAATACCATTTGATGTTTAGCCTTTTGCCTGATCCGCTACGCTTGATCAGGCCTGCGAATCCAAGTTATTCAACCCGGATCAATCGTCGAGCAGCGCACTGACCTCGGCGACTTCGTGACGATAAGCCTCGAAAATCTTGCGCAGTGCGTCACGCACCTCGACCTTGGGCGCCCAATCCAGCTCCTCTTTGGTATTGCCGATATGAGGAACACGAGTCTGAATATCCTGATAACCCTCGCCGTAGTATTTTCCGGAGGAGACCTCCAGAAGTTCGACCTTCGCGGCACCAGGCGCATACTCAGGGAACTCTTTGGCGATCTCGACCATCAACTCCGCCAGTTCTCGCACCGACAGATCGTTGGCAGGATTACCGATATTGTAGATATTACCGAGAGCACAGTTGTCCTTGTTTTCGATGATCTTCATCAGTGCGCTGATACCATCGCTGAAGTCGGTAAAGCTGCGGCGCTGACTGCCGCCGTCAACCAGCTGAATCGGCTCGCCGCGCGCAATGTGACCCAGAAACTGGGTAACCACCCGTGAACTGCCCTCTTTGGGGGTGTGAATGCTGTCGAGGCCGGGACCAATCCAGTTGAAGGGGCGGAACAGGGTGTACTCAAGTCCCTCCTGCTGGCCGTAGGCGCTGATCACCCGATCCATCAACTGCTTGGCACAAGAGTAGATCCAGCGCGGCTTGTTCAGCGGACCGAGCACCAGATTGGACTCATAGGGGTGAAATTCACTGTCCGCCGACATGCCGTAGACCTCAGAGGTCGACGGGAACAGCACCCGCTTGCCGTATTCGACACAGGCCCGCACGATCGGCAGATTCGCCTCGAAATCGAGCTCAAAAACCGCCAGCGGATTGGTGACATAGGTAGCAGGTGTAGCGATCGCCACCAGCGGCAGGATCACATCGCACTTTTTGACATGGTACTCAACCCACTCGTGGTTGATGGTGATATCACCCTCGAAGAAATGGAAACGTTCGTGATCAACGAACTCCTGCACCCGTTCGGAATGCATATCCATGCCGTAGACATTCCAGTCGGTGGTTTCGAGGATACGGCGGGACAGATGGTGCCCAATAAAGCCGTTTACGCCCAAAATCAGGATATTCATAACAGATGCTTCTCCAGTTTCACTTTATTCAAGGTCAGAGCTTCAGTTCTTTACCGAACCGTTGGGTAAATGCGGATTCGTCCAGCACCTCACCATCAAGCTCCAAGCGGGTCAATTCGATTCGTTTTCCATCGGCACAGTCCGCGTAACAGCGGCCAGCCTCCCAGTAAAGCCGGGTATTATCGCCTTTTCCTGTCTCATTGCGCCAGTAACTGCCCATCAACAGCAGCTTTTTTCCATCCGCATGGGTGAAAGCCCCTGGGTAGGGCGGCGCCACGGCCCGGATCAGATTGTGGATTTGCCAGGCGCTCCGGCTCCAATCCACCCGGCCGTCTTCCGGTCTGCGGCCACCAAAGTAACTGCCCGCCTGAAGATCCATCGGGGTCGCTTCGAGCGAGCCCTTCATCAGACCCGCCAGTGAGCGGGACAGGACCGTTTCCGCCGCGCAGACCAGTTTTGAAAACAGATCCAACGCTGTGTCGTTGGGTAAAATGGTCACCGCCTGCTGGTCGACCAGATCACCCGCATCGGGTTTGATCTCCATGCGGTGCAGACTGGCGCCGCTCTGGGTCTCACCATGGACAATCGCCCAGTTCACCGGCACACGCCCCCGGTAGTGCGGCAGCAGGGAACCGTGCATATTGTAGGCACCCTGATGGGGGATCGACAGCAGATCGGCTTTGAGCATGTGCCGGTAGTAGAAGGAGAAGAAGAGATCCGGCTCACAGGTACGTATCTGCTCAACCACTTCCGGCGTGTTGGGATCTTCCGGCGTGATCACTGGAATGCCCGCTCGCCCGGCCAGTTCGGCGACGGATTCCCACCAGATAGTCTCGTTGGGATTATCCTGATGTGTCACCACCAACCGTACATCCACCCCCTGAGCCAACAGCACAGAGAGGCAACGCACACCCACCTGGTGGTAGGCAAAGACCACCGCACTACGCGGAGCAACTGCCGCCACTAGCTCTCTTCCCCGGTTTCAGACTGGCCGTTTTTCTCAAGCACCATGCGCACCAGATAGCGGGGACGCCCGCGGGCCTGCACATAGATGCGTCCCACATACTCACCCAACAGGCCGATACCGAAGAGCAGAATACCGATCAGAAAGAAGACGATGGCGAACAGGGTGAACACACCCTCCACTTCCGGCCCGACGATAAGACGACGTAGCACCAGAAAGAGCACGAAGGCAAAAGAGACGATGGAGATACCCATTCCCATCAGGGAGAAGACCTGCAACGGCATCAGAGAAAAACCGGTCATCAGGTCGAAGTTGAGATGGATCAGCTTGTAGAGCGGATATTTCGACTCCCCGGCCGCCCGCTCTTCGTGCTCCACCACCACCTCAACCGGATTGCCGGAGTAGAGGTAGGCCAGTGCCGGAATAAAGGTGTTCGACTCTTTGGAGTCGATGATGGCGCTGATAATCTCCCTGTCATATCCACGCAGCATGCAGCCCTGATCGGTCATGTGGATGTTGGTGATACGCTCGCGCAACCGGTTCATCGCCTTGGAGGCGAGATCCCGCCAGGCGCTGTCCTGCCGGTTGCGGCGGATGGAACCGACATAGTCGTGCCCCTTATCCAGTTCGGCCAGCAGTTTGCCGATCTCCTCCGGCGGATTCTGCAGATCGGCATCCAGGGTCACTACGAAACTGCCACGGCACTGCTCGAACCCCGCGATGATGGCGGCATGCTGACCGGCGTTGGCGCGCAGGCAGACCACCCGGGTCTCCTCGGGCCGCACCTGATACTGCTTGCGCAACAGCGCGACTGAACGATCTCGGCTGCCGTCATCGATAAAGATGATCTCATAGCTGCGCCCCAACGCATCCAGTGCCGGATAGAGCCGGGAAAAAAGCGACGGCAGTACCGCCTCTTCGTTATAAACCGGGATCACAACCGACAGATCGGGACTCCCTTCCAAAGTTTGCTCCGTCATGGAATGACTTCTCCGCTAAGTAGTTTGTTCAGCGCATCGCATACCTGATCCACATCCTCATCGGACATCGCGGGGAACAGGGGCAGGGTCAGCGTCTGCTCACCGATCCGCTCTGCAACCGGAAAATCACCTGGTCCATAACCGTAGTGCCGATAGAGGGAAAACAGATGCATCGCAGGATAGTGGATACCGGTTCCGACACCCATCGTCTGCAGTTGTTCCTGAAAGGCCTTCCGGGAGGTGCCGAGGGAGAGATAGTCGATACAGACGGCGAACATATGCCAGCTGTGTCCCGGCACATCCTTGGGAATCACCAAAGCCTGATGTTTGGGCAGTCGCTCGATATAGCGTAGCGCCAGCTCGCGGCGACGGTGATTGAAACCCTCCAGTTTGGGCAGCTGAACCAGACCCATGGCAGCCCCCACATCCGGCATATTCATCTTGCCGCCCCACTCGGGCACATCCATCCCGCCCTCGTCATCCCGTTCGATCCCGTGGAAGCGAATGCGCTCGATGCGGCGGATAAATTGGAGGTCACTACTGGCCAGCGCGCCCCCTTCAATGGTGGTGATATTCTTGTTCGGGTGGAAACTGAAACAGACCGGATTACCGGAAGCACCAACTTTGTGGCCGCCGATACCGGTGCCGATCGCCTGAGCGGCATCCTCGATTACCACCAGATTGTTCCGCTCTGCCAGATCGTAGATGGCATGCATCTCCACCGCCAGTCCTGCAAAATGGACCGGCATGATGGCACGGGTGCGAGGCGTCAGCGCAGCTTCAACAGCCTTCACCGTGAGATTGCGACTCACCAGGTCCACTTCCACAAAGACCGGGGTGGCACCCACCCGAACGATGACATTGGCGCTGGCGGTAAAACTCATGGCGGGTAGAATCACCTCATCCCCGAATCCGACACCGGATGCGATGAGTGCCGCCTCCAGGGCGCTGGTCCCTGAGTTGAAGGCTCGGACCAAAACGCCGCCGCCAATATAGGCCTCCAGCGCCGCTTCAAAGGCCTTCACCTTGGGACCGGTGGTAATCCAGCCGGACTCCAGCACTTCCTTTATGGCCTGCTGCTCTTCCTCACCAACCGTGGGACGGGTAAACGGCAACATAGTCAGCTCCTGGCCAGGATAAACACGCCGAGGATAATGACCCCGATACCAGAGAGACGCGCAATGCTCAGTACTTCACCAAACAACGCCCAGGCGGCAAAAGCATTCACCACATAACCGATGGAGAGCATCGGATAGGCAATCGAGACATCCACCCGTGAGAGCGCCAGAATCCATACGATGACGCTGATGCCGTAACAGAAGAGTCCGACCCAGAGCCAGGGTTCTCCCATCAGCCGCAAGGCAACAGCGCCGGAGTCAGCCATTTTCAGTTCGATGGCCCCCATGCTGTTCACACTCGCCTTTAGTGCCAGTTGGGCGACGGCATTGAGCAGTACACCGGTCAAAATCAGGGAAAAACTTACCAGGTTCATCGGCGTATCACCGCTAATTTGCGTGGATCTCTGTAGATAATCTGCATCGGCATCCCATCAAAATTAAATCTCGAAAAACTCTCTGCATCGAAAACAGCTATAGCCTGTTCATCCTGCAGCCAGCGCGATTTGAACGCAGCGAAACTTGGAATCCATTTCTCGGGTTCCTGACGAATACCCATATCCAGCTCACTGCGCATAATGGCCAGTTGCACAGGTTTTCCGAGATAGAAGGGCAGTGACTGAGGATAGGTCTCCACAGTATAAACCGGGGCACCGGCATCGACATAAGGACGAATCTGCTCAGCCAACGCCCAACTGGAACGGGAACTGCTCAGGGTCTGATAACCCCAGGAGAGCAGTTGCACTGAAAGCAATGCGGTCAACGCCAGCGCAGTTATGGCCTTTGGTCCGGCAGCGCCAAAATGCCTCACAAGCCAGAAACCACCGAACATCAGCCCTGTTGCAGCCAACCACCAGGGACGATAGGTATGGAGCAGTTCAGCCGGCAGTGCACTGGTCGCTACCAAATCAATCTGCCAGGCAGCAACCAGAAACACCAGGCCCACAACCGGCATCAGCCAGATCTCCGGACCAAGACGGGGATTTTCCGCCAGGGTTTTTCCGATCATCAGCGACAGCGCGGGAAACATCGGCAGCAGATAGGCGGGTAGTTGGGAGCTGCCCATGGAAAAAAAGACAAAAATAAATACGACGAAGACCCAGAGAAAGCGTATGGGATCGAAAAAAGCTGTTTTGGAGGGCAACCAGGAAAACCCCGGTTTAAACAGATTTTTCGTCACCGCGCTGATCCAGGGCACCGCGCCCAACAGCAGAATGGCGAGAAAATACCACCACGGCTTGTCCCGCATATGAACCGTTGAGGTATAACGGTCGAAGTGTTCGTGGATAAAGAAGAACTCCGGAAATTCCGGATTCGCCAGACTGACGGCGATAAACCAGGGGGCCGTCACCAGCAGAAAGAGCAACAGCCCCTTGCCCAGATGAAGATGCTTCCAGAGCGCCCAGTCCCGCATCCACAGCGAGTAGAGCACAATTGCCGCACCCGGCAGCACCAGGCCGATCAACCCTTTCGTCAGGGTAGCGATGCCCAGGGCGGCCCAACCCAGAAGCATACAGTTACGCACCTGGGTCGAATTATCCCGATCTGACTGAGCGATCAGCAGCGCTCCCACGCCAATGCCGAGAAACACGCTGACGGTCATGTCCAGCGTGATGATATGCCCCATTGCCACATAGAGCAGTCCACTTATCGACACCAGAAAAGCGTAGAATCCCGCCGCCTCTCCCCAGAGCCTGCCCGCCACGAACATCACCCAGAGCGCGCCCAGAAAAGAGATCAGCGCCACCCAAAGTCGGGCTGTCGCGTTACTCTCGCCAAACAGGGAGAAGCTGACCGCCGTCATCCAGTACTGGAAAACGGGCTTTTCAAAATATTTGAGGTCGTTGAGCCGGGGCGTGGTCCAGTCGCCGGTCGCCACCATCTCCCGGGGGATTTCCGCGTAACGCCCCTCGTCCGGCTCCATCAGGTCGCGGTATCCGAGCAGGGAGAACCAGATCACCGCAGCAATCGCCACGATCATCCATTTGGTGCTGGAGGTAATGGAGAGATCAGACATCTATCGGACCGGGAAACCTGGAGGTGAAAAAACCGGGCATGATAGCGGTGATTGCGTAATAAAACCAGAAATTCAGTAGATTATGGGCTGACAAACGACAGATGCGGATTGAAACATCAATCCAGGTAGCGGCAGATCAACCCCAGATTCACCTCATCCACCGGCAGTTTTACCCGCACCTGATAACCACCACCCAGGGCCTCTGAGATCGGGTTGCCCTGGCGATCCTGCATCTCTTCAAGGACAAAAGTTGTGTTGCCTGCCTGGGTCATCAGCTCCAGGCGATCACCTACCCGCAGCTTGTTTTTGATATCCAGATCGACCAATCCGCTCCCTTCATCGATACCGGTCACTTCAGCAACAAAGATCTGTCGGTCTGCGCTGGAGGCGCCGATGCGATAGTTTTGTAACTCGCTCGATTCATGGCGCTGATAGAAGCCATCGGTATAACCCCGGTTGGCAAGCCCTTCGAGATCGGTCATCAATTCAGGCTGGAAAGCACGACCCGCCACCGCATCGTCGATGGCCTGGCGATAGACCTGAGTGGTACGGGCCGTGTAGTAGTGAGACTTGGTGCGCCCTTCGATCTTCAGGCAGTCGACACCGATCTCCACCAGCCGCTGTACATGTTCCACCGCGCGCAGATCCCGGGAGTTCATGATGTAGGTTCCGTGCTCATCCTCAAAGATAGGCATCAGCTCACCGGGACGGCCCTTCTCCTCCAGATAGTGAATAGCATCGGCTTCCGGCTGGTGGGTCATCTCGGCCACATCGAGGGGTTCATTCGGCCCCGCCACCGGCTGGCTGACCTTATATTCCCAGCGACAGGCGTTGGTGCAGCTTCCCTGGTTCGCATCCCGGTGGTTGAAATAGCCCGAGAGCAGGCAACGCCCGGAATAAGCGATGCAGAGCGCTCCATGCACGAAGACCTCCAGCTCCATATCGGGACAGGCCTGGCGGATGGCCTCGACCTCATCCAAAGAGAGCTCACGGGAAAGGATCACCCGTGTCAGCCCCTGCTGCTGCCAGAAGCTCACTGCGGCGGCATTCGTGGTATTGGCCTGTACCGAGAGATGCACCGGCATATCGGGCCAGCGTTCCCGCACCATCAAAATCAGGCCGGGATCTGACATGATCAGCGCATCCGGCCCCATCTCCACCACCGGCGCCATATCGTCGATAAAGGTCTTCAACTTGGCCCCGTGGGGCATGATGTTGGTGGCCAGGTAGAAGTGCTTGCCCTGCCGATGTGCCTCATCGATACCGATTGCCAGATTTTCCGGAAGAAAGTCATTATTGCGCACCCGCAGACTGTAACGGGGCAGACCGGCATAGACGGCGTCCGCGCCATAGGCGAAGGCGTAGCGGGCATTCCTCAGGGTACCGGCAGGTGAGAGCAGTTCGGGTTTCTTCATTGTCGATTTTTGCAGTGAGGTTGAGGGGGGCGGACGAAACTACCGCAGTTCAACCTCCATTGTGTGATTTGCACTGCCGAGGAATGGCCAGGTCCGCCGCACTTCTACGTCCACCTTCTCGCCAGGCAGGCTATCCATCAGCGCAATACGCACATCTGCGTAGCTTGTGATTTCATGTTCGCCAACTCGGAGAATTCTGTCGCCCTTCCGCACGCCCACCTTCTCGGCGCCACTATGAGGACTGAAACCGCTCACCTTAATAGGCGATTCTTCAACATCCAGAAAGACACCCAGCTTACCGGTGGGATACAGTCGGTTGGGTTTCGTCATCATCACGAAATCACCCATCGCAGGTTCGAGTTCGCTGGCTGTGGAGGCGTTGATTACAATCGCGGTGGTAACCGGCACCCGACGCTTGAGCCGATTGGGGATCCCGGAACCATAGGCAATGTGGCCGCCACCGGCGAGAATCACCATATGCCCCTGCGGTTTTTCACGAAACCAGACCGCTGCCCGCTCCGCCATACCTTCATCCCAGAGCAGTTGCACATCCATGAAGTGATCGAAATTTCGCTTCTCCGGATGAGGATGCATCTGAAAGACGGATTCCAGCCGCTGTCGGTAAGCTGTATCACTGCGATCTATCTCTTTCGGGATACGCAGCTTCAGCGTTTTTTCAATGCTATCTATACCCCCGGCAGATGCCTGACTCGTAATCTCCTTTTCAAGATTCAGGGCGATCAGGGGGATACCCTTTTCCCTGGCGTAGCGAAAAATCGGCCGGTAGAGCCGGTAGTCATAACGCCAGCGATCGAAATATTCCGACTCACGGAGCAGTGCGTTTTCGTCGATCTCACCGCTGATGTAACGATCCAGCACCGGCTGAAACGGTTGCTGAAAAAATTCCAGACCGATCACCATATCCGGGTGTTTTTTGTACATTCCCTGGATAATCGCCAATTGGTTCAGGTGATGTTCGTAGCGATCATGGGTCTCGCCGACAAAGACCGCCTGCCGATCTTCAATCTGCTCCATCAACCGTTCAACATTCATCAGTTCAGAGAGCGCCACTACGGTAGCCTGTTGCTGCGATCCATGAGCTGACTTTCCATCTGCCATAACAACCGTGGCGCTAAACAAGCCAACCACGCCAAAAACCAGCAATAAAACGCTATTGATGAGTGACTTCGCCAATTTCTTCCCCTTTTATTAAACCGCTTCCGATCAGGTTGTGATGCCGTAGAATGGAAATCCATGAACAATACGACCAACAATCGCCTATTACGTTTCATCCTGTCGATGATCTTACTACTGGCCTCCCACACCCTCTTGGCGCAGTCTGTAGTCGATCACCGGATCGAGGTGAGCATTGATCCCGAGACCGGGAGTCTCACCGTCAAGGATACCGTCACCCTGCCCGACAACGGCAACACCGGGTTCACTCTTCATGCCGGACTCACGGCACACATTCTAACCCCCGGCGTGCAACTCTCCCAAACAAGTCGTGCCAACCGGGAGATTCCGCTGCAAGGCTATCGCGTCAGCCTGCCCCAAGGCGTGAAACAATTCACCCTGGAGTATGCAGGGAAGATCGAGCACGGCTTCACCACTACCCACGAAAGTACCGGCCGCAGCCGACAGAGACTCGCAGGTACCATCTCGTCCGAGGGAGTATTTCTCGATGCCGGCGTTGCCTGGTACCCCCGGTTCGGCGACACCCTGAAAACCTTTTCTCTCAGTGTCGATCTGCCCGACGGCTGGCTGGTGGTCAGTCAGGGCAGTGGCCCCGTAAAAGCGCAAGGCAGCAGTGCAACCGTTTGGTCCGCCATTCTGCCCCAGGACGACATCTACCTCATCGCAGCGCCTTTCCACTTCTACTCGAAACAACAGGGAAGCACCGAAGCACAGGTTTTTCTGCGACAGAAGGATCCGAAGCTGGCAGACCGTTACCTGCAGGCCACCAGCCGCTATCTGACACTCTATGAAAAACTGATCGGCCCCTACCCCTACGCCAAGTTCGCGCTGGTGGAGAACTTCTGGGAGACCGGATATGGCATGCCTTCATTCACCCTTCTGGGCTCACGGGTGATCCGCCTGCCTTTCATCATATACACCTCCTATCCTCACGAAATTTTGCACAACTGGTGGGGCAACGGTGTCTACGTCGACTATGCGCAGGGTAACTGGAGCGAAGGGCTGACCAGCTATCTGGCGGATCACCTTCTGAAAGAGCAGCGGGGCCAGGGGATGGCGTACCGGCGTTCCGCTCTGCAGCGCTATGGGGATTTCGTCCGCGACAGCAACGATTTTCCCCTCGCCAACTTCCGCAGCCGCCACACCAGCGCGAGTCAGGCAGTAGGTTATGACAAGGCATTGATGATGTTTCACATGCTGCGCCGCAAACTCGGTGACGAGCAGTTCGTCCAGGGACTGCGCCGCTTCTACCACGACAATCAGTTTAAGCAGGCCGGTTATGCCGAGCTGCGCAGCGCATTCGAGCAGGTCAGCAGCAGTGATCTGAGAGCCTTTTTCCAGCAATGGACGGAACGCAACGGGGCACCCAGGCTGGAACTCAGTGAACTCAAAGTGGCAGCACAAGCCGATGGTTACCGGCTATCCGGCAAGCTACGTCAGACTCAGGCGGCAGCCCCGTTTGAACTCGACATCCCCATTATCATCTATCTGGCAGATGCACCCCCGCTGCGAACCTCTCTGCCGATGCGAGAAGATTCGCTGGATCTCGATTTCACCCTGAAGGGGAAACCCCTGCGTCTCGAAATCGATCCCTGGTTCGACCTCTTTCGTGAACTGCACCCGGACGAGGTTCCTCCAGTCTTCAGCAAACTCTTCGGCGCGGAGCAGTTGCTCATCGTACTCCCGGCAGATGCCCGGGAACCGCTGCTCGAAGGTTACCGGCGACTCGCTAACCAGTGGGCATCCGGGAACAACAATATAGAGATCAGACTCGACAGAGACCTGAGCCAGCTCCCGGAAGATCAGCAGATCTGGCTGATGGGAAGGGAGAATAAATTTCTAGATATATTCAATAATACATTGAATAACAAGGATTATTCTACGTTAGATGAGGCTATTTCTATAAAACAAAAAACCTTTACACTATCTGCTCACAGCTTTGCCCTTGCCGGACGATCCAAATCAGGAAACACCATCGCCTGGTTGACCAGCGACGACCCGGCAAGTCTGCCGGGACTGGCGCGCAAACTGCCCCATTATGGAAAGTACAGCTACCTGGTGTTCGAAGGAGAGCGACCCGATAACCGAGCCAAAGGCCAGTGGGATGTGAGCCGATCTCCGCTGCAACGACAGATCCACAGCGGACCCGTTGATCGTATCGCCCCTCCTGCATCCTTATTGGAAGCCCTGGACAATCTACCGCACCCGAGTGCCGAAGTGACCGAGTCAACCTTGCAAAAATTGAAGATGTAAATGCTCTACGTGTCTGACCCGCTACGCTTGATCAGGCCTACAACCTCAGCAGCTATTCGGGGTCTTCCAGCATAGGCAGGATCTTCTGTTCAAAGGTCTGGTCATCAATGACCCCCTTATGTACTCCAGACAGTTTTCCGGATTTATCGAAGAAAACCGTGTAGGGAATCAAACCGCTGGAGTTACCCCACTTGGCAAGCAGTTTGCGGTTACTGTTAGGTTCCGCCACCAGCACTGGATAGTTGATTCCAAGAGTGCGTGCAACATTCTTCAGCTTACGTGCCTCATCCAGACCCAGGCCGATAATCTGTAAACCTTGCTTTCCATACTGTTCCTGGTAGCGAACAAACTCCTTGATTTCATTCAGACAGGGCGCACACCAACTGGCCCAGAAATTAAGCAAAACAACCTTCCCATTCCATTCGGTTAGTGAGTGCGTTTCCCCGTCCAGCCCTTTATAACTGTAATCGGGCAGGCTGGGAGCCTGCTTTTCCTTTGGCTCCGCTCCACTGCCCGCCGCCGAACCTGACCCGGCAAAACTGCTGGAAACCGCGGCAATCAATACCGCCCCCAGCAGCGAGACCCATTTCTGTCTATTCATGGACTAGTGCTGCACCTGCTTCTCTCCAATCAGATTCCACACCACCTTGTAGCGCTCACTGAGTTCATTGAAATATTCAGCAGACTTTTCTGAAATCAGGCTCTGTGCAACCTTGTCACGCATACTCGCAAATGTACGTTTGAGGCTGGGACTGCGCTCAAGGATCATCACAAGGTGAAACCCTGCAGGGGTCTGTACAATCTCACTTAGCTGATTATCTTCAAGACCGCTGACGGCCTTCTCGATGTCAGGATGACCTGACCCCTCTTTGACCCAACCCATGTCGCCTCGCATGCGTTTACCATAGGGATCAACGCTCAATTCACCGGCAAGGAGAAACAGGCTCTCACCCGCTTTGATACGTTGGCTTACAGCTTCTGCATCTTCATGGCTTGAAAGTACGATCTGGCCGATATGCCAACGCTCCATAGTGCGACTGGATTCAGGATGGGCATCGTAGTATTTTTCCAGGGTATCCTTTCCTGAGATCCACTCTCTCTGTTTCTGTTCAATCATCATTGCCGGAAGACGCTCATCACGGTAGCTGTTGAGTCTGTCATTCAGATCAATACCTTCGTCATCCGCCGCCTTGGCAATCACCAACAACTCAGCACGTTGGTAGAGTCGCTCCATGAGCCAAGTCTTGTTCTGTGGTGGATTGACCTGATTACCCACTGCATGCTTATAGGTAATGAGAATCCCGTCACCCTCAAGCAATACCGTATCATCGCTCATCCGATGTGGCTGAATCCGCGACTCATAGACCTTGATGTTATATTTGTTGCGCAGGTTCTTGATGGTGAGATAACGCATGGCGCGATAGCGATCAGACAGGTAGGCAGCCCTTGCAGCGGCTGCGCCATCTGTATCATTCGGATACTGTTGCTGGATACTTGCTGTCACATCCGCCGGCACACTGATGCCTTCACGCAGCTTGTCCATGAAGTGCCTGTAGAGCAGACCAAGACGAAATATCTCAACGTCCTGTTGAAAAGCCTCGGTTTTATCGATTTCCAGCCGCTTCGCCTCCTGGTAGAGCAGCTTTGAGGCGACCAATCGCTGCAACAACGAACCACGAAGCAATGCCTGGTCTTCCCGATCCATTGACGGGAACTGGGTTGCAAACGGAGAGCTGGCCATGGCTGATTTAAGATCATCGGCAGTGACGCTCATTTCGCCTGCAGTAGCAAGGACCTGGGACTCTGCGATGGCGTAACTTTGTGGCGCAGCGAGGATGGTGGCGAGCAACAGACTGCGCTTAATAACAGACAGCAACTTCATAGATCATTTCCTGGTGGTAAGAGATTTATTTGGTTTGGCAGGTTGATACCCGCTCTTTTTCAAAAACACACTCGATTTTTACATCAATGCGCTGCTGAAAAACAGCAGAAATAAAATGGTCAACCAGTCGAAAAAACGGGGGGTCGAGCCCCCCGATCATTCCTGTTAGGGTCAATCCCGCCGGACATCCCTGTCGCGGCAGATCAAGTGATGGCTATCACTCTTCATCTTCATCCGGGATCTTACCACCCTGATCCAGGGCATTGGCGTGCATCCAGGATACAGACGCATCGTAGTCATTCATGATGCCCTTGCCGTTCCAGTTGTAATCGTCCTCATCGGCAGCGAGGAAGGGAACACCCTCTTCGTTGACCTCATGACAGGCGGCACACTTGAAAGGACCGTGGGAACCATCCGGGTTGTACTGCGGCGCCTGACGATAGGTTGTCAGATCGGTACGCGGAGTCACCGGATAGAGACCGTGGATGGACTGATGACATGCCTGGCAAGCCAGACCCGCATGACCCTTGGAGTAACGCACGTTGGCGTACTTACCCGGCTGGGTGATCGGGAAGGCAGCACCACCCTGACCTTCGACGTAAGGCGCCGCGTGGCAGTTCGCACAGTGAGGAACGCCAGGAGC
Source organism: Chromatiales bacterium (assembly GCA_036784775.1). Lineage (GTDB taxonomy): Bacteria > Pseudomonadota > Gammaproteobacteria > Chromatiales > Chromatiaceae > QGON01. The sequence continues at coordinate 2,974 of JAMJIN010000071.1, read as the reverse complement.
CAGCCAGTAGTCACGACCATGGGTTGCAGCATCGTAAGGCACTGCGGCAGCACCGGTTGCGCCTTCAGGCAGCTTCAGAGAAGCGATATCGATTGTCGGATTCGCGGAGAGCGGAACCACGCTGATATCACCATCTTCGTCCTTGTTGATCATCGGACCGTCGCCCTTCAAAGCAATTACGGCGATGTCAGGCACCAGGCGATTCTGTGCCCAGGTCTCCAGGATGCGGGATTTGCCGGGGGTGTCATGACCTTTGCCGTCGAGGATGACTTTCGGATCCATCATCTCTTCCAGCTCTTTCATGCTGACACCAATACCCTTGGCGATCTCAGGCAGAGACTTGTTACGCAGCGTCTTGCCTTCCTGCTTGAACGCATTGGTCAGTGCATCACGCTGATACAACTCACGAGAGAGCTGAGTGTGACAGTTGGTGCACCAGAGGCCCTTGCCGTTCCCGCCATTACCGATCTGGGAGACATTCTCCTGCAGCCATTCACCGATCGCATTCAGATGCTCAGGTGTCTCTACACCGTCGGTATCCTTGCCGGGATTGGAGTGAACGTCACGTCCGACAAAACAGCCGCCGGCAGCATCGCGGTTATCGGTATCCGCATAGGCGTTCTTGCCGTCCTGCGTGATCGGATAACCTTCCATGCTGCCGTCCTGACGATGGACAGGGTGACAACCCTGGCAAGCACCGGTGCGACCCTGGGAATCAGGCATTGGTGTGGCTTTCAGATGCACACCATGAATAGCCTGGGTCAGAGGCATGATCACCTTCTCTTTGCCGGTCTTGGGGTCTTTGAACGATTTGGATTGAAGTACACCGATGACATTATCAGCATGACACTTCTGACAGAGTACCGGATCGCGACCAAGACGGTTCATGGTGGCGCGACTGCCCGGCTTGTAGTCCTTCATGAAGTCGGTACCGTTGTTGTCGTCATGCATCTCCAGGATGGAGACAGATGTCGCCTTCAGATTGGCAATCCAGTCAGATGCACCAAGAGCCTTCCAGAAGGCCTTCTCCTGCTTGTAGAGAGTGTATTTGTCACCATTGCCGGTCTCATTCGAGTGGCAGTTGGAGCAGTTGGGAACATCAACAGGGTTGGTGCCCACGAAGGTGATCGGCTTGCCGCTGTGGCTATCCAGAACAGGTTCACCGGAATCGGCATCAACCATGCTTACCCAGGCTTCCTGAAATGGCTGAATATCAGACTCCACCAGGGTCAGCGGATCCTTTGCGGCCACGCTGTCGGTAAATGGGGTCAGAGCCAGACCGAGTGCATCCCAGATACCCGGATGAGTCAGCATGATCGGCACATTCTCCAACACGGGAGACTGAGTGTAGACGATAGTGCCCACCTCTCCAGTGTAGTGAAGATGTCCACCCTGCATCGGGCTGGGCGCTGCCGCACCGGCAGGACCATTGTCTTTCGGCACAGGCACTTGCAGACCGACACGCAGCTTCTCACTGTCTTTACTGGTTCCCTTGGGATTGGTCCCTTTCAGATCCTTATAGACATAAAGATGGGGCCAGTAGGCGTTGGCAACGTTCTCGTTGGGGCCATACTCGCCATCCTCATTGACGTCATAGGGAACGTCCCAATACTTCAGCTTGTTGCCTTCTGAGAAATTGTTATCGATATGGCCGTAATTGAGCTTAAAGCGTTTTTTGCCGTCAACAACCACTGTCGGGTCGTTTTCGTCCGCTTCCAGCATCTCCGGGTATTTCTTTCTACCGGTCGCCGTCTTGATAACCTGGGACTGAATCGAGTTGTATGGTGGCAACACGCAGCAGTAGGTAAAATCGAAGCCGGTACAGTGCATGCCCAGTTCGTAGTTGATGGTGATGTTGTAATCGTTCTTCGGCTTGCTGGTGTCTGCGGCAACCAACGGACCCGCATAGCGCTTCATCGCGCTGGGTGCCGCAGTCTCATGCGCCATCATCTCAGCCTGCCCCTTGGCTTCTGCGGTATCTTTTGCTTCCGCAGTGTCTTCAGCAGGCTGCTGAGTGGTACAACCCACAGCCACCGCGATGGTGAGCGCTGTGAGCACAAAGGTATTTCTACCCATTAGGAACCCCCTTTGGTTTCTATTTTCTACTTAGAAAAACCCAATTGAATGGGATGGTATTAAATGAGAAAAACCCCGATTACTGCTTATTATTAACTGGGGCTAGGGAAACTATAGCAATCACAAGGGAAAACCACAATTTTCCACGTGGAATCAATAGGTTATTAATTAAGAATATAATGATTATCATCATCGCCTGGCTGTAGCCTGCAACAAATCATAGAGAGACCAACATGCCGTCAGGATTAATTTTCAGAATGAAGATGATGGGCTGGGATGGGCTGACAACCTTCTTTCTCTCAACGCTGATTGTCCTGCTATCGTTGGGATTGAGCCTGACACCATCACTCCGCACAGTCTGTCTGACCGCAAGAAAGACGCCCTCGACCGCTCCCGCCAAAGCACTGCTTATCGTGCTGGGTGCGCGCCTTGAGCAAGATGCCGTCTCTGCGCGTTTTATTACGCGGCTGCAGCGAGCATTGAACCTGTACAGGCAGGCGCCACCCAGGCCGATAATGATCCTGGGCGGTATCACAAGCCGTAACCTCTTCAGCGAAGCAGAACGTGGACACGAGTGGCTGGAGTCTGAAGGAGTCAGCAGCAATGATATCCAAATGGAGATGCACTCACGAAATACCTTGGAAAATCTGAAACATGCCCGCGACCTGATAGATCAAAGCCAGCGGGTTCCCGTTTTCATCACAAGCCGTTTCCATCTGGCCAGATGCGCAGCCATGGCCAATGGTCTGGGGCTGTCACACCAGCTCTGCGCGGCGGAGGAGAAGCTGGTATTCAGACCCTCACTCATTTTTTTACCTGATTACCCCTGAGGCTCAGCTATTGAGTCAGTGGGTGGCGCATACTGAACCTGAAGCCAAATGAGGAGACCGCCATGGCC
>JAMJIN010000006.1:0-43697 GCA_036784775.1 Chromatiales bacterium | reverse complement strand
AAATCGCTCAAGCTCATGCCTGTCTGAAATTGGATTGGATTCTGTGCCATGTCCGCTCTCCTATTGTGGATCGTGGCATCATCTTGCAACAACCAGTGGCTCATTCCGTGAGTCACTGCTGAACATTCGTACTAATCAAGACACTTTTTGTATGGAGTGGCTGATCGCTATAAGCACCTCATCCCCGATCTGATGTCCATATGTGTCGTTGATGGCCTTGAAGTGATTGACATCAAACAGGGCCAGACAGATGGGGTTGCGGCGGATATCGAAGAGTTTGTTCACCTCTTTCCAGTATTCGTCAAAAGCCCGTCTGTTTTTGACGCCGGTAAGCGGGTCGTGAAGAGCGAGGCTCCAGAGTTTCCTGTTTTTTTCATCCAGACTGGTATTCAGACTGTTGAGTTGGTTGTGATAGTCATTCAGGGAAAGCCTGACTTTATCCAGTTCCTTAATGGGCAGACGTTTACCCAGGTTTTCAGCAATTTTTTCGGCGGAGTGCCGTTTGAGAAAATCTAGATGGCGAGAGAGTTGACGAATTGATTTTCCGGTAAACCAGATACTTTGTGGGAAGATCAGGAGCGTTAGAATTACGCTGACAATGATGAGATAACCCACCGCTTGTAGCATGACCTTTTTCAACTCTGCAGCGTATGGATCACTGCGCAATGTGTACTTGATATGCTTTTTTAGTTCTGCAATCGGGAGAAAATCGTGGCCTGACGATATGAATGTTATTGTCTGCGGGTCTATTTGACTAAAGTGTCTTTGACTATAAAAGCCGGTTAGAAAATCGCTTAAAGTGGCGACATAACCGATCGTCTTCAGGTTTTCGAGGTCACGGACAGGTGCAACGATAAATATTCCAGGCTTCCCTTCCTCGATCCGGAAAAAGGGTTCGATGCGCTCGATATTTATGGCTTGCGGTAATATCGAGGTATCCAGTTTCCCCAATACTTTCCCCTTGTTGTTGTAGATCGAAGCGTCAAGCACATACTCCGGCAAAATACCTGTATTCCGTAGACTGCGTTCATGCCAATCACTATAAAAGCCGGGGTTCAGTAACTGCTGCCTAACCTCATGCCATTCGGCCAAATCTACAGCGTGCTTCTGTATATCAGCTGTAACGGAAGCGATAGCCTGCTCGATCTCTTTTTCTGCAATGGTGAGACTGCTGTCATGAAATTCAGATTCCATTTTCTGAATATTCAGGTAGGTCAGCCCCCCAACAAAGCTGAGTGACACAAATGCGATAACGATATAGATCGTTGCATATGTGTTGATGGAAATGACTCTGTTTGACATTTGGGTCCGAATTATTTCAGTAGATTCAGTCAGGTCAAATTCGCGTTGGTGGTCGAAAAAGGGTTTTGCCTGCTTCGCTTCATACTATCCGGTTTAGTTTGCCTAAGTTTAGCCAGCCATGCGAATCGTTTCGCTTAGAGACTCCATTGACCTAAGGATAGTCGATACCGGAGTCTGTACCTTGACGTGTACCTCGTTTGAGAAACGCCTGAGTTTCTGAGAGATGTTCGCGATTCCCGACGGCAGGCATTTTGCTGGATGTTGTGGCAGCCAGGGCCATGATATTATCCGCCCGCATGAAACTATCCGATTTTTCCTACGACCTTCCTCCGGAATTGATTGCCCAATTCCCTGAAAAAGAGCGGCGGGGCAGTCGCCTGCTCACCCTGGACGGTACCAGCGGTGAGTTGAATGACCAGCATTTTACAGATCTGCCGCGGTTGCTGCGAAAGGGGGATCTTCTAGTATTCAATGATACCCGCGTGATGCAGGCCCGGCTCCACTGCTTTAAACAGAGTGGCGGGAAAGTCGAGTTGCTTATCGAGCGGGTGCTCACGCCGGGCCGGGCGCTGGCCCATGTGCGTGCCAGCAAATCCCCGAAGGCAGGCAGTCGCCTCTATCTTGGGGAGCGGAAAAGAGAGGTGGAGGTGGTTGGGCGTCAGGAGAGTCTGTTTGAGATAGATTTGCAGGATGGCGATTTCTTTCAGCTGATGGAGGAGCAGGGGCATATGCCCCTGCCGCCCTATATCGATCGTTCGGATGACTTTTCGGACAGGGAGCGCTATCAAACCGTTTATGCCCGTCGTCCCGGCGCCGTTGCCGCCCCCACGGCAGGACTCCATTTTGATCTTGAGATGCTGGACGAGTTGGGAGAAAGAGGGGTGAAAAGTGCGCAGGTCACCCTGCATGTCGGTGCCGGAACATTCCAGCCGGTGCGAGTGGACAACCTGGATGAGCACATTATGCACAGCGAATATGTGGAAGTGGATGAAGCCGTGTGCCGAAAGGTGCGGGAGACGCGCGCCAACGGTGGGCGGGTGGTGGCTGTGGGCACCACCAGCGTGCGTAGTCTCGAAGCTGCCTCCGCATCGGGGGAGATAGCGCCCTTTAGCGGCGATACAAGGCTCTTTATCCGTCCCGGTTACCATTTTCGCAGCGTCGATGGGATGCTCACCAATTTCCACCTTCCGGAATCGACCCTGCTGATGCTGGTCTCCGCTTTCTCAGGTTATGATCACGTGATGGCAGCCTATCGCCATGCAGTTTCCAGAGGCTACCGTTTCTTCAGCTATGGGGATGCGATGTTTCTCACGCCGTCGCTCATGCAGCAGGCATAACCCAGTGATTACAGTGGCTTTCAGGCAAAAAAAAGCGCGACAGGGTGTCGCGCCCAAAAGTTCCACCAAAGGAGGATGGAGGAGTGTGCCAAACCGTAAGATTCAGCACATGGTCATTTTCTAATATACCGGGCGACTTGTCAAGTCATATTAGGGTTAACCCTTGCTTTTCTGGTGCCGAATATCGCTCAGGGCTACGATCGACGTGGAAATCCGCAAAGATCACCCCCTTTACTTTTTGAAATAAAAAGATTTTGTAACTATTCAGCTTGGTCCTGAATAGGTGCTTTTTTGTAGGTTGGGTTAGATGCGCATTGCTCAAAACTATCATTTTGTTGCCAAATTTCGCGCGCATCGTAACCCGACCTACATTGAGTTGTGCTGAACAGTTACAAGATTTTCACTATTTTTTCGTTTGAAACCCAACTGAATTAACAAATTATGCAGTTTGAAACCTTTCACTCCGATGGAGCAGCCAGACGCGGACGCCTCACCTTTTCCCGGGGCACGGTAGAGACCCCCGCATTTATGCCTGTCGGTACCTATGGCACCGTCAAGGCGATGACCCCTGAAGAGTTGACCGGAATGGGGGCTGAAATCATCCTCGGCAACACGTTTCATCTTATGTTGCGACCGGGCACAGATGTCATCAGAGCCCATGGTGATCTGCACGACTTCACTCATTGGAAGGGTCCCATTCTCACCGACTCCGGTGGGTTTCAGGTTTTCAGCCTGGGCAAGATGAGGAAGATCACCGAAAAAGGGGTGGCTTTCCGTTCGCCGGTCAACGGCAGCAAGGTCTTTATGGGGCCGGAGGAGTCGATGCAGATTCAGCGTGAGCTGGGTTCTGACATCGTCATGATCTTCGATGAATGTACACCCTATCCGGCCACCGAAGAGGAGGCCAGGGTCTCCATGGAGCTCTCTCTGCGTTGGGCCGGGCGCAGCCGTATTGCCCATGGCGACAACCCCTCGGCGTTGTTCGGCATCGTGCAGGGTGGGGTGTTCGACCATCTGCGGGAGGCTTCGCTCAAGGGTTTGACCGATATAGGGTTTGACGGATATGCAGTAGGGGGGCTGTCGGTGGGAGAGCCGCCGGAAGATCGCTGGCGGGTGCTCGATTTTCTCTCCGACAAACTGCCGCAGGATAAGCCCCATTACCTAATGGGTGTGGGGACGCCAGAGGATATCGTGGAGGCGGTACGACGGGGAATAGACATGTTCGACTGCGTGATGCCGACTCGTAATGCACGCAACGGCCATCTCTTCACGCATCAGGGCGTGGTGCGGATTCGTAATGCGGCACATGAATATGACAATGGTCCCGTGGATCCTTTATGTGACTGTTATACCTGTAAAAATTATAGCCGTGCCTACCTGCGCCACCTGGAGAAATGCAAAGAGATTTTGGGTGCCCGTCTGAATACCATTCATAATCTCTACTACTATCAGACGCTGATGCGGGATCTGCGGGATGCTATTGAAGCGGGGCAGTTGGAGCGTTTTGTCAGCGACTTTTATGCTCTACGCAGCAGTGGCTGAAGAGCATCAGCGTAGCGTTATCAAGCGCCAGGAAGCCTCTGAATGAATCGGTTATTGTCATTTCGACCGTAGGGAGAAATCTCATACCTCGATAGACAGATAAGTGCTTCGTTGCTGGAGATCTCTCCCCGCGGTCGGGATGACAGGGTTCTTTACAGAGGCTTACAAAAAAACACCGCCTGTATCTTGCGGTCTTATGTGGCATAATCGGCGGCTAATTTTGGCTGTCGGTTGCTTTCCGGCGCCGTTTGGATTTTGATCTCTCGAAAATCGGGTACAGATTATGAGCTTTTTTATTTCCGACGCCTTTGCCGAAGGGGCCGAATTGGCCTCGCCGGATGCCTTGACCGGGCTGTTGCCGCTGGTACTGTTTGGTGTTGTCCTCTACTTTTTGATGATTCGCCCGCAGGTGAAGCGTCAGAAAGAGCACAAGAAGATGGTCGAGACGCTGGGCAAAGGTGATGAGGTGGCCACCGCCGGTGGCATCGTCGGCAAGATCACCAAGATGGGTGACAACTTCATCACTGTGGAGATTGCCGAGGGCATAGAGGTCAAATTCCGCCGTGCAGCAGTGGAATCCGTGATGCCCAAGGGGTCACTGAAGGACATGTAAACGTCCGGATTGTCAGTTGCGATAAATATAATGGAAACCGCGCCAGCTAAGCTGGCGCAACAGCAAGAAAAACACGATGAACCAATATCCTCTCTGGAAAAACCTTCTGGTAGTGATCGTAGTCCTCGTCGGAGCGCTCTTTGCGTTACCGAATATCTACGATCAGGACCCCTCCATGGAAATTTCCGGCACCCGGCGCGCCTCGGTGGATGACACCACTATGGCCAGGATTACCCAGGCGATGGAGAAGGCAGGCGTCGAGGCGAAGGGTATCTCATCCGAAAACGCCAAACTGCTGGTGCGTTTCCTTAACTCCGAAGATCAGTTGAAGGCGAAGGAGGCTATTGCGGACGAGCTGGGCACTGACTACAACCAGGCTTTGACGCTATCACCGGATCTGCCTGACTGGCTGCGTTCATTTGGCGCAGAGCCAATGTATCTTGGTCTCGATCTGCGTGGTGGTATCCATGTGTTGATCGACGTGGATATGGAAGCGGCGGTGCAGCAGGCAGTGGAGCGTAACAGCGGTGACATCAGAACCCTGCTGCGTAAGAACAAGGTCCGCTACCTGCGGGTCTCCCGAGAGGGGGAGAAGGTCGTTATCAAATTCAACGACTTGGCCAAGCGGGACAAAGCTGAGCAGCTGATCCACAGCGAATTCCGCTCACTGGCAACCGATATGTCGGATGAAGGGGGTGACTTCTATGTGCGCGCTACCCTTAAGCCCGCTGAGCGCCGCGCGGTGCAGAAGTTTGCCCTGGAACAGAACATCACCACCCTGCGTAACCGCGTCAATGCATTGGGCGTGGCGGAACCGCTGATCCAACAGCAGGGTGAGCGGCGTATCGTGGTGCAACTGCCCGGCGCCCAGGATCCTGCCAAGCTGAAAGAGATTCTCGGTGCCACCGCGACCCTGGAGTATCGCCTCGCCGATACCGAACACAGCGTGCAGGATGCCGTTAACGGCAGGGTGCCGCCAGGCTCCAAACTCTATCATGAGCGCAACGGGCAGCCGGTATTGCTGAAGAAGTCGGTTATTGTCACCGGTAACCAGATCATCGACGCATCCTCTGGTTTCGATCAGCGTTCCGGTCAGCCGATGGTTTCAGTGCGCCTCGACGGCCCCGGCGGCAACCGCATGCGCCGTGTCACCAATGACAATGTCAGCAAGCAGATGGCGGTGGTTTTTATCGAGAACCGCGTAGTCACCCGTATGGTGGACGGCGAACCGGTGAAACATAGAACCAAGGTGGAGGAGGTGATCAGCATCGCCAATATCCTCGAGCCTTTCGGCAGCCGTTTTCAGACCACCGGCCTCGACACCCCGGAAGAGGCTCACGACTTGGCGCTGTTGCTACGTGCAGGCGCACTGGCTGCCCCCATTGAGATTGTTGAAGAGCGTACTATCGGCCCCAGCCTGGGTCAGGACAACATCGATCAGGGTTTCATGTCAGTGATGATCGGCATGGCCCTGGTAATGATTTTCATGGCCGTCTACTACCGGGTCTTTGGTCTGGTGGCTGATCTGGCCCTGAGCATGAACCTGGTACTGATCGTCGCTATTCTCTCCATGCTGCAGGCGACACTGACCCTGCCGGGCATCGCCGGTATCGTGTTGACCGTGGGCATGGCAGTGGATGCCAACGTGCTGATCTTCGAGCGTATCCGTGAAGAGATCCGTAACGGCAATACACCACAGGCCAGCATTCAGGCGGGTTATGCGAAGGCGTTCTCCACCATCATCGATGCGAATATCACCACGCTGATAGCTGCGGTGGTGCTGTTCAGCTTCGGTACCGGTCCCATCAAGGGCTTCGCGGTAACCCTGGCTATCGGCATCCTGACCTCCATGTTTACCGCCATCATCGGCACCCGCGCAGTGATCAATCTGATCTACGGTCGCAGACGGGTGAAAGAGCTGGCAGTTTGATAAGGGCGGATTGACTATGCAGATCTTCAAAAAGACGACAAATTTCGACTTCATGGACCAACGTAAGACGGCCCTGATCTTCTCCGGCGTGGTGATCCTGGTTGCCATGATCGCTATTGTAGCGCGTGGCCTGAACCTGGGTATCGACTTTACCGGTGGTACCCTCGTCGAGGTGGGTTATCACGAAACGGTTGAATTGCCAAAGATTCGTGAAGCATTGGCAGCGGAAGGTTTTTCCGATGCAACAGTGCAGCACTTTGGCACATCCCGGGACGTGCTGGTTCGGTTAGCGCCCAAGGATGGCGCAGACAGTGCGGCGATCAGCACCAGCGCTTTTGCGGCGATGAGCAAATTGGCGGATGGTCAGGCTGATATGAGACGGGTTGAGTTTGTCGGGCCACAGGTCGGTGATGAGCTGACCGAAGATGGTGGTCTCGCCATGCTCTATGCACTGATCGGTATCCTGATCTATGTGGGTATACGGTTTGAGTATCGGTTTGCAGTAGGTGCGGTTATTGCGCTGGTACATGATGTGATCTTTACTATCGGTGTCTTCTCCCTGTTCCAGGTGGAGTTCGACCTGCCGGTGCTGGCCGCTGTGCTGGCGGTGATCGGCTATTCACTGAACGATACCATCGTCGTATTTGATCGCATTCGTGAGAACTTCCGTAAGATTCGCAAAGGCTCTGCGACCGAGATCATCAATGCCTCGCTAAACCAGACCCTCACCCGTACCTTGGTCACTTCCATGACCACCCTGCTGGTATTGATCGCGCTCTTCATCTTTGGCGGTGAGATCATCCACGGTTTTGCCCTGGCCCTGATCGTGGGTGTGGTGATCGGTACCTACTCTTCCATCTATGTGGCGAGTACCGCGATCATCATGATGGGCATCAGCAAGGATGATCTGATGCCGGTTGAAAAAGAGGGCGCCGAGGTCGAGGAAACCCTCTGATCCGGTTGTCGGATCAAGGTTGAACTGAATAGTCATGTAGGTTGCGCTATGCGCACCAGAATAACCAGCAATCGCGGTGCGCACGGCGCACCCTACGTTCGCCACGGGTGGTTTATTGATGAGCCTGTCGGCTAGGCGGTTTTACAGAATGCCGGTGGATAGATGACCTCTGCATTGTTGAGGCTCATCCCGGTTTTGTCTTGATCGTCACCCTGCTTGTCGGGTCGTTCGATAGAGATGATATCCACATTGTAGGGATTGTCGGTAAACGCTGACTGCAGTGAGATGTCCTGCACCCCATCCAGTACATCCCTCATTACCATTTCCAGTGCCCGGTCGCTGAGTGCCTGGTCGATATTGTTCTTATTCGCCATTAGGTAGGTTCCGCTTTTACAGTTGTTACCGATGTTATCTCCGGTAACGGTCGGCGGGCCGTAATCTTGAGGATGGGGATGAAAAAACGGGGAAAACTGTGAAGCGGATTCGCCGTGCCGGGAATTAAGCGGTAAGTCTATCGTCCAGATGGGGGAGGATGCGGCGCAATATGGCGTTGTGCACCTTGATGTTGCCGGCGATGACATTGCCGGTCTCAAAATGACGCTCGCCGCCGGAGATATCGGTAACCAGCCCCCCGGCTTCGCGTACCATGAGGGCGCCTGCGGCAAAATCCCATTCGGCGAGGCCGAGTTCCCAGAATCCATCCAGCCTTCCGGCGGCTACATAGGCGAAATCAAGCGCGGCTGAGCCTGGGCGGCGTATCCCCGCAGTGTTGGCCATCAGGTCCTTGAGCATGCCCATGTAGTTTTCCGTAAAACGAAAATCACGGTAGGGCAGGCCAGTTCCCAATAACGCTCCATCCAGACTCTTGCGGCTGGAGACTCTCAATCGCCGATCGTTCAGCTGGACGCCGGAACCACGGCTGCTGGTGAACATCTCCTCATTCAATGGATCATAGATCACGCCAACCTCCAGTCTACCCTTGTGTCGCAGGGCGATGGAGATGGAGAACTGGGGGAACCCGTGCAGATAGTTGGTGGTACCGTCCAGCGGATCTATGACCCACTGAAAGTCGTTACCAGGGTGGCTGCCACTCTCTTCCCCCAGTATGGCGTGATTGGGGTATTTGTCCCGCAGAACATCGATAATCGCCTGTTCGGCTATCCGGTCCACCTCGCTGACATAATCGTGCATCCCCTTGTCGGTGACGTTGAGGGTATCGAGCCGATTGTAATTGCGCATCAGCACACGGGCGGCGTCACGTGCAGCACGGACAGCGATGGTTACCATTGGGTTCATGGGCGGCAAAGATACAGCAAGCGGCATGGCGGATAAAGCAGAAAACCGGTTTTGGCCTCGAGCTTGTTCATGCGGTACCCTTGCGCCCATGTTGAATCGTGTACGAATCGTGCTGGTGGAGACCAGTCACCCCGGTAATATCGGCGCTGCGGCCCGGGCGATGAATAATATGTGCCTGGAGCAGCTTGTTCTGGTGTCACCGAAACATTTTCCGAGCGAAGAGGCTACCGCCCGGGCCTCGGGGGCGGATGATCTGCTTGCGCGGGCGCAGGTCTGCGATAGCCTGGACGAGGCACTGAAGGGATGCCGTCTGATAATAGGCACCAGCGCACGTGAGCGGACTGTCTCCTCACCACTGTTGAATCCGCGGGCCTGTGCGGCAAAGATTATCGAGGAGAGTGCAGTGGGCGAGGTTGCCCTGGTCTTCGGCCGGGAGAGCTCTGGACTGACTAACGAGGAGTTGGACCGCTGCAATTTTCTGGTCCATATTCCCACCAACTCCGCCTATAGTTCATTGAATCTCGGTGCTGCGGTTCAGGTGCTCAGCTATGAAATCTATCTTGCCTGGCTGGAAGGGCGGGAGACGGCTCCGGGACCTCTCCGAGAGGTGGCCACTGCGGAGATGATGGAGGGGTTTCATGGTCATCTGGCACAGGCTCTGGAGGATATTGGTTTTGCCAATCCCCGTCAGTCAGACAAGCTGTTGCGCAGGTTGCGCAGCCTGTTTCACCGTGCCCGGCCGGATGTAGATGAGCTCAATATCCTGCGGGGAATCCTGAGTGCCGCCCAGGGACGCAAGTCGATGCGTCGTTGACCCAAGTCGAGGCTTGCGCTCAATAACACCACATTCTGCATAGATTCCAATTCCTGCGGGCACAATACCCTAGTATTTTGCATGGTATTATGGATAATCTGTCACCCCCATGTCACTATTCCATTGATATTTGATTGATTCAGTCGGGTATAGATTGTGCAGCAGGAAACCAAAGAGAACCCCAGCCAATCCAGGTGGAGAGAGGATATTCAGAGCGTCTTCGAGCGTGATCCCGCCGCCCGGACGACGTTTGAAATCATCACTACCTATCCTGGCGTGCATGCGATTCTGTTCCATCGGGCCTCCCATGGGCTCTGGAATATTGGCCTGAAATGGCTGGCCAGGATGCTCTCCAACATTGCCCGGTTGCTGACAGGTATAGAGATCCACCCTGGTGCCCGGATTGGCCGTCGTTTCTTCATTGATCACGGCATGGGTGTGGTGATCGGTGAAACTGCGGTCATTGGCGATGACTGCACCCTCTATCACGGGGTGACGCTCGGTGGCACCAGCTGGCAGAAGGGCAAGCGTCATCCGACCCTAGCAAACAACGTAGTGGTGGGTGCCGGCGCCAAGGTATTGGGCCCTATCGAGATTGGTGAAGATGCCCGCATCGGCTCAAATGCCGTGGTGGTGAAAGATGTACCGGCCGGGGCAACAGCTGTTGGTGTGCCCGGCAGACTGATCCGTCCGGAAAAAACCGGAGACAACGGCCACCGCGAGGCGATTGCCAAGAAGATCGGATTTGATGCCTATGGCGCCACCAAGGATGCGCCGGATCCGGTTGCCCATGCCATCAACTGCATGCTCGATCATATGCATGTGATGGACAAAAAGATGGAGTCCATGTGTGAGGCGCTGAAGAGCATGGGGTTGGAAGAGACGGATGAATCCATGCCTGAACTCGATTCCTGCGAAATCTTTTCCACGGCAGAAGAGATGTTAAAGCTGGATGACGAAGAGGTTTCCGAGGATGCCAAGGGTTAAACCTTGCAATAATAGCGGAGGGAATACTTGACTAATTTACTAGGGATTGTATATTAGCGCTCAAGGATATACTTGGAGCCGATAAATTGAAGCTTACCACAAAAGGCCGCTACGCGGTAACAGCCATGTTGGACTTGGCACTGCACTATGGCAAGGGTCCGATTACCCTGGCAGACATTGCCCAGCGTCAGGGGATCTCTCTCTCTTATCTTGAGCAACTCTTCTCGCGTCTGCGAAAAAAAGCCCTGGTCTCCAGTGTTCGTGGTCCCGGTGGCGGTTACAGCCTGGGTCGGGAAGCGGGCGAGATCCATATTGGCGAAGTGATCACTGCGGTGGATGAGAACATGGATACCACCCGTTGCCACGGTGCCCACAACTGCCAGAATAACGAACGCTGTCTCACCCATGATCTTTGGCAGGATCTCAGTAATCAGATCTACAACTATCTCAATAAGATCAGCCTGCAGGATCTGATGGATCGTCAGGCGGTACGAGAAGTTTCGACCCGGCAGGATCATCCGGACACGCCGGATATCGATATCACAGAGCTGACTTCGGTTTCCCCACGGGCCAACGCCTGAAGCTAAATTAGCGGATTTTTTGGAGTTAAAAGATGAAGCTACCGATCTATATGGATTACTCGGCGACCACGCCGGTGGATCCCCGCGTTGCGGAGTTGATGTGCAGTTACCTCACCCCCGACGGAAAATTCGGCAATCCTGCATCCCGTTCCCACCCTTTCGGTTGGAGCGCGGATGAGGCAGTGACCCTGGCGCGCAAGCAGGTGGCGGATCTGATCAATGCCGATCCGAAAGAGATTGTCTGGACCTCCGGTGCCACCGAATCAGATAATCTTGCGATCAAGGGTGTAGCGCATTTCTACAAGAAACGCGGCAAGCACATTATTACCTGCAAGACGGAACACAAGGCGGTGCTGGATACCTGTCGCCAGCTTGAGCGTGAAGGATTCGAGATCACCTATCTCGATCCGGAACCCAGTGGTCTGATTGACTTGGGGAAACTTGAAGCGGCGCTGCGTGACGACACCATTCTCGTCTCCATTATGCACGTCAATAACGAAGTGGGTGTGATCCAGGATATTGCCTCAATCGGCGAGATGACCCGCGCACGCAAGATCCTCTTCCATGTGGATGCAGCACAGAGCGCCGGCAAGGTGCCGATCGATCTGGCGGCGCTGAAAGTGGATCTGATGTCCTTCTCCGCACATAAGATCTACGGCCCGAAAGGCATCGGCGCCCTCTACGTGCGGCGCAAACCCCGCGTACGCCTGGAAGCCCAGATGCACGGTGGCGGTCATGAACGCGGTATGCGCTCCGGCACCCTGGCGACCCACCAGATCGTCGGCATGGGCGAAGCCTTTCGTATTGCCGGTGAAGAGATGGCGACGGAAAACGAGCGTCTGCTCGGGCTGCGTCAGCGCCTCTGGGACGGTTTCAAGGACATGGAAGAGGTCTACCTCAATGGCGACGAAGAACAGCGTGTCGCCGGCAACCTGAATGTGAGTTTTGCCTTCGTCGAAGGTGAATCCCTGATTATGGCGTTGAAGGATCTGGCGGTCTCATCCGGTTCCGCCTGTACCTCCGCCAGTCTCGAACCCAGTTACGTCCTGCGTGCATTGGGGCGGGAAGACGAATTGGCCCACAGCTCCATTCGCTTCACCATCGGCCGTTTCAGCACGGCGGAAGAGGTGGAATTTGCGGTAGAGAAGATCCGCACCGAGGTCGATAGATTGCGTGAACTCTCGCCTTTGTGGGAGATGTTCAAAGATGGCATCGATCTGAAATCGATTCAGTGGGCGGCGCACTGAGCGATCAGTTTTAAGAGGTTAAGGTTATGGCATACAGTGATAAAGTACTCGACCACTACGAGAACCCTCGTAACGTAGGTGCGTTCGACAAAGAAGAGAAGAGTGTCGGCACCGGCATGGTGGGTGCGCCCGCCTGTGGTGACGTGATGCGTCTGCAGATCAAGGTGGGTGATGACGGTGTGATTGAAGACGCACGTTTCAAAACCTACGGCTGTGGTTCCGCAATCGCCTCCAGCAGTCTGCTCACCGAGTGGGTGAAGGGCAAGACCCTGGAAGAGGCGCAGCAGATCAAGAACTCCGAGATCGCTGAAGAGTTGGCTCTGCCGCCGGTCAAGGTTCACTGCTCCGTACTGGCGGAAGACGCCATCAAGGCGGCGATCCAGGACTATGCTGAAAAGAATACAGATTGATATCCGTTGTAGAATCGAAGTTACAGGTTCGGTTCTGGAGAAGTTAAATGGCGATTACGATCACTGAAGCTGCTGCAAAACATGTGCAACAGTTCCTTTCGAACCGGGGCAAGGGGATCGGCATCCGCCTGGCGGTGCGTACCTCCGGCTGCTCCGGTATGGCATACGAGATGGAGTTCGCCGATGAACTGGACGAGGATGACCAGGTATTCGAAGACCTGGGTGTAAAGGTCATTATCGACCCCAAAAGCCTTGTCTATCTTGACGGCACTGAGATCGATTACACCAAGGAAGGACTCAACGAAGGTTTCAAGTTCAACAACCCGAATGCCAAGGGCGAGTGTGGTTGTGGTGAGAGTTTTCAGGTCTGACCCAAATGGCACTGGCTTATAGCACAAAGCACCAATAACCTCTTGGGTAGGTTGGGTTAGGCCGTCTTTCTGGCCGTAACCCAACAATTTGCGCCATTATTGTCGTGTTACGCTACGCTAACACGACCTACTGTTTTTTCAAGGTCGTAACAACAGGTGATAAATCGGCTGTCCCCGGACAGCCGTTTTTTTCGATATGCTGGATTTTTCGAAGAACTATTTTGAGCTTTTTGGCCTGCCGGTCGGCTTCATCGTGGATGCTGATTCGCTCTCCGATCGCTATCGGGACTTGCAGCGGGTCATCCATCCCGACCGCTACGCCAACGCCTCCGAGCAGGAGCGTCTCCTCTCGCTGCAGGGCGCAAGCCGCATCAACGAAGCCTTTGAAACCCTCAAGGATCCCATTGCCAGGGCCACCTATCTGTTGACTATGCATGGCATCGAAATGGATGCCCAGAAAGAGACCACCAGCGACATGGCCTTCCTGATGCAGCAGATGGAACTGAGGGAAGAGCTGGAAGGGGTACGAAATCAGGATGATCCCTACGAGGCCGTGCTCGACTTGCGTGGCCGAATCAACAAACAGATCAAGACTTTGGTCGGGCAGATGGCGGTGCAGTTTGAGAGTGCCACCCCAGACCAGTTGGAAGACGCGCGGGAGATCCTGCGCAAGATGCGTTTTCTGCAGAAACTGCGCACCGAAGTCGAATCGGTGGCGGCGGATCTGGAAGACGAGCTCTGATCCGTCATTACATAGAGCGTACGAATTATGGCATTGATGCAGATTGCAGAACCCGGTCAGGCTCAGGCCCCGCACCAACATAAGTTGGCGGCAGGTATCGACTTGGGTACCACCAACTCGCTGGTGGCCAGCGTGCGCAGCGGCAAGGCGGAGACGCTGCCGGACGAGTTGGGCCGTCATCTGCTGCCGTCAGTGGTGCAGTTTGGTGAAAACGGTGTGGTCGTCGGTGAGGCGGCCCGCGTTGCCGCAGTGACCGATCCGTTGAACACTATCGCCTCTGCCAAACGGCTTATCGGCCGGGGAGTCGAGGATATCAAGAGTCTCGGTAACCGCCTGCCTTACGAATTTGTTCAGATTGAGACAGCCGTGCCGCGCATTCGTACGGTGGCAGGTGATGTCACCCCGGTGGAGGTCTCCGCTGAGATCCTGAAAACCCTGGCGCAACGTGCCGAGCAGACGCTCGGTGGTGATCTGGCCGGCGTGGTGATTACCGTGCCTGCCTATTTCGACGATGCACAGCGACAGGCGACCAAGGACGCGGCGAAACTGGCTGGGCTGAAGGTCTTGCGCCTGCTCAATGAGCCGACCGCAGCAGCGGTGGCCTATGGTCTCGACAAGGGTGCCGAGGGTGTGCACGCTATCTATGATCTTGGTGGCGGCACCTTCGATGTTTCGATTTTGCGGCTCAACAAAGGCGTCTTCGAGGTGATGTCCACCGGGGGCGATTCCGCCTTGGGGGGAGACGATTTCGATCAGGTCGTGGCGGAGTGGATTATGATCCAGGCCGGCATCCAGGATGATGCAGACCACATGACTTTGCGCCGCCTGATGCAGGACGCCTGCAGCGCCAAAGAGGGACTCAGCGAAGCGGATACCGTGCCGCTTGATATCGAATTGCCGGACGGTTCCCGCTGGCAGGGTTCACTCGATCTCGAACGGTTCAACGCATTGATCGACCCGCTGATAAAAAAGACCCTGATCGCCTGCCGTCGCGCCATGCGGGATGCGGGGGTTGAGAACGACGAGATCAAAGAGGTCGTGATGGTGGGGGGTTCCACCCGGGTGCGCAGGGTGCGGGAGCGGGTTGGCGATCTGTTCGGTGCTCAACCCCTGGTGGATATAGATCCCGACCGGGTGGTTGCAGCGGGCGCGGCGATCCAGGCCGACATCCTGGCGGGCAACAAACCCGATGATGAGATGCTGCTGCTCGATGTCATTCCGCTCTCCCTGGGTCTGGAGACCATGGGTGGGCTGTCGGAAAAGATCATCGCCCGCAACACCACCATTCCGGTGGGGCGCGCCCAGGAATTCACGACTTTCAAGGATGGACAGACCGCGATGGCCATCCACGTGGTGCAGGGTGAACGGGAGCTGATCAGCGATTGCCGCTCTCTGGCCCGCTTCGAGCTGCGTGGCATACCGCCGATGGTGGCGGGTGCCGCGCGTATCCGGGTTACCTTCGCGGTGGATGCGGATGGGCTCTTGAGCGTCTCCGCCGAAGAACAGAGCAGCGGGGTGCAAGCGAGTATCGAGGTCAAACCCTCCTACGGACTCACTGATGGCGAGATCGAGACCATGCTGCGTGACTCCATCGATCATGCCCAGGATGATATGGACTCAAGAAATCTGCGGGAACAGCAGGTGGACGCGGATCGGGTCATCGAGGCGCTGGAGGCGGCACTGGCAACCGACGGTGATCGCCTGCTCAACGACGAAGAGCGCCGGACTGTTGATACTGCCTTGGTGGCACTGCGTGAAATCGCCCGTTCAGAGGAGATCAATGCCATCAAGGAAGGCATCTCCGCCATAGAAAAGACCTGCGGATTCTATGTCGAGCGCCGTATGAATCAGAGTATCCATGAAGCCATGGCCGGTCATAAGGTCAATGAATTTGAATAAAGGAGCGAATCGATGCCTCAACTGATTATCCTGCCCCACGAAGAGATTTGCCCGGAAGGGGCTGCGTTCGATGTCGAGCCGGGTACCACCATCTGTGACGCAGCCCAACAGAATGGCATCGAGATCGAGCACGCCTGTGAAAAGTCCTGCGCCTGTACCACCTGCCACGTCATCCTGCGTGAAGGCTTCGACTCTCTTACAGAGGCGCAAGAGGATGAAGAAGACCTGCTGGATAAGGCCTGGGGTCTGGAAGCGGAATCCCGCCTGAGTTGTCAGGCTGTGGTCGGGGATGATGATCTGGTCATCGAGATACCGAAATACACCATCAACATGGTGTCCGAGAACCACTGAGGGGAGATGCCATGAGTCTGAAATGGATTGATGTGCTGGATATTGCCATCGAATTGGATGAAACCCGTCCCGAGGTTGATCCCAAGACGGTCAATTTTGTCGACCTGCACAATTGGGTTTTGGCCTTGGACGAGTTCGATGATGACCCGGATCACTCCGGAGAAAAGATCCTCGAAGCTATTCAGATGGCATGGATCGAAGAGCGGGAGTAATTTCGCATCCTTGGTCCGGCTAATGTTCAGCCAGAGCGTAGGGGCGGCGCTTCGCCGCGCCGATGATACAGCACCTAAAAAACGAACGAGAGTAGGCTGGTTCAAGTGCAGCGGAGCCGGCGCCCCATGCGTCCTGCCAATTCGAAAGTGCCCTATCAGCTACGCTTGATCGGGCCTACACTCATCAGCAATATCTGCATAACCCCAAAAAAACAAATCCTGTCGAAAAGCGGACTAGAATTATATTAAACATTTCTTCCCGACAGGATTTTGTTGACAGGGCATGGATCAGGCTACCGAGGTAACCGCTATCGTTTCCCATGGCGATCCCATCGCCCCGGTTATCTTTGGTGTCACCCTAATTCTTGTCGCCGCGTTGTTCGGGCGTTTTGGCGCCCGGCGTCTGAAGCAACCCTCTGTGCTCGGTGAGCTGGTGATGGGCGTGTTGCTGGGTAATCTGCTCTACTTTCTCGGTTTCGATCTGATGGCGATTCTGCGAGAGGGAGTCGGTTGTACCGAGCTGTCCAAACTGATTTTGTCCGGCACACCGGTCGATGAGGCGCTCAACAAATTGATGGGGCCCGAGGCCGGAGAATCTTTTCTGCAGATCCTTCGTGGCCCCCACGGTAGTGAGTATCTTGCCGTCGCTCAGGCGGTGGATGTCTTCTCACGTTACGGCGTCATATTCCTGCTGTTCCATGTCGGTCTGGACACCTGTGTCGCGGAGTTGCGCTCGGTGGGCGGCGACTCCCTGCGGGTCGCCTTCATCGGCGTTCTGGTTCCTTTTGCGTTGGGTTTTTTGGTGACCTGGATGCTGGTCCCGGAAGCGCCCCATGCACAACATCTGTTTCTTGGTGCGACCCTGGGCGCCACCAGTATCGGCATTACTGCACGAGTGCTGCAGGACCTGCGCCAGAGCCGTTCCGGTGAGGCGCATATCATTGTTGGTGCGGCGGTGATGGACGATATACTCGGTCTGGTGATGTTGGCCATCGTTTCCGGGGTGGTGGTTACCGGCAGCGTCGAGCTGGAAGAGATCATCCGCATCATGCTGTTGGCCACCCTTTTCATCATCAGCGTGCTCTACCTCGGGCCCTACATCATCCGGCTGCTTATCAAAATGCTGCGCCAACTGAGTCTGGAGGAAGCGAAACTCTTTGTTCCCTTCGTTTTCGTCATGGCCCTGGCCTGGCTGGCGAATCTGGTGGGGCTGGCCACCATCGTCGGGGCCTTTGCTGCCGGCCTGTTGCTGCTAGACAGTCACTTCAAGGCCTGGGGTGATCACCGGCGTCATAAATACTCCATCAAAGAACTCTTTGCTCCGCTTGAGGCGATTCTGGTGCCGATATTTTTTGTCTTGATGGGGATACAGGTGAAACTGGAAACCTTCCTCGATTGGCATGTGTTACTGCTCTCCGCCGGCCTGATTCTGGTGGCTGTAATCGGCAAGATCGTCTCCGGGTTGGGGGTTATGGAGAAGGGACGCAAGCGATTGGCGGTAGGTATCGGCATGCTGCCGAGAGGCGAAGTGGGACTGGTCTTTGCCTCCATCGGTATTAGTCTGAAGGTAATCGATTACGCCACGTTTTCAGCAGTGGTGTTGATGGTAATCGTGACGACGTTGGTGACGCCTCCGTTGCTGAAGATCACCTTGGGGCAGGGTGGACAGGCGACTGGCTCGCGTAAGATTTCCAAACTTTGTGAGTAAATAAATGGTGACAGGAACGTAGGCCGGATCAAGCGCAGCGGATCCGGCAGCTCTCTTGATTCCCAACAGCGTGTGACGTCCAATGGTGGCATGGAAATAGTGGAGACAACTGAAAACAAGTTCGATAAGGCAGGACAGAAAGCCACTATCCTTCTGCCTGACATCGACTGGGTGGAGATACCGGCGGGAGAGTTTCTCTATGGAGAAGAGAGAGAAACGCGTTACCTGGACAGTTTTCAGATCAGCCGCTATCCGGTCACCAATGCTCAGTATCAGACTTTCATTGACACGGATGGCTATAAATCGGACGAATGGTGGGAGGGTCTGGAAAAGCCGGAGTGGCAAGTATCCGAATGGGATCAACCCAACCGTCCTCGTACCAACGTGGATTGGTATGAGGCAGTTGCCTTTAGTCGCTGGCTGGCGGTCATGTTGAATCAACCTGTAAGGTTGCCAACTGAGGAAGAGTGGGAGAAGGCAGCGCGGGGAAGCGATGGGTGGGCATTCCCCTGGGGTGAAAAATACATCAACGGCTGCGCCAATGTGGATGAATCATTTGAAGATGGGGATGATCTGAAGGAGACTACCTCTGTCGGACTCTATCCACAGGGAGCATCTCCCTATGGGATGATGGACATGACTGGCAACGTCTGGGAGTGGTGTCTGAATAAGTATGATTACCAGGATCGGATTGAACCTGATACCAGCAGGGATAACCGTGTACTGCGTGGTGGTTGCTGGGTCAACAGTCCAAACGATGCGCGTGCCGATGGCCGCTACGGCCCCATCCCTGACGAACGCAGCAACGGAAGGGGTTTTCGTTTGTTGCTGTCGGCCTCTATTTTGAATCGCTGATACTTGTAAATGGCCACAATTTTATTGTTACTGGAAGTAACTGACGGAAAATAAGACATGGACGAGTCTAAAACAAAGCGCCTCCTCTCCCGGGGGGAGAGGGGGTTAGTGTGGTGGTTATCGGTCTACAGGTATCAGCGACCCGATATGGGGGCAGGCAGTAGCAAACGAAAACCCCTGAGGTAGAGACGATAAACAGGGTGTCCCCTGCCCCGGTAGTCGACACGTGCGTCGTTCGGTCCGTAGAGCCAAGAGCCGCCGCGCAGCACGCGGTCATCCCCGCTGTTATCTGCCTCAATCCGATTCGGCTGGATGTATTTGTTTAGACACCACTCCCAGACATTGCCTGTCATGTCCATCGTCCCATAGGGAGAGGCTCCCTGTGGGTAGAGCCCCACGGCTGTAGTTTGTTCTAAGTATCTACCTTTTATTGACGATTCATCCACATTGGCATAGCCGTTGATGTACTTTTCACCCCAGGGATATTCTCGTTCATCGCTTCCCCTCGCCGCCTTCTCCCACTCCGCTTCAGTGGCTAGACGAATAGGCATATTCCGTACCTCTGCCAGCCAGCGGCTGAAGGCGACCGCTTCGTACCAGTCCACATTGGTTCGGGGACGATTGTGGTGCTCCCATTTGGATCTTTCTGGCTTCGGCGGCTTAACCAGATCGTACCACCACCTGTCGGATTCATACCCGCCTGCCACGATGAATGCCCGGTATTGGGTATTAGTGACTGGATAGCGGCTGATAAAAAAAAGATCACTGGTGCGCCTCTCTTTCTCCTTGCCATAGAGAAACTCCCCCGCCGGTATCTCCACCCAGTCGATATCTGGCAGGTTATCGTCACCCAGACCGACACCGGGGCGGGGGTCGCCCAGTTCAGCCAGTTCGTTGCCGATTTCGAGGCGGCGCTCTGGAGGTGTTTCGATGTCGTTCAGTTCATCCAGCAGTTCCTGTACCTCATGATTGAAGTCTGCTTTTTGCCTGGGCTTGGTTTTCACTGTTTCCGGCGGAATATCGATAGTGGCCTCATAAACGCCAACCCCCGGTCGGGGATCACCAAGTTTCGCCAGCAGGTCGCCTATTGCGAGCCGTCGCTTCGACGGGGTTGAGATCTCATCTATCTCGTCGAGCAGTGACTGGACCTCTTCGCTGTATTGGGCCTCACTGATTGTGGGTGTGTCGTTTTTGTCCTCTGTCTCATCGGTCCCATTGAGCCACTGTTCGAGTTTGTCCTTTAGTTTCAAGGCTATTTTTTTGTTGCCCAGGTCTTGCAGCAGGTTGGGTATGTCGATGAGGTTTTGTGGATTGTCCATGCCGCTGAGAAATGCTGCATTGCCGGTGCGCAGCAACAGTGCCTGGGCAAGAGAGCGAGATACATCCCGCTTGATGGAACCCCAGGCCCGGCTTGCCGACTCACTCCAGAGGCGGATCACTTTGCGAGCGCTTTCACCACTTTCGGTGGGGGTCTCTCCTGGTCTTTCCAACAGAGGTTCGACCTGAATATTCTGCGTGGCGAGCCATTCGGCAAGTTTTTCTGCCTCTGCCGTATCGGTTTCAACGTGTGCCAGATAGATTTTTCCGGATGATTGTCCCTTCTTCGAGAGGGCGTTCTCGAGCTGTTTCTCCACATCCAGTTCGAACTGCCGACCGTCGATGGTGGTGATGAAGATGTGGGAGGTGAGTTCCGGCAGGCGTATGCGGGTGCCGATATTGAAAACCTCCCAGTTGCCCGCCTGTCCCGCAGATTGGATATGGAGCCGTGCAGGAAGTGGACCCTGCAGATCGAGTGTGGCATCCGCGAGTGTCGGTTCGAGGCAGTTGAGTACCAGTGTTTGCGCCTTGTCATCGAAGTGGAGTTGCAGGCTGATCTTTGTGGTTGCCAGCGGTTCGGGTAGCTGGTTTTTCAACCATGTCGGAAGACTCTGCGGTTGGCTCAGGGTCGACCAGTCTGCGGTGTCACTCAGCGCGGTGGCGGCGTATTGTGCCAGCAGGTGGCTCTCTTCAAGCGCGTTTTCCCGCGTTGCGACCAGCGGCAGATTTTTCTTGGCCCAGCGGGCCATGTCGAGGCGTTTTTCCTCATCCTGTTCCTTGCTGATGTCACGTAGAATATCCTGTAATCTCTTGCGCACTTCACCCTGTTCGTCTTTCAGAGTGTGGTAACGAAGGTCGCGCTCAAGACGTTCCAACGGTTTCCAATGGGCGGTGTGATTCTGTGTGAAGCGCCAGAGTTTTTGAAACCGGGTTTTGTCTTTTTGTAACAGTTTATCCGTAAGTAGACGGGCCACGCCCTGGTGGAGGATGAAACCCCGGGTGCTGCGAACGGCGACCAGGTTGCTGAACCAGAGACGCGATTCTGTCTCGGTTTCAGAAGAGGGGAGGAAGTGGCGGCGCACGTTTCTCAGCAGCAACGGTTCCACCAGCGGGACCAGCGAGAGCAGTTTTGCCAGTTCCACTGCGTCAGGCTCGGTTTCTGAGGCCTGCTGCAACAGATACTCTTCATAGCCGGTGGGTTGCAGCCAGCTCATGATGTTACCCCGTGGCCGGGGCCGATGAGACGGCGGATCATCGCTGCTGAGGTATGGGGGTTCCAGTGGATCAGGAAGGGGTAGTCGCCGAGATTCTCCGGCCAGTATTGCCGTTGCCAGGGTATCAGCAGCAATAGCGGTGCTTCGGCAGCTTCGCATTTGCGCATGAAGGAGAGCCACTCTTCCGCGATGTTATTCTCTCCTTTACTGCCGTCTATGCCCAAGCCGGTCGCCACCAGGATGGGGATGCCGCTGACCGGTTGCCACTGTTTGAAGGTTTTTGGCGGCATCCAGGTTTTGGCATGGTCCGGCAGACCCTTGAATTCGTAGAGATCGACCCGGTCCTGACCCATGACATTTTTTATCTGCGTGGCGAGTGCTGCCAGATCTTCCCAGTAGGGCACCATGTCGTCGCTGTAGTGGAGCAGCAGTTGGCAGCCCCGTTCCAGGGTATTGCTCATCAGACGCGGCAGGGTGCGGGGAATTTTTCCGGCAACAAAGTGGTAAATCAGTCTGAAAACGTCGATCTGATAACCGGGGCGGCGGGTGGCAAGCGCAGCGGAGAGAATGCCCCGGTTGGTATTGTCGGAGAAGAGTGACTTGCGGTGGAGCGGAGCGGGGGGCGTTTCGTCTCTGTTCAGCGTTGTATTGTTTTCATTCAGCCAGGCGGGTGTTTCAGCTATTTGCGGTGCAGCCCGCGCTTCAAGTGGTTTGAGCGGGCTGTGAAGGGCATGGAGGGCAGTTCAACGGAGGGCTTGGGTTGTGGCGGCACACTGATGCCGGGCGGCTGATTCTGCGATGGTGAAACTGTTTTTTGATGCTCGGGAAAGCGGCTGTTGTCGAAGATTGCGTTGGGGGTGATCTCTTTGGAGATCAGTTCCTCCAATGAGAAACCGAGTGAACGGGCAATTGCTGCTGCCTGAGTGTCATCTTTCCAGGGCAGTTTTTTTAGGGCGAGCAGCAGGTCACCCAGATGGATCTCACCGCGTGCTGTCGGTTGTTGAGATTCAGTGGGGTCGTTCGGGTCAGTCATGCCTGATCGTTATCATTGGATTTCTTGAGCAGTACGCTGTTTTCGACCTTTTTCCAGACAGAGTTTTTGCTATCGTCAATGGCGATCTCCAGGTCTTCGCAGACCCGAACAGCATCAAGAAACTCACTGGTACTGGGTGGTCGCCGGAACGATTTTTTTGCCTCCCCTCGGAATGTTTCCATCTTTTCGGCAATCGCTGTGATGCGTGTTTCATCGGCGTTCGGGTAGTGCTTTCGGGCGATCCTGACCAGGTCCCTCTTTTTCGGCTCTTCGAGTTTCAGGCTGACGCAGCGGCGGAGAAAGGCTTGCGGCAGTTCCCGCTCGCCGTTGGTGGTGATGATTGTGAGGATGTTTACCCCATCTTTAGCCATGATTTTGCTGCCGTCCGGCAGGCCGAAGGCTTTGCGATCCAGGGGTTCCAGCAGGTCATTCGGCAGATCGGGTTCTGCCTTGTCGATCTCATCGATCAACAGCACGGTATGGTGCGTGTTGTTTTCCTGTTTCCGGAAGGTGCCGGGAAAGTCGATGGTCAGCCCCATTGTTCCTGCCTCTGCCTTACGGCCCTCCCCTCGGTATTTTGCCGATTCATGGTTGAGCGCCCACAAGAAAATCCCTGGGTTGTGGTAGGCCCAGTCCGGTTTCATTGCTGAATTTTTGCCATTCTGAGCGACGTTGCCGGAGTGGGCATCGTGCAGTCGCCGAAGGTGGTCCAGTTCGACGGTGAGCTCCTCCAGGCGAGTGCGGGAAGTCATGGTTTTACTGAGAAAGTGCCACTTCTTCAGCGCTGCAACGGCTTCTGCCAGACGACTCTTTCCACTGCCGGGTTTGCCTGAGACTAAAAGCGGGCGCTCGGTGGCGAATGCAACATCCACCGCGATGGCGATATCTTCTGAAAACAGATAAGGCTCGATATCACCCTCTCCTTCGAAGATATAATTATCGGGTAGATCGAATTTGCGGGGATCGTATTTCATGCTGGGGTTCCATATTTTTTATTCAGCAGTTTTTTCGCCTGTGTTTCGTAAAAAAACTGCGTGGCCTCCAGGGTAAGATCGAGAGGCGGGGCGATGGTAACTATCTTTGTATTTGTCTCTTCAGGCAGTTTTTCTCCCGTACCGAAGATAAAAACCAGCTTTTTGTAGAGATCTCTAAGCTTGGAGAATTTGTTTAATACTCGTGGATCAGGAATGCCTCCACTTTCTATCGAGCAATGCAGATAGACAAACAGAGGGTCTGAATAGTCATTGATTAACTGATCCACAATCTCCGGAGGAATCGGCGTGTTTTGCATGCCGAACTCCTTTCTGATCTCTTTTTGTATCTCGTCAATATCGGTGCTTGTGACTGGAATGGTTCTTATCCCATCGGTTTCCGGCCAGGCGCGCTCCAGATAGCGGTCGAGGGTGTAGTGGTTTGTATTGAGCTCTTTCGAAACTTCCAACAAAAGATTGCCATTGATTGCGATCATTCCCTGCTGTTTGCGGGATAGGGGAATAAGTCCTGCAGCCTTGGCATCCACCCAGAGTGCGCGAATCGCCTTGAGGAGTTCCTTTGCGCGCGCTTGATCCGGGTTGGGTTTCAATTTATTGATGATGTGCCAGAAGTTCTGCAGACAGGTTTGCGAATCCCGCAACATGTATCGTGCCAATGCATTGGAAAACCGGGCAGTCTCATCCGGATTCCATTCGGGTTTGATGTCACACTTCTCCAGGCTGTTCCAGACATCCGTCAGGTTTTGCTTGTCGGTTCCTTCTTGCAGGAGTTTGGTGACGAGGCTCTCGACTCGCTCAAATGGGGTTTGCGGGAAATCCGCCTTAACTGCACCGGGTGCGCCAAGTGCCAATTTTACGCCATCGACAATGTCGTCAGCGCTTTCGGCAGCCTGTATGTATTGGTTCTTTTCAACCTGCAGGATCTCCCAGATATCCTGTTCAAGATCTGCCTGTTTTACCTGCCCTTTCAGCATGACCGGGATCAGCGTGAAATTGCTTTCAATCTCTCTTCGCCATGTCAGAATGGTGGCCTCTTTCTTTACCCATTGAGAGGTCTCAGCGGCGCGTTTTGAGAAAAGGATGATTGCCGCATGGCACTCGGCCAGCCACTCATTGAGGTGACTTTCCCAGTCACATCCCGGATAGAGGCCCTTTTCATCCTGGTCGACAAGAATATCGATGCTTTTACCGTAGGCATCTTTCAGTGCCTTGCAAGTTGCTTCCAGTAACTGCCGGTTGTGGTCTTCATTCAGCTGGTCCTGCTCCACGTCATCGAGACGTGAGCTATGGCTGATGAAGAGTTTGAGTCTGCTCATCCGGTGGTTACCCTCATGCATCCCTCAAGAGAATAGCGTGCAGAACAACCTGACTAAACATAGTCAGTCGCTATGATTTATATACTCTAAATCGTATCCTAATTCTATTTACGGTTTGAGAGTAGGCTGGATCAAGCGCAGTGGATCCGGCATCATCTGAAAAGCTACTCCTTCTCTACGACAGCCTCCGTCTCCGGCAGATCACAGCTGTCTGCTTCTTCGTCATCTGTTGCGCAGAAGGCCTTGCCTGCAGAAATGCAGCCGAGTGGGATGACTGCCAGTGTCATCGGAATACCGATGATCGGGCCGAACAGCAGCGAGATTGCCATGCCCTGGAAGATTGGGTCGAACAGGATGGCGAAGGCGCCGGCCATCATGGTGAGATCGGTTACCCAGATCGGACGCATACGGATCTGTCCTGCCATCATTACCGCCTCTTTGATGCTCACGCCGCGGTGGACCTCGTTCTTGGCGAAGTCCACCAGCAGGATCGATTTGCGCACACCGATACCGGCCAGTGCGATAAAGCCGATCATGGAGGTGGCGGTGAACTCTGCGCCAAGCAGCCAGTGTCCGGGGATGATGCCGATCAGGGTCAGCGGGATCGGCGCCATGATGATCACCGGCTGGATGAAGTTGCCGAACTCCCATACCAGCAGGATATAGATCAGCACCAGTGCCGCAGCAAAGGCAAGTCCAAGATCGCGGAAGGTCTCATAGGTGATGATCCACTCGCCACTCCATTCGAAGCCGGAGACAGCATCGTCCTGCGGCGGCCCCGTCATGGTGCCGCTGATCTGAACCCCATCCGGAGTCTCATACTGTTTGAGTTGATCCTCCACCGCGAGCATACCGTAGAGTGGTGCGCCGAGTTTGCCCTCCATCTCGCCCACCACATACTCCATGGGACGCAGATCCTTATGGTAGATGATCGGGTCTTCCGCTATCAGTTCAAATCTGCCCAGTTCGAAGAGTGGAATGGTCGCGCCTTCTCCTCCTGCAATCGGCAGGTTGGCAAGTCGGTTCAGTTCGGCGCGGGAGGCCAGCGGCAACTGAATGACCAGATAGGTCGGCTCCAATTCGTGTCCCCGTTTCACGTCGCCCAGTTTGTAGCCGCCGAGGGCCATGTCCAGATTGCGGGTGATGGTTTCCACCTGCACGCCACGGCGGGTGGCTTTTTCGGTATCCACCGCAAAGTGCCAACGCTTATAGTCATCGGCGATGTAGGAGTCGACGTCTACCAGATTGGGGGCTGCTTTGAACATCTCTATCAGGTCTTTTGAGACGGTCTTGCGGGTGAGATCATCCGGACCGTAAACTTCTGCCACGACGGTCTGCAGTACCGGTGGGCCGGGGGGCATCTCGACCACCGAAATGCGGGCGTTCAGTTCTTGAGCGAAGGGTGTCAGCAGGCGCCGGGCCGCTTCGGCGATCTGGTGGCTGCTGCGCTTTCGATCATCCTTGTCGATCAGCATCACCTGAATATCGGCCTGCCAAGGTTCCTGGCGCAGATAGTAGTGGCGCACCATGCCGTTGAAGTTGAACGGGGAGGCGGTGCCGATGTAGGTCTGCAGAGCGGTGACCTCAGGCATGCCTTTCAGGTGCCGGGCCAGCCGCTGGGTCACATTGGCGGTGACCGGCAGGGCGGTGCCCTCGGGCATGTTGATGATGACGTTGAATTCCGGTTTGTTGTCGAACGGCAACATTTTTACCGTCACCGCTTTGAAATAGAAGAGGGAGCAGGCTGCGAAGAAGGCGATGATGATGCTGATCAGGAAGACCTTCGCCAGATGCCGGTTGTGGACCAGGGGTTCAATGATAGGCCGGTAGAGCTTGCCGATGGCGGCCTGGATCTTGCGTTCTTTCTCTTCCGCCCGCTTCAGTGCATCGAGTTTGGGTCGCATCAGACGCGCGGTCCAGGGGGTGAACACAAAGGCGGCGAAGAGGGAGAAGATCATGGCCACCGAGCCGAACAGGGGAATGGGAAACATATAGGGCCCCATCATGCCGCTGACGAAACCCATCGGCAGCAGGGCGGAGAGGATCGTCAGCGTGGCGATGATCGTGGGGTTGCCCACCTCACGCACGGCGTCTATTGCAATCTCTTTACTGGTTGAATCGTCGTGTAGCCAGCGCCGGAAGATGTTCTCCACCACCACTGTGGCGTCATCCACCAGTATGCCGATGGAGAAGATCAGGGCGAAGAGGCTCACCCGGTTGATGGAGTAACCCATCACCCAGGAGGACCAGATGGTGACCAGGATGACCACCGGAATGATGGTGATGACCACCATCGCCGGGCGGCGGCCGATCAGCAGCCAGCTGAGAATGCTCACCGCGATGGTGGCTTCAAGGAGGGCGATGAGCAGCTCGTTGACCTTGTCATTGGCGGTCTTGCCGTAGTTGCGGGTGATCTCGGCGTTGACGTTGGTGGGGATCAGCCGGCCTTTGAGACGCTCCAGTTTATCCAGCAGCGCATCGGCCACGGCGACACCGTTGGTTCCCTCTTTTTTGGCAATGGCAATGGTGACCGCTGTTGCGCCTTCAGTGTGAGTCGCCTCATCGGGCAAGGCGGTGCCACTGATGAAGCTGACCATGCGTTGGGTCTCTTCTGCGTCATCGAACACATTCGCCACATCATGGACATAGACGGGTTTGCCGAAATGGCTACCCACCACCAGCTTTGCCACCTCTGCGGCATTTTTGAGGAAGTGACCGGCAGTGACCTTATAGTGGGTATCGCTGATCTCCAACGAGCCGGAACTCTGTTCGATGTTGGCGGTGCGGATCGTATTGGCTACCGAGTCCATACTGATGCCGTGACCCGCAAGCCGTTCGGGCAGGACCTCGATGCGTACCTGACGCGCCTGTCCGCCGACCACGAAACCCTGTCCCGTATCGGGCACCTCCTTCAGACGCTGCAGCACATCGAAGGCGAGGGCGCGCAGATTGACGTCTCTCATCTCCTCAGACCAGAGGGTAACTGTAACCACCGGAACGTCATCGATGCCTTTGGGTTTTACCAGCGGCATTGCCACGCCGGGGGGCATCTTGTCGAGGTTTGACTGGATCTTGTCGTGCACCTTGACGATAGAGGGGCCTAGCTTCTCCCCGACCTTGAAGCGGACGGTGACGATGGCCCGCTCACGTTCGCTGGCGGAGTAGATATGCTTGGTGCCGGGGATCTCGCTCATCATGCGTTCCAGCGGATCGGTGGCCAGGCTGGCGACCTGATCCGAGGAGGCACCGGGGTAACTGACGAAGACATCGATCATCGGCACCAGGATCTCGGGATCCTCCTGCCGCGGCGTGAAGATCAGGCCCAGGATGCCGATGAAGAGGCAGGCGAGCAGAAGCAGGGGGGAGAGGGGGGAGTCGATGAATGTGCGGGCGACACTGCCCGCCATGCCCAGCGGCAGTTCAACCTTATGGGGTAGCGCGGCATGGTCGAGAGCCGGTCGACGCGATCGAAATCTGGGTGATGTTTTTTTTGTCATTGACGACTTTCCACAGACTGCGAAAAAACGCACTATCTACGGGAAAGTATAGTTGTTGATAGCCTTCTTCTGTTGATCATGATCACCTTGGATGGATAAAGTCTTCCAGAGGGTAGAGGCTGGGACTATGCTTCCAATTAGGGAAAACAGTGATGCGGCAAAAAATGGAGAAAAAATGCTGGAAATCAAAAATAAAGTGTCGGGTGAAGTGATTGCCAGTCTCGAACTCGAAACGTTGGTCGGTGCAGACCTGCGGGAGATGGATCTGGAGGCGGCAGATTTGAGAAACAGAGATCTGCGGGGTGTGCGATTCAACTCCGCTGAGTTGATCGATGCTGATCTGAGTGGTGCCGATCTGCAGGGTGCAACATTCAATAATGCACATCTGAGTGGCGCGAGTCTGAAGGACGCAAATCTGATTCAGGCGCGTTTCGGTAGTAATGTTCGCGCCAATGCGGCGGTGCTGGAAGGGGCCGATCTCAGCGGCGCCGATCTGAGAGGTGCTGACCTGCGCAACGGGATGTTTCGCGGGGCCAACCTGTCAGGTGCCGACCTGAGCCGTGCGGATATGTGTGATGCCGATTTTCAGGAGGCCAATCTATCAGGAAGCGTGGCTCATGATGCGCTATTCATCAAGGCCAATCTGCGCCGGGCTGATCTCTCCAATGCCGATTTCAGGGATGCCCATCTGAACGACACCAACCTGATCAAAGCCGATCTCAGTGGGATCAACCTCGAAAGCCAGCAGCCGGACGGTTTCAGCGCCATCAATCTGGCGAATCTGGAAGGCGCCAACCTGAGTGGCGCCCGTCTGCGCAATATCTCCGCCGAGGATTGTGTGATGAGAAATGTCAATCTTTCCGGTGCCGATCTCTCTCATGCAGTGATGGGGGGCACCGTGATGCGCAGTGCCGATGTCACCAATACCAACTTCGAAGGCGTCGAATTGGCCTCGGTGACCATGGACTTCTCCAACTTTTCCAAGGCATTGAATGCCGATATACCGTCTTATAAGCAGAATCTTAGGTGAAAAAAGATTACTAGGTAACAGGTTTCAGGTGACAGGTATCAGGATTGATTGATCCCCTCCCTCGGCTCCGGCTTCCTGCTTCGCTCTACCTCCTGCATCCATGCAGTCGTGTCCCTCCCCGATGTGGAGGGATCATTCTGCGAGGGCGGAGAAATAATGTGACAGTTTCCTCTTGACCCGAATAATGCTTCCTCAATAATCCTGCTGTCACCTGTCACCTGTCACCTGTCACCTGTCACCTGTCACCTTCCTAACACTGCTCCCAAGGCAGTCCACGGAACCGCCATCCGCCGATAGTACTGCGGTGGTGGTCGTCATCCAGGTCTCCTTCAAACCCCTCGTCAATATGGAATACTCGGGTGAAGTCGGCCTCCAGCAGGGCCTTGCCCGCTTCCAGCGAACGTTTGCCGCTGCGGCAGATCAGGATGACCGGGGCGCAGCCATCATCGATGGTGCAGATACTGCCGCCCAGCAACAACTTACGAATGTCAGTGACGAAATGGGGATTGATGGTCCAGTCCGGCTCATCGATCCAGGGGATATGCACCGAGCCTTTGGGATGGCCAACAAAAAGGAACTCCATGCTGGAACGGATATCCACCAATACAGTGCGTGGATCATCCCGCATCATCTGCAATGCCTGCTGGGGCGTCATCCCGTGGGGTAGGGTCTCAGTCATTTTTAGTTTCCGTCTTTTGTGAAGGTCGGCGGTTTTCCTTCATGGTAGATGGTTTTCAGACGAAAACAACAATCACCCCAGGAAAGAGAGTCACCGCGGAAAATCTTTCAGTGTAGAATTCCCGACATGGGTACGAAAATCATCATTGCGTTGTTACGTTCGCTGACCTTCCTGCCGTTACGCAGAGTGCATGGACTAGGCCGGCTGCTGGGCCGACTCTTCATCCTGTTGCCCAATCGGGAAAGCCGAAATGCGGATATTAATCTGCAGCTCTGTTTTCCCAACCTTAGTGAAGCGGAGCGTCTGGTCTTGCGTAATCGCTCGCTGGAGGAGACGGGAAAGGTATTTGCCGAGATGTCACCGCTCTGGTTCTGGCCCAAAGAGCGGGTGCTGGGACTGGTGAAAGAGGTCTCCGGGATGGAGTATGTAAAGTGTGAGCCGGGACGGGGTTTGATCGTGCTCACCCCACACCTGGGTTCTTGGGAGATTTCCGGGCTCTACCTGGCGACCTATGGGCAGGTGACTACACTTTACCGTCCACCCAGAAATCAGGCATTGGAGTTACTGATTACGCAGGCCCGCTCACGTACGGGGGCGGAACTGGTGCCGACGACCCCCAATGGGATCAAACGTCTCTATCAGACCCTGCAAGCGGGAAATATTGTCGGCATCCTGCCGGATCAGCAGCCAAAGTCGCTCAAAGGCGCGGCTTTTGCCCCGTTTTTTGGTGTGCCGGCGCTGACTATTTTGCTGGTTTCCCGATTGGCGAGAAAGAGTGGTGCCAACGTGGTTTTGGGTTTTGCCGAACGTCTGCCGAAAGGCAAGGGGTACCACATACACATCGTTCCGGTTCCGGAAGGGATCGATTCCCCGGACCCGGAGACAGCCGTGGCCGCATTGAATCAAGGAGTCGAAGCTTGTGTGCGGATCAGTCCTGAGCAGTACCTCTGGTCCTACAAACGCTTTGACATGCAGCCGGAGGGCAAACCCTCTCCCTATAATCAACCCCGTTCGTAGGTGTCGAAGCTGAAGCGTCATACCTAATACTGATCGACCACTATCGCGAATGGTTTGATTCCCCCCCAGCCATACGACCAATGTGCCTGTTCACCCAAAGAATTAAAGTGTTAACGGATTCTGCCGCTACTACAGGGAGTAGATAGATTTTCACGGCAAGAGAGAACAGGCATGAAGATGCGCAGTGGCTGGATATTTCCAGTTTTGATATTGGTGGTGCTGGGACTGGGAGCACCACCCACACAGGCAAAACCGGCGACGGGAGAGAAGGCGGATGTTCGTATCCTGATCGATATCTCCGGGAGTATGAAGAAAAACGATCCCGGTAACCTGCGTCGTCCCGCCTTGCGGCTGCTGGTGGGATTACTGCCCACCGAAACGCGTGCCGGAGTATGGACATTCGGCCAGTACGTCAACATGCAGATCCCACTGGGGCAGGTCGATGCGGCGTGGAAGCGGAAGGCGAGGAATGAGTCGAAAAAGATCGGCTCTCCGGGTCAGCGAACCAATATCGAGATGGCCCTGCAACGGGCCAGTGAGGATTGGGAAGGGCCACCCACACTCTATCGTCGCAGTCTGATTCTACTTACCGACGGCATGGTCGATGTCTCGCGTAACAAAGCGAAGAACAAGGCGTCCCGCAAACAGATTTTGAACAAGATACTTCCACGGCTGAAAAAAATGGGGGTCGCCGTCAATACCATCGCGCTCTCTGAAAATGCCGATCATGAGCTGATGCGAAAATTGGCAGAGGCCACTGGAGGTTGGTACGAGCAGGTCAATGACGCCAATCAGCTGCAGAGAGTCTTTCTGCGTATCTTCGAGAAGGTGGGCAAACCGGATGCCGTGCCTCTGAAAGACAACAAATTCACTATCGACGACAGCATCACCGAGGCCACGGTGCTGGTGTTCCACAAGCCAGGTGTCAAGCCCACACAGCTTATCCCTCCGGGCGGCAAGCCCATTGATGCGGAGTCAGCACCGGATTCAATCAGTTGGCATCGTGATGAAGGTTACGACATGCTGACCATCAGTGATCCTAAATCCGGGGAGTGGCGTATTCGGGCCGAGGTCGATCCGGACAACCGGGTGATGGTGGTCACCGATCTCAAGATGAATACCACGGACCTGCCCAATCGGCTGATCCACGGACAGTCACTTCCGTTTCTGACGAGCTTTACTGATCACGGCAAACGTATCAGGAAAAAGTCCTTCCTGAATGTGGTCGAGGCGACGGCTCAACAGCGTGATGGTAACGGTGAATCGGAGCCAAGGCCCCTGCTTGATGACGGCAAGGATCCCGACCCCAAGGCAGGGGACGGCTTTTTCTCCATGCGGTTTGGTGGAGAGTCCCTCAGTAGTGGTGACGGTGAATTGATCATCAGCGCCAAAGGCAGAACCTTCGTGCGGGAAAAGCGCATGAGTTATGAAGTGGTTCCGCCAGTGACGCTGGAAGTAAAACCCGGAGAGATTCCCAATCAGCTATCGTTGACCCTGACACCCGCAGCGGATCTTGTCGATCCTCCCAGTGTGAAGAGCCAAGTCTGGCTTGAAACGGCGGAGGGTGAGCAGACACCTCTTGATTTGATACAGGATGCAGGTGGTGTCAGCCAGGGAAACCTGGACATCACAACCTTTTCCGGTGCGCGAAAAATCGTCGTCAGTGTGGATGCCAAAACTGTTGCGGGCGAGTCTATCGAGTATCTCGATGCACCGGTTGAGGTGGAAGGTATCATGCTGCCACCCGCTGTGGTTGAGCCGAAACCCGAGCCGGTGGCTGAGCCTGCACCCACGCCAGTGGCAGAATCACCTGCTGAAGCGGTAGAGGAAAAGCGTGCAGAAAAACCTGAACCGGCTGTTGAGGAAGAGGAGGAGAGTTTACTGATGACCGCTGTTTGGCTTGGCGGAGGCAACCTGCTCCTGTTGCTGGCCTTGGGTGGAGGTTTTTGGTGGATGCGTTGTCGCAACCAGCAAGGCCTGGTGAGCCTGCTGGATGAGGAGCTGCCAGAAAACCTGCCTGCTGCAGAAGTGAAGGAGGCGGCATGATCGAATTAAGTCGTCTGACTGTCCTGTTATTGGGTGAATTGATGCTGGGGCTGCTTTTGCTCAGTGGCGTCCTCATCGCGCTGGGAATGATCAAAAAGGGCAAGGAGAGAAAGGCTGCACAGATCCTGGTGGCTAAGATTCAGACAGATAAAATGATGCGCAAAGAGCGGCTGCAAAAACGGCTCTCGCATGATTACAAGTATGAAGGAGAGACACTGAATCAGGCGGTACACGACCTGTCTCAATCGGAGATGAAACTCTACCAGAACATAATCAATGGTTTTCTCAAACGGGACGTGGTGGCATTCGAGCAGATCGACATCGATATGAAGAACCTGGTTGTTGGCTACCAGGCCTTGGAACTGCCGGAGGCTACAGGAGCGACGGGTGGCGAAGTTTCAGGAACAGATGGAGCCGAGGACGGTGAGATTGACCGACTGAAGGCGGAGAATGAAAGACTCTCTGATGAACTCAGGGTGACCATGGACACCATGGGGCGCATGCTCAATGAATACTCATCCATGTATGCTGGTGGTTCGGATAACAATATAGAAAAAGAACATATTCTCGGCAAGTTTCAGAGCGAAAGTGTGGAAGAACAAGAAGAAGACAAAACTGAAGATGAGTGGGATGTTGTTATTGAAGACAAGGTAGAGGAGGAAATATCTGAGGATGAGGTGATTATTGATATAGACGAGTTGGAGCCCGAACCTGAACCCGAACTCGAACTCGAACCCGAACCCGAACCCGAACCCGAACCCGAACCAGAGCCAGAGCCAGAGCCAGAGCCAGAGCCAGAGCCAGAGCCAGAGCCAGAGCCAGAACTGGAAGATGTATTGGTGCTAGCTGATGATGACGAAGCCTTGGTTGATGGACTTGAACCCGTTGATATAGAAATCCCGGATGTCACTGATCTGGAGGTTGAAGAGAGTGTCACCGAGGTGGGGTCTCTGGAAGATGAGTGGGCAAAGTTGCTGGAAGAAGAGGCGGATGCCGTTTTGCTGGATGGTGAAAGTGTAGGTGGGACCAAGTGATATTTTTGCGTGGAATGTAACTTGGGTCAGAGGAAAAATCGCCTCAATTAAATTGTAATCTTCAGATTATGTGAAGATATTAGAGAGGAAACATCGTCATCATTAACATTCTATTTTGGATGTTGGTTTTTGGCTGGTTGCTGTCAGACAATGCCCCTCAGTACAACCCCACTCTCATGATGGGGATGTGCTTCTCACCACCTCAACCACAGCCCTGGTCAGTGTCGCCAGATCTTCTTGTTTCATTATAAAGGGCGGCATCAGGTAGATGAGTTTTCCGAAGGGACGAACCCAGACGCCGGCATCAACAAACCTGGGTTGGATCTCTTCCATGACAACGGGTTCCTTCATTTCGACAACGCCAATTGCACCCAGAATCCGGACTTCCGCGACATGCTTGAAGTTACGACAGGGCGCCAGCCCTTGTTCCAGTCCTTGTTGTAATCGGGCAATGTTTTCTTGCCAGGGAGATTCGAGCAGCAGTTGCAGACTGGCGAGCGCGGCGGAGCAGGCGAGGGGGTTGGCCATGAAGGTCGGACCATGCATAAAGAGTCCGGGATCTCCTTGGCTGATGGTTCCGCTGACTTCTCTGGTAGTCAGGGTTGCCGCCAGCGTCATGTAACCACCGGTCAGTGACTTCCCGAGACAGAGGATGTCCGGCGAGATACCCGCATGCTCACAGGCGAACAGTTTGCCGGTGCGCCCGAAACCGGTGGCGATCTCATCGAGGATGAGTAGTACGCCATATTGATCACACAGTGCCCTTGCCTGACGCAGGTAGTCCGCCGAGTAGAAACGCATACCGCCGGTGCCCTGCACGATCGGTTCCAAAATCAGCGCTGCGATCTTTTCATGATTTTGCTTGAGGCTGTCGGACAGTGGCGCGATATCCTCCGCTGTGCAGGGTTTGCCAAAATGACATGCCGGGCTCTCCACGAAAAACTGCTGTGCCAGTGTTTCACTGAAGAGGCTGTGCATGCCGGTTATCGGATCGCAGACCGACATGGCGCCAAAGGTGTCACCATGATAGCCGTGGTGCAGGGCCAGAAAACGCTGTTTTTCTCTCTTCCCCTTGGCGTGCCAGTACTGGATCGCCATCTTCATGGCGACTTCGACGGAGACGGAACCCGAATCGGCGAAGAAGACTGAATGGAGCGGCTCGGGCGTGATTGCCACCAGTTTTTCCGCCAGTTCGACCGCAGGTTGGTGGGTGAGACCGCCGAACATGACGTGGGACATGGATGCCATCTGCCGCTGCAGTGCGGCGTTCATCTGTGGGTGGTTGTAGCCGTGGATGGCGCACCACCAGGATGACATGCCGTCGATCAGTTCCCGGCCGTCGCACAGACGCAGTCGTACACCCTGAGCTGATTCGACGGCATAGATGGGCAGGTCGGCACCGATGGCGCTGTATGGGTGCCAGACGATCTCACGATCCAGTGCGATCAATTGTTCCTGCTGCATAGTGGGATCCGGGTTACTTGCACGTTGATGGGGCGTTGTAAGGGATGCCGTTGCTCATGTAGGCGAGACAATATTCCAGCCCAGATGCGCATCCATAAAACGTTTGGGAAGGAAGCTCTGGATCAAAGTTTAGCCGTTTGCCGGGGAGCTTGCCGCAGCTGTGTAGGCACTGGCCGGCATCGAAAGGGCCAGGGAGGATAACAGGAGTTTCCTCAGAGGAGATCGGTGGTGTTGGGATCCGGAACACCTTGCGGTGTCCCGGACCGGCGTTTCATCAAAGCAGGTTTGATAGAGCGCCCTTCAGGCGTGCCTTATTTGATCTTTGCAGTCTGAGTGCCACTGCCACCCTTATTGTCGCTCCAGGTGATTTCGACGGAGTCACCCTTGGCGCCACCTGCGAACTTGAATGACACATAGGGGTTTTTGGAAACACCGCCGCTCCAGTTAGCAGTCAGCACAGTTGCACCGTTGTGCTTGCAGACGACTTCCTGGATGTAGTGGGCGGGGATCAGCTTGCCGGTTTTCTTGTCCTTGCGGCCGCCAGTCTCCATAGGATGGGTCATCAGTGCCTTTACGGTGGTGACGTCTTTCTTGACCTTGGCGCGGATCTTAATGCTGGATTTTGCCATGTTCAGTTTACCTCTAGAATATTCGGGTCGTTGTTGTCCGGGGGTTGATTAACCGCCGCAACCGCCGATGGTGACTTTTACGCCCTTACTGGCACTGTAGAGTTTGCCGCCGGCCTTGACGACACCGATGACATCACCGGTTTTGCCCATCTTGATACGGGTGGAGACGAAGCCCATCGCGCTACCTGACAGGTTGAAAGAAGCAATCAGTGGAACCGGATTGGCAGAGGCGATGATGGCCATAGATTCGATGCCTTCCATGGAAGACTCGACGGTGATCGGTACAACGGCGCCGTTTTCCGCGATATCCGGGGCCTTTATCTTGATTTTGTCGGAAGTGGTGGTATCGCCAGAACCCATCAGTGCATTTAGCGCATCGGGAATCGATTTTGCTTCGAAAGCGGCTTTAGGCCATGCAGCCAGCACCTGCTGGGGCATCAGCAGACCGGCGCCTGCAGCAACACCGACCGCGCTAGCGGCCAAAGATCCTTTAAGGAAGATCCTGCGTTTCATGTCAGTACTCATCAAATACTCTCCAGATTGAGAATAGGTTGTTTCAAAGGGTGTAAAGAAAATCGGCTACTTTATCGATATCACTTTCCGACAGTATTTTGTGCATGCCGCAATTGTGGCATCCGACTGCCGGTATTATTTTTGTTGCATCCCGGATTTGAACTCGAAAGCTCTTTTTTATCCGGGTTAGCGGCCTTTGATGGCGATCAGCGGGGACCTATGTCACCCAGGTTAAACCCATCATCAATCATATGGCAGGCAAGACAGTTACTTCGCTCTCTGTCGAAGGCAATCTTCTTGCCTTCGACAATATTTGAAATATCCGTTGCATGGACAGATGAAATTGCAGTAAGTCCGCTAAGCAATACAAAGGAGGAGACAGCAAAGGCTGTTTGAGTTGCGGTTGCCCGCATTCAGTCCTCCTGGTTCCACATACAAAGCAGCGCTCATTATAATATCTATATCGGTGCGCTTACTTAATACCCTTAACAGGTAGGCCGTTAGAATACCGAAAAGCCGGGCTATGGCAAGCAAAAATTGCCTATCTATTAGCAATTTATAATGTTTTTGGCGCTACTTTTCCTATCGCCGCTTGGGTTTCCTTGTGTTTGCAGCTTGGGTTTAGTTGATCTCTCCTTGGGGTAAACCGTAATCCCTGTTTTTTTTGTTAGGTCAAAAATCGTCACTTCTTCTTCTTTGTATCTTCGAGCTTTTTCAGTGCTTTGAGTTCCCTGAGTCTGGCCTCAATTTGCGAAGCCTGATAAAAATCCTGCGTCTTCTTCTGTTTCAGGGCGATATCCAACTGCTGAATTGCGGCACGCAGCTTACCTTCAGCGACGTAGGCTTCTGCCAGCAGTCGATGTG
This sequence comes from Chromatiales bacterium, assembly GCA_036784775.1. Classification (GTDB taxonomy): domain Bacteria; phylum Pseudomonadota; class Gammaproteobacteria; order Chromatiales; family Chromatiaceae; genus QGON01. Next base: position 5,900 of record JAMJIN010000006.1, on the reverse strand, counting down.
ATTGAGCGCTGTTTTTCAGGTTTTCCTCAGCTTTTGCAAGCAGGCGAAAGAGACGGGGGTCATTCGGGCGAAATGAGCGGGCCTGATCAATGGTCTGTTTCGCCTCTTCCGCCTCGCCTGCCTCCAGAAGGATTTCACTGTAGGCGATTGTGACGGGATAGCTGTCCGGAAGTAGCATGTGGGCCGTTTCGAGGGATCTCAGTGCCTTCTGGCGCCCCCCGCTCTCCTTGGCGATATTAGCTTCTGCAAGGATATATTCGACTTGGTCAGGCCGTTTTTTCAGCAGTTCGGTGATCAGTTTATTTGCAGCCGGGAAGTTGCGATCCTTGGCGAGTGCCAGGGCATAACCAAACTGGTGTGCTTCTTTGTTCAGATAACGTCCCTCTTCGAGGCCACTACGGAAATGCTCCACAGCCTCGTCAGACTTTTCGAACTGCCGCATGCGCAGGGTTTCACGGGTGAGAAAGTAGCGCAGGTCGCTGCTGTACTGCTTGTAGGAATAGGTCTCGGCGCGTCCCAATGCGTCCGCAATACGATTGGTGGTGACCGGATGGGTGCGCAGCATCTCCGGGATGCCGCTGTCAAAGAGCCGGTTGGCGTGGGTCAGGCGCTCGAAGAAGATCGGCATGGAACGGGGGTCCAGTTCGGCATCCGCCAGGATCTTGATACCGACGTGATCAGCCTCCTGCTCGTTGCTGCGGGTGAAGTTGATCTGTTCCTGCAGTGCTCCGGCCTGGACCCCCGAGGCCAAGGCGATACCGGCATCGGGGGAACCGGCGATGCCCACCAGGATGGCAGCCAGCATGAGCACTGCAGTCTTACCGCTCATGCGGTTGGCTGCATCGAATGCGCGCAGTAGATGTTTCTGCGTGACATGGGCGATTTCGTGGGCGACGACAGAAGCCAGTTCACTTTCACTCTGGGTGGCCAGTATGAGGCCGGTGAAGATACCGATATGGCCACCGGGCCCGGCGAATGCATTGATCATCGGCTCTTCGATGATAAAAAAGCGGTATTCCTGGCCAGCAGCTTCACTTTTATTGAGCAACCGGTTGCCCAGCGTCTGGATATATTCCGTGATCAGCGGGTCATCCAGAACCGGCTGTGTTTCCAGGATGCTCTGCATGAAGGCGCGTCCGAGACGGGCCTCGTCGGCTGGTGTCAGATATTGATCAGATGGTGATCCCAGTTCCGGCAGGCGGATCTTCTCTCCGTTTGTCCCATTGACAGGCACTGCACCGAATGCGGTAGCGGTGAAGCCGATGCAGAGGGAGATGAGGAGGGCGAATAGCGGAAAAATCGGGGTGCTGCTGTGTCTATCCATACCCATAATGGATTGTATTTGGCGGCTGGAGTTCCCTTAATAATATCGACTGTTTGTCGGTGGTGCCAGCGTGGTACGTTGGGCTGTCGTTCCTAGTTCAGTTGAATGCGCTGTCCCCAAGGGGTTTTCTCCTTGCCCTTGACCAGCCAGATCACCGGGTAAGGCGGCTCGTGCTCTGGAAAGGCCCCCTCCGCATCGGTGAAGTAGACCAGCAGATCGGGTCGCAGGCCCTGCTTTTCCACCCATTCGAACACCGGCCTGAAACTGGTGCCGCCACCGCCGGAGATGGCCTCCGGCAGCTCGAACTCGTCCCAGGTCTCGTAGATCCAGGGTGACTCCTCCGCCAGTTGCGAGTCGCAGGCGAGCAGGGTGACCCGGGCGCGTATCTGTCCTTTGAGGGCGTTGATCTCGGCCAGAAACTCTCCCATCTCCTGCTCCTGAATGGAGCCGCTGGTGTCCAGCGCCACCACAAGTTCCACCTGGTTGCTGCGCAGGCTGGGCAGGATGAACTCCCCCTCGCGGCGGGAAGGGCGCATGTAACTGAAATCGTCCCGTGCGGCGGCGGTCATGTAGTGGGCCAGCAGGACCCGCCAGGGGAGCTGGGGCTGCAATAGATGGTCCACCATGCGGGCCATGGCGCCATCCAGTTTGCCGGCCTGCATCGCCTGCTGGGCGGCTCCCGCCAGGCGCTGCTGCCACTGGATGTTGAGGGTCTCCTGCTCTTCTGCCGACAGGGGCGGAGGCTGGGAGGCGCCGCCGTCCCGGTCGTCCTGGCCGTTATCCCCCGATTCCGAGGTCTCTGTATCCGGCTCGCGGGAGGAGAGATCCCTTTCGGTCTTGCTGTTGCCGGAACCCTTGGTGTTCTCTTTGTCGTAGACGTGGTTGTCCAGTGGCTCGTCGTCGTCCTTCTCATCCAGGCAGGGGTAGATCTCCTCGGCGGTCATGTCCTTGAACATGGGCATGATGAGAGAGCCGGGCGGTGGTTTCAGGTCTTCGCCGATCAGTAGTGGGTTGATGGCGTAATCACAGGCCATATCCCAGTGCAGTTTGTGGCGGTGCTGGCGGCGGGCAAAGTGGGAGAGGGCGCAGTGCAGTGCCTCGTGGGCCAGCATGAACTGGGTTTCGTCCAGGGTCAGCCGGTCGATGTATTCAGGGTTGTAGTAGAACTTGCGCGCATCCGTGGCGGTGGTGGGGCACCACGCTTCATCGGCCTCTTCCATGGGCAGGCGCAAGACCAGCGCGCCCAGGAACGGCTTGTCCAGGATCAGCTTGGTGCGGGCTGCAGCCAGCTTGGTTTCGATATGTTCTATGTCCATAAGCCTGTTTAACCACATAGGACGTAAAGTTGGTCGGGTTAGCAAAGCGTAACCCGACAAAATGGGTTGTTGGATTACGCTTCGCTAATCCAACCTACCTTGCTCGGCACGGATAGGTCGGCAAAATTCTACCTTTGTGCCCTTTGTGGTAATCATTATTCAAACAACAATACGTCCGAGATTGCCTGCGCCCAGGTGGAAAACTGGGGTACTTCGAAGAGTTCGTTGCCGATGGCGCGATGCATGTCTGAGACCAGCATCACCCCCATCTCGCGCTGTGGGAAACGCCCGGCGTAGTCGAGAATATGGCCGTGGATCTCCTTACGGTCGTCTCCTTCCTGGGCGCGGATGGCGCGTCCCACCAATGCGGCGGCGACTGCGTACTGCAGGTCGATCTCGGTGGGTACCGGGACATCCTCACCGGCGAGGATTGCATCGAGGTCGGGCATCTTGTCGAGGCTGTCCACAAATGCCTTCAACTCTATGCCCGCAGCGGGACCGATACAGGCCTGCAGCGCCCCCTGCAGCAAGTTGGGATGACTGTCGAATTTGTGCAGTCCCCGATGGGCGAACTCCCAGGAACGGGGGGAGGGGAAGGCCACCGGGTTGTGGGCAGGATCGAAGTCGAATAACAGTTCAGGGCGAAAGCGCAGGAAGGCGATGACCCGTTCATCGATGTCGTTGCGATAGGCCCATGCCACCCAGTCATCCAGGTTTACCTCCACCTCGAAGTGAGAGAAGCGGTTGGCCAGCGGTGCAGGCATGCTGTAGGTGACGCCCCGGTCGCCCTGGCGGTTGCCGGCAGCGAAGATGGCCCAGCCAGCGGGCACCTGGTACTCCCCCAACCGGCGGTCGAGGATCAATTGATAGGCGGCGGCGGAAACAGTGGGTGGGGCAGAGGTGATCTCGTCCAGAAAGAGGATGCCCGCTTCTCCGTGACGCGCTGCATCCGGCAGGATCGAGGGGATCGCCCAATCGACCCGGCTCTCCACCCGGAAAGGGATGCCGCGCAGGTCGCTGGGTTCCATCTGGGAGAGGCGGATATCGATCACCGGCACGGCGTGGCTTTCGCCCACCTGTCGCACCATATCGGACTTGCCGACGCCGGGTGGTCCCCAGAGCATGACCGGGGTGTGGTGCCCGAAACGGGTGCTGGTGAACTCCTGCTCAAGAATGGTCAGCAACTGTGTGGGACGCATTTTGAATCCTAGTAAAAGAGGTTTTTGACCGCACGGGCCAACTGTTTGTAGACGTCAGGTGCGTCTCTATCCATCACCTGATCGATGACCCAGTGATTCTCCTGCTCCCCGCCCATAACCTGTTGGATCTCGAAGCCAAGATGACGGAAGAAAGGATAACTGGGGCCCTCGTCGGTGAGTTTGAACTCGGCATACTCGCCGGAACGCTGGTTGAACAGTTTGATGAACTGGTCGGCGTGATCGCCTGGACCTATCATCTCCCTGGCATTGTCCTGATAGTGATTAGCCAGTTTCAGTACCAGTTCGGTTACCAGTTCCTGGCGCTCTTCTGGCTTCATCTGCTCATAAACTATGCGGTCGGCGATCTGAGTCTCAAACGCCAGGTACTCGGCGATGACGCCGAGGCGCTGTTGGTCATTGTGGTAAACATAGTCTTCACCGTGGAGGGTGATCGCTTTGTCGAGGGCGATCCTCCAGGCGATGAAGGCGATGGCGCCGCCGATCTCTTTGGGAGAACGGTCGGTCTCCTCGCGGTGCCACTGGCTTTTGATGCGGATGCCCAAGATGATATCTCCTGTAACTGCACGCGTCCACATCTCAACTGCCTGTGTGGCGGTGAGATTAGGCACTTTTTCGCGGGATATTCCGACTTGGATGCCTTCGGTGGGCGTGCTACCTTCAACGAATACCCAACTATTTTACTGGGAAAATAGTGAATTTCAATGGCCAGGTTTATGCGTGATTCTCTGCAACAGTTTACTGCTGCCGTGCAGCACAACTGCCATATCTCCGATGCCCATCACGGTGCGGAGTATGGCCTCTGCACCTATCTCATGAAGATGCGGGAGTTCTACCGTTGGGAGAAGGGGTTGGCCTACGATGTCCAGCTGCCGAAAACCGAGGTTGGAGATTGGCTGAGCGAGCGGGAGGCCCTCTGGGGTGAACTCGATGATGTGGCTTTTGCCGATCTGTCCCTAGGTGGGCGGGTTTTCGATCCCTTTGCGGTGGATGAGATCAATCGGGAGCTGGAACCTCTGGGATTGGTTTACAGTGCCGGCTACGGGGTCAAAAACAAGCCGCTGTTTTTTCTGGGTCACCTGGAACGCAGGGAGGAGCCGGGGACGGTCTCCGTATTGGTGGCGGGCCGGGAGCTGGCCCGGGATCTGGCGGCGCCGGCGGCCATGACTCAGGGTGACCGAATCTATATCCGCCGCGAGTCTTGTGGGAGAAGTTGGAGAGCTGGCGTTGGCGCCGGCCTGATAACGCGTTGGGGCGGGCCTTTGCCTGTTACGATTTCGAGGATGCTCTGGATGTTTCACTCGATGCCATGGTTGAGAATGAGCTGAACGCTGTGCTGCTGCATGAACAGGGTGAGTATTGGGTCGGCAAGGAGGTCGGCGACGCCTGGAATGAGATGGTGATGTCTGTGGTCCACTCCCCGGCGGAGTTGATGGCCCGTGCCGTGAGAGATCACTGGGCTGACTGTCTTGTGACCCTCCCGGCGCTTGTGAAAAAGGCGGATGCTGCCTCACTGCACTTCTATGTCGGCAGTCTTGGGGGGATGCGCAAGACCCTCTTTCCCGCCTTGATCAAAGCCTATGATAGATGGGTCGCAACCGGGGATCTGTCAAGATTGACGCGTATAGCCGCCAGCGGAGAACAGCACTGGGCGCATCTGGGAACGCGTCTGCTCAACCTGTTCGACAGGCATGGTGCTGAGTCCGCGCAGCCGATGGCGGTATTGGTCGAGCAGAATAAACTATGAGAGAACAGGGATGTAGGCCGGTTCAAGCGTAGCGGAACCGGCGCGAAGCCTGTTGGTCGTACCGAACCCACTGCCTGATCCACTGCGCTTGATCAGGCCTACGAACCAGACAATGCGTAACCCCTAGTGGGATTCAGTCTCCGCTGGTTCCCCCTCGGTGTTGATCTTGATCTGCTTGATGCCGGAAAGGCGTGAAGCGATATACCCCCCCGTTGTTAGCGGCTGAGTAAAACCGCGCATAGATGGCGAAGGCCGCCTCGCTGCGTCGATACATCCTCCGTCAGAACGTCACATCC
>JAMJIN010000070.1:0-17937 GCA_036784775.1 Chromatiales bacterium | reverse complement strand
TCCTATTGTGGATCGTGGCATCATCTTGCAACAACCAGTGACTCATTCCGTGAGTCACTGCTGAACATTCGTACTAATCAAGACAGTTTATGGGTTGGGTTGCGATGCGGTGATCAATCTCATCGGCATACTCAATGAAGGCCGTCACACGGGCAGCTTCCGAAAAATTCATGTTGAACTGGTGGATACTCTTGTCGATGCCTGCCGTGACGCAAGGGTTCCCAGACTGTTGCACATGAGCGCATTAAACGCCAGCGAGGCAAACGGTACCAGCCAATACCTCCGCACCAAAGGCGAGGGGGAAAACCGCGCCCACACGCACGGCAGCGCCTCTATGCAAGTCACCAGTTTTCGTCCCTCGGTCATCTTTGGCCCTGGAGACAGCTTTTTCAATCGCTTTGCTCAGCTACTGCGCTTCACACCAGGCTTGTTCCCCCTCGCCTGCCCTGATACCCGCTTCGCACCCGCTTATGTCGGCGACGTGGCTGAAGCATTCCATCGGGCTTTGAATAATCGTCACACCTTTGGCAAACATTTCAATCTCTGCGGACCGCGCAGTTTCTCTCTGCGGGAGTTGGTCCTCTATACCGCGCAGATGCTTAATCTGAAGCGGCGAGTCGTTGGTCTGGGAGATCGCACCTCCCAACTGCAAGCCCGCCTTCTGGAGCACCTCCCCGGTAAACCTTTCTCTCAGGACAACTACCTCTCCCTGCAAACGGATAGTACCTGCGGTGAGAATGGTTTTCCCGAGTTGGACATCAAACCCAAGGATATCGATGAAATCGTGCCGCTCTATCTGGGTGGGAAAAATTATCGTGGCCGTTTTCAGCGCTATCGCTCAACATCAGCCCGTTGAGGAAAGCCGGTAACATACTGGCTGCAGCCAAAAACAGCATCCTTCCCAATACACCACTCTTGAAGTGGCCTGTCGCACAATTCCCCCCGTTTCACTCATCTCCAACAAGCGATACAGGTTGAAGAGAAAGATACCGGTGATATGAACCCTGTTCACAGTTAGAGGGGAAAACCCTGAGAAACAGTTGATATATTAAAAACTCATGATATTCTTAAGTGTAGGTCATGGGTTTTGATAACTCGGATAATCATGCAGTTTCGATTACTTTTAGCCTTTCTGTTTCTATTGGTCTTTTCCGTCTCCGACGCAACAGAATTCAAGAGCACCACTGACTGGGAGGCCGTATCCGAACAGGCCGCTTTGACCGATAGTCCGATTTTGGTGGTATTCACTGCCGATGGTTGTGGCTACTGCGAGTTACTCAAAGAGCAGGTATTGAAACCGATGCTTGCAAATCCAGAGGCCGTTAAAAAGGCCACAATTCTGGAATACAACACCAGCAATGGCGGCAAAATCACCGATTTTGACGGCAGCCGAATCCGCAGCCGCCAATTTACCAGCCGCTACAAGGTCTTTGCCACCCCCACGGTGGTAATTCTCGATCCCAATGGTAACCCTCTGACAGCACCTATCGTGGGCTTCAACGGCAAGGAAGACTACGAAGACCTACTCGACAACGCACTCAGGGACTCCCGGAAAGCCATGCAGAAGATCGAGCTGCCGGCAGACGCCATCGCCGGAACCACCAAACCGATCGACTTAGCGTCTTTTCCACACTAAGAGTATGGTTCAGTCATTTCATCACTGACAGATAATCTCCACAAGCGCATCTTACGGGACGATTAGAGCAGATTTCTTTATACTGCGTTCGACCCACTGACAGCTTGGAGATATCGTGCGAAACCTGACAATCGGCTGCCTTGCCGGCTTCTTTCTGCTGCTCTCTTTCCCGACATTCTCCACCGAGGGAATCCGTATACCCATTACCACCGATCTGCAAAAGGATGGCAGGCTCTCCAGCCAGCGGAAACTCCCTATTCTCCTGATGATTTCTCAGGATCACTGCCCATTCTGCGACCTGATGAAACAAGAAATACTACATCCGATGTTGTTGAGCGGGGAGTATGAAGAGAAGATCATCATGCGCGAAATCCTTATCGATCTGGGCCAGGACGTCACAAACTTCGAGGGCAAGCGCGAGGATGCCTCCCATTTTGCCCATGGATACGATGTCCATTTAAGCCCGACGCTGCTGTTTCTCAATGGGGAGGGCTCAGAGGTACACAAACGCATGATCGGCATCAACACAGTGGAGCTGTTCTCCTTCTACCTTGATGCTGCAATTGACGAGGCTTTGATCCAGCTAAAGCCCCGGAAAACTGCAAAATCAGCGGTCCAACCCTAGGACCTAAAGCCGGTCACGTAAGTCCCTCAGGCTAAAGCCACTGAGACGCTGTCCGGCATCCATACCCAGCCCCAGCACCTTGAACCTTTCACCCATCTCTGATGGCAGGGTCAGGCGTTTCACCCCCTGCACCAGTTCCATGTGACTGATCAGGTCATTGGGGTCCGAACCCGCCAGAAGGCTGTCCAGTCCACTGGCCATCAGAAAGTGCGCCTGGGTGGTATACCCCAACAGTTCAAAACCTGCTGCGACACCCGACTCTGCGACAGCGGTAAAATCGACATGGGTGGTAATATCCTGCAGACCGACCCAGCGAAACGGATCGGGGTGAGCACGGTGGCGATAGTGGCACATCAGGGTGCCGCTGGTGCGTTGCGGATGGAAGAATTCGCTGCGCGGATAGCCGTAGTCCACCAGCAGAACGGCACCGCGCTCCATCATAGTTCCCAAAGCCTTCATCCAACCATGCAGACGCAGATTGACCTCGGAGACATAACCCTCCGCCAGCGCCCCGTTAGCCGACTGGATCCGCTCAATACCTGAGTCTAATTCCGGGCTGACGGCCGTGTCGAAACGCTCCACAAATCCCGCTTCATCCCAGGCGACGAAGCTCTCCTCCACACCCCCCGAGCACATGCGAAAACGGTGTACCGGCATGGCATCGAGCAGTTCGTTGGCCACCACCAGCCCGGAGAAAGAATCCGGCAGATGATCCAACCACTCGACCCGCGCCGACAGTTCCGGCACACGCCGGGTTATGGTCTCTCGTTGACGCGCCTGCAACTCCGGACTGACCTCCATGATCAGATAGCGCTGCGGCAGCGCATCCAGCCGTTCGAGTTCGGCCAGCATATCGGCAGCCATTAGACCTGAACCGGCACCGAACTCCAGAATCGCCCCCCCGTCGATCTCCGCCAGCAGCTGCTGTGCGGAACGGGCAAGACAGCGGGCAAACAGGGGAGGGATCTCCGGCGCAGTGATAAAATCCCCCGCCTCGCCAAACTTGCGGCTTCCTGCCACGTAATAGCCCAGCCCCGGCGCATAGAGCGCCAGTTCCATGAATCGATCGAAGGGGATCGCACCGCCCGTCTGCTCCATTTCGTCACGAATCCTGCGCTCCAGCTGTTCACTGACAGCCAGTGCAGCAGCATCCGGGGACGGCAGGCTATTGGGGGATGAGTGGTGCGGCGACTGCAGACAATCGGACATAATGTAGAAACCGGGGTAATGCGTTAATGCTCTATCAATGTAATAATTGCGGCATCGTAATTATCACATTGATAGGGCGCTAGAAGTAGTCGCGCATTCAACCACGGAGTAGGAGCGTGACGCAAAAAACGATCACCACGCAACTCAGCGGCAGGTGCGCACTGATCACAGGTGGCGCCCACCGCATCGGCGCCAAAATCGCCCGCACCCTCCACCGGGAAGGGATGAACCTGGTTCTGCACTACCGCAACTCCTCCCAAGCCGCAGAAAGACTAAAGGCGGAGCTTGAAACCGGGCGCCCCGGATCAGTCGTCCTCGCGCAGGCAGATCTGCACGAAACCGCAGATCTGCCTCTGCTGATTGAAGCGGCCAAGAGTGTCTTCGGCCGCCTCGACCTGCTGGTCAACAACGCCTCCAGTTTCTACCCGACCCCGTTGGAAACAGCCACCGAGACCGACTGGGACGACCTTATCGGCAGCAATCTCAAGGCCCCCTTCTTTCTCTCCCGGGCTGCCGCCCCTCTGCTGAAAGTGTCTGACGGCAGCATCGTCAATCTGGTGGATATCCACGCAGAACGTCCACTCAAGGCCCACCCGATCTACTCCATCGCCAAGGCAGGCAACGCCATGCTGGTGAAATCCCTGGCCCGTGAATTGGGACCGGAGATCCGCGTCAACGGAATTGCACCCGGAGCCATCCTCTGGCCGGAACGGGGACTGGATGCCGCAGAAAAGGAGGAGATCCTCAGCCGCACGGCCCTCAAGCGCCCCGGCAGCCCTGAGGATATTGCACAAACCCTGCTGTTTCTGGTGCGGGACGCTCGCTATATCACCGGCCAGATTATCCCCGTCGATGGTGGCCGCACGCTGCAGCAGTAACCGCACCATCAACTAGACTTCAAACATCAAAACTGTTTCCCCGACCCAGGAGTTTCCAAAATGACAGAAGTCCCAGGTGGCCTATCTTTTCGTCAGAGCGTCGATCACATGGTCGATCGGGCACTACAGATCCTGGATCTGCCACCGGGGGTCGACAACGCCATCAAGAGTTGCACATCGGTACTCCAGGTCAGCTTTCCGGTAAAGATCCGTGACCGTATCGAGGTGTTCACCGGCTGGCGCGCAGTGCACAGCATCCATCGTCTGCCATCGAAAGGCGGCATCCGTTTTGCCGAGAACGTGGATCAGATGGAAGTGGAGGCTCTGGCAGCGCTGATGACCTATAAGTGCGCCATCGTGGATGTCCCCTTCGGCGGCTCCAAAGGGGGACTGCACATCAATCCCGAAAACTATACCCGGGATGAGTTACAGATCATCACCCGCCGCTTTGCCCGGGAACTCGCCAATAAAGGTTTCCTCAATCCAGCCACCAACGTACCCGCTCCCGATGTCGGCACCGGCCAGCGGGAGATGGCCTGGATTGCAGACACCTATAAACACCTCTACCCGGAAGACATCAACTATGTGGCTTGTGTCACCGGCAAGCCGGTCGCCCACGGCGGTCTGCAGGGACGTACCGAGGCCACCGGGCGTGGTGTGCAGTTCGCCCTGAGGGAGTTTTTCAGACATCGGGAGGAGCTCAATGAAGCCGGACTGGATGGAGATCTGGAGGGGAAACGCATCATCGTCCAGGGCTTCGGTAATGTCGGTTACCACGCCGCCAAGCTTCTCTCCGAGGATGATGGCGCCAAGATCATCGCCATCATCAAACACGACGGGGCACTCTTCAACCCTGACGGCATCCACATCGAGGAAGCCTTCTACCATAAATGTTCCCACGGCGGTTTCCAGGGCTTTGCCGGGGCGGAGTTTTTGGAGGATGGCGCCAAGGTAATGGAGATGGAGTGCGACATACTGATCCCGGCCGCTGTCGAGGCCGCCATCACCGAAGACAACGCCCCCAATATCCAGGCGAAACTGATCGCCGAGGCCGCCAATGGTCCTATCACCTTCGAAGCTGACCGCATCCTGCGCAGCCGTGGCATCACAATCCTGCCGGATGCTTATGTCAACGCCGGCGGTGTCGTGGTCTCCTATTTCGAGTGGATTCGGAACCTCACCCATATCCGTTTCGGTCGTCTTGAACGCCGTTATGATGAGAACCGCGGACGCCATATCCTGCAAGCACTGGACGAGACAAACGGCCGGACTATTCCGGAGTGGATCCGAACTGAGCTGGAGAAGGGGGCCAATGAGGAGGACCTGGTGCGTTCGGGTCTGGATGACAGTATGCGTCAGGCACTGCAGGAGATCATCGACATCCGCTGCCGTAAAGAGGAGATTGATGACTACCGCACTGCGGCCTATTACATCGCGGTAAGCAAGCTGGCGCGCTCTTATCAAGATCTGGGGGTGTTCTAGCCGTAGGCCGGATCAAGCTTGCGGCTCTGGCGATCCAATTGTAGGAGCGGCGCCCTCGCCGCGATGACTCCGTAGATGGGCAAATCGCGGCGGGGCGCCGCTCCGGACGCTTCCCAGCAAGCCGCGTGCGGGTTCGCGCCTAACCCGACCTACCTCGCTGCCAGCAGGCACTCTTTGAAAAAGTTATTTTTTCCGATCCTGGCGTTTGACGTGTCTCTTCAGTCGCTGGCGCTTCTGTATCTGTCGATTGGTCAGCTTGTTCTTCTTGCCCTCATAGGGGTTGTCGCCTGAGCGGAACTCGATGCGAATCGGCGTCCCGATCAACTTCATCGCTTCGCGGAAACGGCCCACCAGGTAGCGTTTGTAGGGATTCGGCACATGCTGAGTCTGATTGCCGTGAATCACAATAATCGGCGGATTCTTTCCACCCTGATGCGCGTAGCGCATCTTGATACGCCGACCATGCACAGATGGCGGTTGATGCTCCTGCACCAGCAGCTCCAGCAACCGGGTCAGTTCGGGCGTCGCCATGTCCCGCATGGCATTTTCATAGGCCTGATCCACCAGCTGGTAGAGGTCACCCACACCTGAACCGTGCAGGGCGGAGACGAAATGGAGCCGCGCAAAACCAAGAAACGGCAGTTTTCGGCCAATCTCCTCTTTCATCTGCACACGCTGCTCGGGTGTGAGACCGTCCCATTTGTTCACCACCAGGACCAACGCGCGACCACTCTCCAGCACATGGCCCGCCAGAGTGGCGTCCTGCTCTCCCACGCCCTGATGGGCATCGAGCACCATCAGCACCACATTGGCCTGCTCGATGGCCTGCAGCGTTTTGACGATACTGAATTTTTCGATCGCTTCGTGGATGCGTGCACGCCGTCGCACACCCGCCGTATCGATAAGCGTATAGGGACGTTCGTCGTGGATAAAAGGGATAAAGATACTGTCCCGGGTGGTGCCCGGCTGGTCGAAGGCTACCACACGCTCCTCTCCCAGCATGCGGTTGACCAGCGTCGATTTACCCACATTGGGGCGCCCAACCACCGCAATCTGCGTCCCCTTGTTCTCCTCGTCCGGCGTCTCCACCGGTGGCAGGGTATCGAGTACCTGGTTGATCAGGGTATTCACACCCTGGCCGTGAACTGCGGCAATCGCTGAGGGTTCACCCAGTCCCAGGGAGAAGAAGTCGGCAGCGGCCATCTCCACCTCCAAACCCTCACTCTTGTTCACCACCGGAGTAATCGGCGTGCCGGTGCGGCGCAGCTCAGCGGCAATCATCTCGTCACCGCCGGTACAGCCCTCTCTGGCATCCAGCAGAAAGAGAATATGATCCGCCTCGCCGATGGCCTGACGCACCTGCTGCTCCATCAGGAACTCAACCCCCCCTTCATCACCACTGATGCCGCCGGTATCGACGATCACATAGGGGCTGTCACCCATCTTTCCGGTGCCATATTTACGATCACGGGTGAGACCGGGCTGATCCGCCACCAGGGCGTCCCGGCTGCGGGTGAGGCGATTGAAAAGCGTGGACTTGCCCACATTGGGGCGACCGACAAGTGCTATGACAGGAAGCATGGCTTCGGCTCAGGGGGTTTCCGTTTCGGGCTGACGCATGCGCAATGCAGTCAGCTTTCCACTGTCGTCAAAGACATAGACGATGCCGTCCACCACCTGGGGTTTGGCGCGAATACCCTCACTGCCCACACGAATGCGCGCAACCATGCGGCCATCCTCCTGGGAGAACCAGTGCAGATAACCGTCGTAATCTCCCACTACCAGATAGTTGCCGATAATGGCAGGGGCCGACAACTTTCTTGCGTGAAGTGCCTTCTGTTGCCACAGGGTCGCACCGTTGCCCGCTTCGAGAGCCCAGATAGAGTCTTCGTCGTCAGTGACATAGAGCTGTCTCCAATCCGCATCCAGACCAGCGTGCACCGAGATATCCCGCCTCCATAGCACCACGCCGCTGCTTTCGGAAACCGCTGCAACCTGCCCCTGAAAACTGGCAGCGTAGATGACACCCTCCACCACCACCGGATCTGAGTCGATATCCACTATCCGTTCCAGTTCGGTCCGCCCGTGTGCGGTGGCAACCGTTGCTTCCCAATTGGCAGTGCCGCTATCCAGAGAGAGTCCGGCAAGCTTGCCGTTGGAAAAGCCGATGAACACCTGGTCTTCATTGATGATTGGTGAGCTGTTGCCACGTAGGGTGAGAACAGGTTCCGAATGGTCAAAGGTCCAACGGTTGGCACCTGTATCGGCCGACAGTCCGGCCGCCCGGCCATCGACGGTGCGTACCACCACAACGCCCCGGGATGCAGCAGGAACCGAGAGTACCTCGCTACTGACCCGGCGACGCCACTTCTCACTGCCATCCGCTGCGTTCAGCGCCACCAGTTCAGCCTCAGCAGTGCCCAGTAACACCAGGCCATTGCCCACACCCGGACCACCGCTCACCAGCAGCTTGGTCTCCACATCCCACAGTCGTTTGCCATTGAGACGGTCAACCGCCACAACCCGGCCTTTCGGGTCTGCGATAAAGAGATGTTCATCAGCAATTGCAGGGGCAATCGCGAGAAACTTACCGTCGGTTCCGTCCACATTGAGCTGCCATAGCGTTTCAAGTTCCAGCGCCTCAGTGAAATCCACAAGTTCCGCCGGTGGATCAGCATTATCCTTGGTGGAAAAGAGACTGCTACAGCCAGACAGCAGCGAGAGCAGAAAGAACCCGAACCAGACGCGCTTCATAACGACCTCAGGGTGTTTCCACTGCCAGATCGTCAAGTTTCATCTGCACCAGCGAGCTGTTACCCACCCCATTGGCAAGGGCAAGGCTATAGGCGTCGCGGGCGCTTTTATTATCTTGACGGGCCAGGGCAATGTCACCCCGTAGTGCGGCAAATTCACCCGCATAGGATCCGCTATCGACCTTCGCCCGGGCGGCAGCGCCATCCAGATCGCCCTCACTCAACAGAATGCGCGCCAACCGTAACTGTGCGATCTGTTTCAGGCCAGGTTCTGAAGCGTTATCTATAGCCCATTCCAACTGTGAGCGGGCTGCTGGGGAGTCCCCTGCATCGAGTTTGATGCGCGCCTGTGCCAACGCTGCGAAAACCGCATAGTTCGAGGATTCGTACTCCAGGCGTAACAGCTCCGCCTGCTTGCTGGCAGAATCGCTGTCGCCACTTTCTACAGCTGTGATCATCTGGTTGAAAGCGACTGAGGCGTCTCCACCAACCCGCTCTTTGTATTCTCCCCAGGACTGCCAGCCAAATACGGCACCCAATCCGATCACCACGCCGGCGACTACGGATTTACCGTTCTCCTGCCACCACTTTTTTAACGCTTCGACCTGCTCTTCTTCAGTCTGGTAAACGCTCATCCGGTTTCCTTTGTTCAGTCAAAAATAATCACCACCAGGAGGCTATCGGGTTTATCCGTTTGAAGCGGATAAACCCGATAACTTCCTAGAGTGATTTTACGCTGTCAGACCGGCAATAATGCCCGCCAGTTCACTCAATTTCACCTGCTGCTGTTCGCCTTCGCCACGCAGCGGCTTAATACCCACCTCTCCATTGGCCAGTTCATCGTCCCCAAAAATCAGGGCGTAACGGGCATTGCTCTTGTCCGCCTTCTTGAACTGACTCTTAAAACCACCGCCACCACAGTTCACAATCAACCTCAGATCCGGCAGTTCATCCCGCAGACGCTCAGCCAACTGCACACCTTCACGCTGCGCGGTTTCACCCATCATCACCAGATAGAGGTCCACCGAGGACAGACGTTTGGCCGTCTCGCTCTCTTCCAGCAGGGCAATCAGGCGTTCCAGGCCCATGGCGAAACCTACCGCCGGTGTGGGGCGACCCCCCAGCTGTTTAACCAACCCATCATAGCGTCCGCCGGCACAAACAGTACCTTGGGCACCGAGCCGTGTGGTGACCCACTCAAACACTGTGCGGGCGTAGTAATCAAGCCCTCGCACCAGACGCGGATTGATGACATAGGCCACCCCCGCGGCATCCAGACCGGCGCAAAGGGTTTCAAAGTGAGCGCGCGAAGCGTCACCAAGATGGTCCATCAGGGTCGGCGCATCGCTCACCACTACAGCCATATCCGGGTTCTTGGTATCCAGAATCCGCAGCGGATTGCTCTCAAGACGACGCCGGCTGTCCGCGTCCAGTTCGTCGATACGACTACGAAAATAGTCTACCAGCAGAACCTTGTAGGCAGTTCGCTCTTCCGCAGTGCCCAGAGTATTGAGCTGCAGTTCCAGTCCATCCAGGCCCAACTCACGCCAGATGCGATGGGTGATGAGTATCTGTTCCAGATCGACATCGGGTCCTTCGAGACCAAAGCTCTCCACCCCGATCTGATGAAACTGCCGATAGCGTCCCTTCTGGGGCCGCTCATGACGAAACATGGGACCACGATACCAGAGGCGCTGCACCTGGTTGAACAGCAGGCCATGTTCCAGACCGGCGCGTACACAGCCGGCAGTGCCCTCCGGACGCAGGGTCAGGCTATCCCCGTTGCGGTCATCGAAGGTATACATCTCCTTCTCGACGATGTCAGTCACCTCGCCGATAGAGCGCTTGAAGAGCTCGGTCAACTCCACGATGGGCATGCGTATCTCGCCGTACCCATAGCGGCTTAGGACCGAACGCACGGTATCTTCGAGAAACTGCCACAGAGGTGTCTGCTCAGGCAGGATATCTTTCATCCCGCGGATTGCCTGGATGTTTTTTGCCATCGGCTGGAACTACTGGTAATCGTTTAAGTGGAACGGTTAAAACCGCGTAGACTAACACGGATGAAGCAGACTGGCACACTGCAGGGGGAAATCACATAACCCAAACTACAAATTTGACGGATCGAAACTGAAGCGGGCCACATTCGCCCGGGCATGGCGCTTAAGGTCATATGCGACCCCATCAACGGTTATGCTTACACCCGATGCATTGCCCAGCACTACCGTGTAGGGGGCGGGGCCTTTATCAAGCAAACGCGTGGTACCCGCAGCAATCTCACCAAAAATTCGCGCCCTGCCGTTGGCATCACGCACTTCTGCCCAACACCGCTCAGAAAATTCGAACACAACCTTTGGGGCGGCGGGTGCTGGTGCCGGGGTTTCCACTGGCGCTGGAGGCGGTTCGTCAACGCTCGCGACGGCATCCGTTTCGCTCTCCTCCAACTGAATAGCCACAGATTCCTGCGCCGCCTCCTGGTCCGCGACCACCACGTCCTCTGCCTCGGCCACTTCAGCCTCACTCGGCGTCTCCCCTTCCAAAGAATCTGCAACAACCGCTTGAGATTCAACTGG
Source organism: Chromatiales bacterium (assembly GCA_036784775.1). GTDB lineage: Bacteria > Pseudomonadota > Gammaproteobacteria > Chromatiales > Chromatiaceae > QGON01. The sequence continues at coordinate 6,781 of JAMJIN010000070.1, read as the reverse complement.
CGCCTCGTCTTCCTGCGCAGGGGGTGGGCTAAGCGTTAACACGCCAGTATCATTTTGCATTTCCGGCAATGGCTCGATGACAGGGGCCATCTCTACAGGTGTATCAACGGGATCACCACTCAACCTCAGATCAAGCTGGCCCTGCCACCAAATACCCAGCAGCGCCAACAGAGAGATAACAATAAGCCAAGTCATCATGCGCACGGCACCATGACTGCTGCGCACCTCTGTCCCCACTGTCGCCACCTTCCCGTTGGGAAAACCATGGCTCTGCTGAGCGGGTGATAGTGCCTGAAAAGCTGCCAGTATCTCCTCCTCGGGCAGCTGTAGTAAACGCGCATAGTTGCGCAAGTATCCCTGTACAAAAACCGCACCGGGCAGGACATCGAAATCATCCCATTCCAACGACTCGATCATTGTCTCACTGAGGTGGAGCTGGGCGGCAACCTTCGCCTGATCCAAGCCCTGGGACTGACGCGCCTTGCGCAGACGCGCCCCGGGGCTCTCGATGGGTTCTCCCGCCGCTTCCGACTCACTTTCACTATTATTGGTAAGCACACTCATTATCGTTCTATTTTATTGAGGAGCTGAACCTCAGGGGCGTCCGGAAACTTGTCCCTGAGCAGCTTTTTATATGCAGCGGCCTGCTCCCGGCCACCCAATGCATGCTCAATCCGCACCCCTAGCCACAATGATCCTGCAGTTGGCTGAGCCGCTGAATTGTAACGTTCTAGATAACCACGCGCCGGCAGATAGTTCCCCTGCTCCAGGCTGGTTTCCGCCATTTGGTAAAGTGCCAGCGGATAGTCTTTTTTGCTGGAGAGCGCCCGCCGATAATAGGATTCTGCCAGGGTCTTGTCGTCAGCCCGTTCGGCACAGAGCCCTGCATTTGTCAGTGCGACCCATGGAGTGGGATAGAGCGGATTACTCACCGCGCGTTCAAACTCATCCTTCGCTTCTTGATAGCGTTTCTGTTTGCAAAAGAAGCTGCCGCGGGCATTATGGATATAAGGGTTTTTCGGCTGCAGTTTTACAGCCTCACCGTAGTGCGTTTCAGCCAATTGCGTCTCGCCCAAACGTTCGTAAAAAATGGCGATCACATTGTGGATCTCGGCATTGTCAGGATCGACAGCAAGCCCCTTCCTCAGCTTCTTCAGAGCAATCGCCGGTTGGCCATCCTGCATATAAGCAATGCCCATCTGTAAATATATATCGGCCGGGCTCTCTTGCGTGCTCCTTCCCAGATCTCCAATATTATCCTGTTCCTGCCGGGTCTCCTGACCGGCGCAGGCACTCATCAACAACACGACTGACAACACGCTAAAAAGAGGCAGCACACTTATGCCTTTCATGAGGGATTTACCTGCAAAGGCTGTGATTGCCTGGGTTTGAGATTTCGGCGACTACGATCCCGCACCTTACCCACCAATTGGCCGCAGGCGGCATCGATGTCGTCACCACGGGTCTTGCGGGTCATTGCGATAATACCCGAGCGTTTCAGCCGTTGGCGAAAGGCTTCGACACGTTCCGGCGGTGAGGTTTTATAGTCGCTGCCGGGGAACGGGTTGAACGGAATCAGGTTGACCTTGGAGGGTGTCCCCTCAAGCAGGCGAATCAGCGCCTTGGCGTGTTTGATGCTGTCATTGATCCCATCAAGCATCACATATTCCCAAGTTACCTTGCGCCGCTTATCACCTTCAATGAAATCACGGCAGGCGGGAATCAGCTCTTCAAGGGGATATCTCCGGTTGATCGGCACCAATTCATCACGTAGCGCATTATCCGGCGCGTGCAGGGAGACGGCGAGGCTGACATCGCTCACCTCCTTCAACTTCCGCAGGGCAGGCACGATCCCGGAGGTACTGATGGTCACGCGGTATTTGGAGAGCATGTAAGCCAGATCGTCCTGCATGATGTCCATCGCGGTCACCACAGGATCGAAGTTGGCCAGTGGCTCGCCCATACCCATCATCACCACGTTGGTGGGGGAGTGACCCAGTTCCCGGGCCGCCACCCAGACCTGGCCGATGATCTCCGCCACACTCAGGTTGCGGTTGAATCCCTGCTGGGCGGTGGAGCAGAAGGAGCAGTCCAGAGCACAACCCACCTGCGAGGAGACACAGATGGTACTGCGCCCATCATCCGGGATATAAACGGTCTCGATGCGCTGGCCATCCTCAAGTTCCAGTACCCACTTGCGGGTGCCGTCCAAGGACGGCTGTTCGAAAACCAGTTCGGGCAGACGCACCTCGGCCACGGCTTCCAGTTGTTCTCTCAGCCGCTTGGAGATATCGGTCATAGCCGTAAAATCAACCACGCCGTGTTTGTGAATCCACTTGAACACATTGCGGCCATGAAAGGCCTTTGAGCCCAGGTCGACAAAAAAAGCCTCCATCGACTTGAGGTCGAGTTCCAGCAGATTGGTTTTTCGCACCGCTTCCAAATGTTTTTCCGTAACTGAAATTTGTGAAAAATTCGGGAGTTATCAACGGGTGAGTTTAACCGGAGCCGGTGAATCAGGCAATTTGTTCCATCCACCCGCGCAGACAAAGTGTGATGCACCGTCAGCAGATACGGAAAAAAACGTTAAATGACCGACACGATCACAGCAGCACCCAGCCCCACCGTGAGAAAACCCACCACCCCTTTCAGGCCGTTATGCGCCCATGTGAGAGAACGGGATGAGAGACGCAAGGGCAGACCGATCACCAGCGCCAAAAGCCCCATGCCGGCTATTGAACCGAAACCGAAAACCAGGATATAGAGCAGACCTTCAAGAGGAGAGACCACCGTCTCCAGCGCCAGCAGGATCAGCGCGGCGGAACCCGCCATACCATGCATCATGCCGACAAAGAGTGCACGCAGGGGAAACCGCTTGGAGTGTTTGTGCAAATGAGGATCAGCATCATGCGCGCCGCCGCCCTGATGGGAGTGGGCATGAAAATGGGTCAGTTCTCCATGATTATGGGCGTGAAAGTGCACTCGCTCACTTATCAGACGACGCAAAACATCAGCGCCCAGTAGAATCAACATCACACCCACCGCCAATTCCAGGGTGCGAGCCAGAGACTCAGGCATGATCAGGTCGAAAACCAGCACTACTCCAGCAAAGAGAAACAGCGTCAAGGCGTGCCCCAGCCCCCAGACAACACCCTGCCTGGCTGTCTGTGCGAGTGTGCGGTTTTGAGTTGCCAGGGACGCGACTGCAGCAACATGATCCGCTTCCATCGCGTGCTGCAGGCCTATCAGAAACCCCAGTAACAGAACTCCCAGCACCTAACCGTCTCCCCTGCCTGCACAAAATCGACAATGCAACGACAGCAACCCCGTGCAGATCTCAACCGTTGCGGCGTTGGCTATCCTTCGCTCCTCTTTGGTATCTCAAGGTTCAAGGTTCGTGATGATGTTGCGTGGCTTCTTTGCATGTGGCGAACGTAGGGTGCGCTGTGCGCACCGGAATGAGCAATCAAGGTGCGCACGGCGCACCCTACAACCATCCTAGCTTGAACTCCGGAACTTAAAGATAGTATATACGGTACGATGCTTTTAGTTGCGCCTGAAACGGTTCGAAATCTCCAGCCCCTGGCGTAGAACACCGACACCCAATCCTTCAATCGCTAAATGCTGTTCCCGCAAATCAACCCTGATTGGTTCAAAATCGGGATTCTCGGGCAGCAGGACCACCAGATGCCGACGCTGGGCATCACGATGAAACCGCTTTACTGTCACCTCATCATCCAGACGCGCCACCACGATCTGGCCGTTGCGCGCCTCGGAGGTTCGATGTACTGCCAGCAGGTCACCATCCATAATGCCCACATCCCGCATACTCGTACCCGAGACCCTCAGCAAATAGTCTGCCGGTGGATGAAAAAGCGCCGGAGAGAAAGGGTAGCGCTCTTCAATATGCTCTTCTGCAAGAATCGGACTGCCTGCCGCGACCCGGCCAACCACGGGCATGCCTTCGTTCTGCTCCTCCGGCAGCAATAACCGAATCCCGCGTGAGCGGCCCTTCAGCAGTTCAATGGCCCCCTTTTTCGCAAGTGCCCGCAGATGCTCCTCAGCCGCATTCACAGAGCGGAAACCCAGCGCCTCCGCAATCTCCGCACGGGTTGGTGGAAAACCTGTCACCTCCAGGTGAGAGCGAACCAACTCAAGAACCTCTGTCTGTCTAGGCGTCAACTTCATCGGGCTTGACCTGTGGTTATTTTCATACTGTTATTATATACAGTATCAATTGTGGCGCAAGAGAAGGATAGTCTGGACAGGGATTTTGAGAATTATAACCACCTGAGCTTTTACAAACATGGAATCTCCCACTCAAACAGAACCAGACCAACGCCACCATAAACCTTTCGACATAAAACAGCTGGTCAGTCTGTTGCTGCTCTTCTGCCTCCCTCTTGGCCTCTTTGCGGCGGATGGCACTTCCATACTCGAAACCGTCACCCGGCAATTCTCCGGTGACCTAGATGAGATGCGCACGCGTACCGCTATTCGTGTATTGGTCAGTCACAACCGCACCGGTTTTTTTCTCCACAACGGTAACAGCAAAGGGTTTGAAGCCGAATTGCTGGAGAAGTATAAAGAACACCTCAACAAAGACAGTAAGCGAAACCAGATCAATATCGCCCTGGTATTTATCCCCGTTCCTTTCGATCAGTTGCTGCCTGCTCTACTCTCAGGCAAAGGGGACATCGCCGCAGCCGGGCTGACCATTACGCCGGGTCGGGAAAAAATGGTCGCATTTACCAAACCCTATCTGCCCGACGTGCAGGAGATCATCGTGGCCGCAAAATCCGCTACGCCCATAACGTCCCACAATAACTTGGCGGGAAAGACCCTGCATGTACTGAAAGGCAGCAGCTATGCAACACATCTGAAACAGATCAATCACCGATTCAGCAAAGAGAATCGGCTGCCGATCAAAATCATCGAAGTAAGTGAATATCTGCAGACCGAAGATCTGCTTGAAATGGTCAACGCCGGGGTCGTCGACTACACGGTCGCCGACGACCACATCGCCAGGATCTGGTCACAGGTGCTGAAAAATATTCAGCTATATCCAGGACACCCTATCCATTCCGGGAGCCAGCTTTCCTGGGCGGTAAGAAAGAACAACCCCAAACTACTGCAGAGTCTGAATGGCTATATGGTGAAGATCAAAAAGGGCAGTCTGCTCGGTAACATGATGTTCAAGCGTTACTACGAAAAGACCCGATGGATCAAAAACCCCCTGGAACCCAATGAACATGACCGTCTGAATCAAGTCAGTAGCCTCTTTAAAAAATATGCCGAACTGTATGATTTCGACTGGCTGGTCATTGCCGCTCAGGCTTATCAGGAGTCAGGACTTGACCAACGCAAGCGCAATCCCTCCGGGGCTATCGGCATCATGCAGATACGCAAGGCGACAGCCGCCGACAAACATGTCGCCATTTCAGACATTGAGAAGCTGGAGAACAATATTCACGCCGGTATTAAATACTTGGCCTGGCTACGCAAACACTACTTCAGCGATCCCTCCATCTCACCGCAGGACAGCTTTTTTTCAGCCTCGCCGCCTACAATGCCGGCCCGGCAAAAGTACGCAAAATGCGCGCAAAAGCCGAAAAAATGGGGCTGGACAGGAACCGCTGGTTCCTCAATGTTGAGCACGCGGCGCTCAGGATCGTAGGACAGGAAACCGTGCGCTATACACGTAACATCGTCAAATACTATACGGCATATCGATTGGCATTCGACCTGCATGAGGCGACCAGAAAGGCAAAGAAGTAAGGAGGGGCACCCTGTAAGAGCCTCAGGTTTCCAACCAGAAGGTCACAGGACCCACATTGGTCAACTCCACCTGCATGTCCGCACCAAAGCGACCATTCGCCACATCCCCGTGAGTCTCCCGTGCGCGACCGAGCAGGTAGCGAAATAGGGCCTCTCCCATTGCAGGGGGTGCCGCACTGGAAAATCCGGGTCGTTTTCCTTTGTTCGTATCCGCCGCCAGGGTGAACTGAGGCACCAGCAAGAGACCGCCGCCTATATCACGCAACCCCAGATTCATGCGTCCGTTTTCATCAGGGAATACCCGGTAACCGAGCAGACGCTCCAACAGCCTGTCGGCCTTGGCCTCGTTATCGTCCCTCTGCACCCCAACCAGCACCAGCAACCCACGACCGATCTCTCCGACCACCTCCTGCTCTACCCTCACGCTTCCATTTGACACTCGCTGCAGCAGTCCAATCATTTCTGTCTCCGGGCAAAGCAGTGGGTTTCGCAGCTTTCGCTTCTAGATATGGATAGTTGTCATGAAATCGAAATTTTACCCTGACAACCCACAGGGAAACACCGCACATTTCACCCGCAAAAGTCACAATGTTCAGAAAATTCCTACAAGAGATGAGGTCATTGCCCACACAAAATCTCACCGCTTTGTGTAAATCTGTACCTGTCGCCGGCAAGGATGCAGATGGAACGACGATATGTGCAGGAACGGCGCAGCTACGGATAGAACACCTTTGCCAACCACAATCAGGCGACTAAAGCCCCGACAGCATGGAATGCTGCCGGGGCTTTTCTTTTCTGCGAAGCCCGCACCCTCTTGGGGCCTGTCACACAATACGCTTAAGAAAACTCATTCACCGCCGATAAGTAGGGATAATCGGCACCCTCAAACCCCTGTGCCGGTCAAAGCAGACAAAACAGTTCTTGATTAGCACGAATGTTCAGCAAGCCGCAGCCATGTCTCGGGACGTGGTGAAGTCGTTGCAGCAGCCCGAAGCAAACGAGG
>JAMJIN010000428.1:0-1302 GCA_036784775.1 Chromatiales bacterium | reverse complement strand
CCCACCTTCCGTCGATGCAGCACCGATTCCACGCGGTACAGTTAATCTTTCGAGACCAACACTTTCTGCAGTTCCGGTTCGTAGAAGGTTCCGTCCAGCACCTCACCGAGATCGTCGACCAACCGGTACATGGATGGATCGGAGGCGTGAACTTCGCGTAACGTGAAGAGCTCCTCGCTCCAATTTGCCATGTACCCTTTCTCGAACAGACGCTTCGCTTTTCTGATGATCATCCACCTTGAACTTTGGTACACCCTTACCGTCGTGACCGTACAAGCGCTGCCACACCCCCTCTTGATTCGCCGCGTTTACTTGGAAGGGGCCATGCCTATGCTTCGATGATAGGTGTCGTTGTACGTCTGCACAAAACCCTGTAGCGCGTCGACGTACCGCACCGTCTGATATTTTGTAAAGTATCGCCACATACGCGTCTTCAGCGTTCTGTTGAACCTTTCGACGAAACTCGCCTTGGTCTCCTCAGTATGAGTGGAGAAATGATGGAAACTGTGGTCCTTCAACAAACGTCTCACGGATCGGTTAAGGAACTCCAAACCTTTGTCTGTTTTTCAATGCAGTCACCAGAGATGATGCCGATTTGTTTTTCAGAGGAACGCACCAGACCCGTTTTGAAAAGACATCGATCACCGTCAACAGAAACACGTATCCGTCGTTGTCTTTTTTTCAGTCTCGATAAGTCGACGAGATCGACTTGCCACTGGTGGTTGCGTCCACCCACGATGACAAGTCGTCTCTTGAATCGGATTCTCACCGGTTTGTATAAGGTGTACACATCTTGTTCCGACAACCATTGCTTGACGGATTTCACTGGTGCGCGCGTGACACGTCTCAGTGCGTTAACCCCACCATAACTTCCGACGCGTTTCGGATTGAAGTAGACGCGTTTGAGTAATTCTTCGACTCGACGCCAGTAGTTAAGGGGTCGGAATGACCAAGCCAAAGAGGTGACCAGTAGGGAGGGTCACTGTGACTTCCGGTCGCAGAGCCTTCTGGGTAACCTAAGCGCCCCCTATCGGCGACCTATATACCCATAGAGCACCCCCTGGCGACTGGAGCTAACCATAACCGTCGTAACCCCAACTTTTGATTGGAGTCTTAACCCTAACCCCTGTCGACTGCTGGAGTTAACCCTAACTGTCGTAACCTACACCCTGTAGACGTTTGCGATATTAACCATGACGGAGTGACCCATACGCAGCAATTAAGAATAGGGTCATTAATTATCAACGATCAAAGGGACTAATGGAGACGAGAAACCAACACAACACGGTATGGAACGAGTGC
>JAMJIN010000427.1:0-1554 GCA_036784775.1 Chromatiales bacterium | reverse complement strand
TAATGAGCCAACGTATTGTCGGGATGCAACTTCATGGAAGCGTTGCTAGGCAGCGCCATATAGAAATCAGTCGCCATTGCGTTTCAAAGTAGGATTTGGGCAGTAGGTAACCTATCGAAATACTCAACAGAGCCGTCCACAGATTAGAATTCTCGTGACCTGTCGTCAAGTTGTGAATGCTTATCAAGATGACCGTGTACAAGACGATGACCTGACACAGAAATCTCCTCTTTGGGACACACGGTACCGAACAGGTGCCTCGGAGTGTTGTCTTTCTCGCTCTGCGCATCAGTACTGTTCTCTGCGTCTTCTTCGTCTTCGTCTATGGTGGTGGCGGTGGTGGTGAAGTCCTGTATTGTCATCGCGGCTGTCATAGCTGCATTGAAGCGACGCCAGACGGACGGCTAGTCTTTATAGTGGATGAGGGCCTTGGCATCGATCCAGCTGTTGAATTTGGAGGGCCTGTTCATTTAACATGGCTTCCTGGCGGTGTGTTATTCTATCGATATCCTCCACAGGCTTCTCCATATCCCAGCTGCTGCTGATGATGATGATGACGATAGGGGCGCTACATGTAGCGCCGACCTCTGCGTCGGCAGTCAGAAGTCATGTGTATGCTTGACGCGGGACTAGTCAGACTCGGTGCTACGGATGAAAACAGAACCTCAACATCATATTCCTAATTATCCAACAAATCCTGTACCTTATGCACTGTCGTCGACTCATCGTCAAAGAGGCTGTCGGTCTCTTTCTCTTCGTCTGTCTTCTCTACTATCCCTTCAAGACTTTTGTTAGTCAGTACCCTTTATGGCTCAATCATGTCCAGGTTGGTGACGTCCTGCACAGAAATTTACACCCCTGCTAATTCTAGCGCTGATACGGTATAATTAACAAACTCGTTCTTCACACGTTTTTTAATGGTAGCCATGACAGTGATCTCTCGTTGCGGTGCGAGTGCCGCATAACGCTCTGTCTCTAACGGTAGAGCCATGTACTGGTTGGCAGTGAAACCCAAAAACGTTGTCGCCAATTCGTCGAACACGGTTCCCCAACATTCACCCCCTTCCCAATCCGATAGTAACAGTCGCAGGGCGAACATGTACACGACCCCCCTCTGCCATAGATGTACTGGACAACGGAACCCTTTCCCCTCCGGGTGCACACCTTTCTGACGCTGCTGAGAGGACGCGTATACGACATACCGATCCTGTGCGGCACAGTTGAGTATTGTTAACGGACGTTTAAACACATAGGTACCGTTACTCACCTCTGACTGGAGTCATGACAGAGACATAGTGTTGGGTGGCCATGCTGCTTGTTCGTTCTCTGTCTAGAGACGATGTATCGACGGCAGTATCGGAGCGGTTATGAGCCAGTGGTCTGACAGCGCAGCTTATATAGGCCTGCTGCTACTGTTTGCGCGTTTTTCTTATCACGACCGTTGAACGGATGTTTTAGCGCGTGATGTGTCTAGCGCGTGATGCGTTATCGCCATTGCACTTCGCTCGATCATAAGACCGACTGCTAGAGCGTTACGTGGGGGGTTCTGCTGTG
>JAMJIN010000426.1:0-1555 GCA_036784775.1 Chromatiales bacterium | reverse complement strand
TTACTGGAGCATATGTAAAGTTCACTGGAGCATATGTAAAGTTCACTGGAGCATATGTAAAGGTCACTGGAGCACAGCAAATTACCTAAAACATGTTTTTGAGAAAATCGCGTTCAAAGTTTATGTACATTGGCACATACATTTCAACATCTGAAAAGCAACCTAGATGATTGAAACTTTGCACACACATTACTGAATGTATAATTTATCAAAAGGCACAGTTCAGAGTCATTGGCAATGTAAAATAATAAAAAATATATCACAAACTAAGCAACTTATCACAATAAATGTACCAAACAGAAAAACGTCTGGAAAATAGCACACCAGTCCATAGTTCATACAGATAAAGTTTACTGGAGCATATGTAAAGTTCACTGGAGCATATGTAAAGTTCACTGGAGCATATGTAAAGGTCACTGGAGCACAGCAAATTCCCTAAAACGCCCCAGGTGCATAGGTGGAGGCATCTCGAGCCATTGTTCGAGCAACCTTTCGTGCCCGACGGGCCTCCATCGTGCTGGCCTGCACTTGCCGCACAGACTCTCGCAACCGACGACTGTCTGCCTCTGCAGCTGACACTTTCAGTCGACTGCCACACTGCAGCCCCATTATTGCATAGCTGCGCGTCACCGTCGAACCAATCCCCTGATTGAATTCCGCAATCGCCAAACAGGTTGCAGCACAAACACGCATCAGGCCAACGAAGCCTGTCTTTGGACATTTGAGCCACACCTTCGAGTGCAGGCTCTCGTTAGCGTTCTGCGTCTTGCCCTGCAAGCAGCGATCCAGCAGGTCAGGATGGCCGAGACGGACGTACACCTCCTTGACCTTCTCTGCAACGTCCTTTGCTAAGGGTGTGCCAACTTTGTCCCGGTGGTAGCCTGGCTCCTCTCCCTTTGCCAGTGCCCGCTGGAAGAAGCACCAGCTGTTGCGGCCAATGGGGCAGTGGTTGTGGTGGGGTTCCTCATCGGTGGACGCCGCATGGAAGAAAGACGCGAAGACTGCACTCCGCATCGCGTCCTTGTCACCCGTGCAGCTCCGAATTGCCTTTCCATAATACAATGTCAGCTTGTTGATGGCTGCCAGGGTGAGCTTTCCGTGCCCGCGTCCACCGAGAGTCACTCCAGTCTTCTTGGTGTCCTTGGTGAGGTTACGCAGTGCCGTCCCCATTCGCTTTGCAACATGGTTGATGCACTCCTCCTTGCGGATGTCCACACCTGCGCCATACACCTTCAAGTCACACACATGTTTGTAGGTGCTAGAGTCTCCATCTGACAACATTGTCGTGAGCGGAAGTTGTGCTTCCCGAGAGAGTTGTTCCACAGAATCTCTGCAGCCGTTTTCTCCATTGCGTTGGAGGACCCGGTGTAGTTTGCTGTACAGTTGTCATGCGCCTTGTACCACTTCTTGAAGTCGTCAGTGTCCCGGCCTCCATAGCGTGACGCTGCGCATGCACAGCGCTGGCAGTAGAGCGACAGGATGGTGAAGTCGATCACCAGTCCTGTCACCACCTCCACGACGCATCCGATGCCATACATAGACCTGTGGCCCCGGG
>JAMJIN010000069.1:0-17975 GCA_036784775.1 Chromatiales bacterium | reverse complement strand
GAGCCATGCTACCTCGTTTGCTTCGGGCTGCTGCAACGACTTCACCACGTCCCGAGACATGGCTGCGGCTTGCTGAACTTTCGTGCTAATCAAGTTATTTTATATTGATTTGGTCATTAAAACCCCGTCCTTGAGACCCAAAGTTCCTGGCGTTTTCCCTCAGATGCCCTGTTCATTTTACAATTTTATTGCAGGATATTGGTGTAATACATGCTAACCTTTCGCCCAATTTTATTACGTCCGTGCAAAGGAATCTGACCATCATGCGCATCATAGCCCCACTCTTTACCCTGATCGCTCTTTCACTCTGTGCCTCCTTAGCGTCCGCCGCCACTATCCACCTGAAAAACGGCGATACACTGAATGCACCGATCATTGCTGAGACGAATGAGAGCGTGACCCTGCTGCACGACTCCCTCGGCTCAGTCACCATCAACCGTTCACAGATCTCCGAGATTCTCGCAGAGAAGAAAGCAGGCGCTCCCCAAGCTGACACGCTCAAAAGCGAAGAACCGGCCAAACCCGAGGATCAGGGGTTGCTCGCCAGCGGTTTCATGAAAGACTGGAGTCGCGAACTCGACATCGGCCTTAGCGGTGCCGAGGGCAACAGTCAGAAATTCAACCTGCACGCCGGTTTCGGCGCCGACTATTCGGATGATGAGGATGTCTGGAAGTTCCGCACCGCTTACGACTCTGCGCAAAGTGACAACGAGACATCTCAAAATCAGTTTTTCGCAGATCTGCAAAAAGATTGGCTGCGCCCCGACTCCCCCTGGTTTATTTATGCGCAGGGCCGCTATGACTGGGATGAGTTCAAGGATTGGGATTACCGGATATCCGGCTCCGGCGGCGTGGGTTACCAGTTCCTCAAAAACGATACCTGGCTGGTAAAAGGCAAGGCCGGTCTCGGCGGCAACCAGACCTTCGGCGGCAACGACGAAAAGTTCAGCCCGGAAGCGATTCTGGGCCTGGATGCGGATTGGAAGATCTCCGACAAAGAGTCCCTGTCGATGGGCACCACCTTCTATCCCAACTTGAGAGACAGCGGCGAGTTCCGCAACATCTCAACCTTCGACTGGAAGATCTCCATGGATGCGGCACTGGGCATCAAGATCGGTCTCTCCAACGAATACGACTCCGAAGCGATTGGAGACACAAAAGAGAACGACTTCAAATACAACGCATCGCTGGTCTGGGGGCTTTGACCAGGATCACAAAACAGGGCGAGTCTCATAGCTTCGCTTCCCTCAAACTCCTACTATTTCCGGATGTCGCATCAGGACAGGTGAATGGCGGGTTGTAACCAGAACCATTCAGACAAATCCCATAATCTGACCACACGACAAAGCAACAGAGTGAAGAGTGATGTATCAGGATCGAGAACAGAGGAAGCAGCAGGACAGAACCAGGACATCCAGAATGGCTGAATACCGCAGGCGTCATGCCACTGCCTTTTTTCAGACCTTCTCCCGGATCGCCTACGGAAGTCAGCAGTCAGAACAGGATGAGTTCAAGGCAATACCGCATCAATCAGCGGTTTGAAAGAAACAGCGTTACCTGGCGGGAAAAGGCATCAGGCTGTTCCGCATAGAGCCAGTGCCCGGCAGCGGTCAATTGTCGCATCCGAGCATACGGGAACAGCGCTTTGATGACAGGACGAGAGTCCGACGACACATAATCTGAATTACCGCCATGGATAAACAGCGCCGTCCCAGGAAACCGGGCGGCGGTCACATCGGGAAATCCCAGCAACTCCGGCATCGCGCTTTGCAACCCGGAGAGGTTCAACCGCCACTGCCAGTGATTCCCGACATTCACAAGATTCTGCAGCAGATACTGGCGTACCTCCAGGGACGGCACCGATCCCGATAAAAGGGCATCCGCCGCTCTCCTGCCTGCGAGTCCCTCCAGATCCAATCCGCTCATTGCCTGCAGAATCGGCTGAAAGTGGTCCGGGTAGGTCACCGGTGCAATATCCGCCACCACCAGTTTCTCCACCCGTTCCGACATATTCAGTGCCAGCCACATGGCAACCTTGCCACCCATGCTGTGACCCAACAGATGTGCAGTATCAAGATGCAGACGATCCATCAGCGCCAGCAGATCGTCAGCCATAGACGGATAGTCCATTTCAGTTGTGTGCGGGGAGCGGCCGTGATTTCTACTGTCTGGAACGATCAGATGAAACTGCTTCTCCAGCCGTTTGACTATACCCATCCAGTTGGCCGAAGAACCGAACAGGCCGTGCAACAGGATCAGCGTCGGCAAGACCGGATCACCCGCTTCGCGATAGTGGAGTTCAACAGGCATCGAAGATCAACGCTTCAGGATCAGTAGTCAGGACTTGGCCCAAAATCAGCACCGCTTCTATTCTCGACATGAATCCTTGTTTGTGGGCAGCCGGTGAAAATCATCGATTACGATTACCTTGTGAGGTACCACACTGTCCCACATCCAAAAAACAAGATTCTTCCCATTCTCAGGGGCATTTTTTGCAAAGGACGGGACAATAATGCCGGCAACCCCATCTTCAATGAGTCGTTTTGACAGCACCCAACCGGGTGGCACCCGGCCCACTCCAGCCAGCATTTCCCAAGGACACGATAGATCGTCTGAATCAATCCCCAGTGCGCCTCTCTCTTCTGGAATAGTGAGATCCATGATGTCCTGGCAATCCACCTCATAAGTACACAGCGTGGTAGGTTGAGGGCGGTGAGGAAATCCCTGGTGGTATTCGGCCAGTGCCGCAGTCTCTGTCAGAGAAGTATAGAGTGCAGACACACCTTTTGGATTGAACCGGCCGCCGTGACGTTTGGCGCCATCTCCTGAGAGGGGATCGAATGACCAATAAGGATTATGTGCGCGATAGACCCATCCCTGGAAATGGATCATTAAGCAAATCCACCTTCCGCAATGCGATCGATATATTGCATGACCAGATCAGCATGTCCCTGCTTGACCAGTGCTTCAGCCGTGAGATCCCCAAAGCTCGGAATACCTTCAGAGCGGTACCAGGCAAAAGCCTGAAAAGGCGTGCCACACCATGGGGTTGCCCGGTTGATGATCATGACCAGATCCCGCAAGCGTTTCTGCGATGATTTGGAATGCACCCGATCCTTCTTGCTGACCGCATCGACGGACAGACCCGTGAGTTGCGCCACTTCTTTAATGGTGGTGTGGAATTCGTCAGCCACTATCCTGGGATTTACAAAACCCTGGGGATCAATCAACTTTTGCGCCAACAGACTCATTTTTGCCGCCAATATTGCCTATTAATATAGGCGAATTATAGGGCATATTTGTTATTTGTACAGAGGGGCAGACAAAACAGCACTTACTTTTTCCGCGATTTAGGCGGCAACAAGTCGGTGATCGTTCCTTCGGCCATCTCGGCGGCAAAGCAGATGGTCTCGTTAAGGGTTGGGTGGGGATGGATGGTCAATCCGATATCCTCTGCATCTGCGCCCATCTCCAGCGCCAACACTGTTTCACCGATCAGTTCCCCGGCGTTGGGACCCGTGATACCGGCGCCAATAATGCGTTTGGTCTTTGGATCGAAGAGCAACTTTGTCAGCCCGTCATCCCGTCCAATGCCCAAGGCACGGCCACTTGCGGCCCAGGGAAAAACCCCCTTTTCGTACTCGATACCCTCAGCCTTGGCCGCTGTCTCGGTCAGCCCCATCCAGGCGACTTCCGGGTCAGTGTAGGCCACAGAGGGGATGGTCATGGGGTCGAAAGAGGCGGGCAGACCGGCGATCACCTCTGCAGCCACCTTCGCTTCATGGGTCGCCTTATGCGCCAGCATCGGTTGACCGACCACATCACCGATGGCGTAGATATTGGGGACATTGGTGCGCATGTGTTCATCCACCGGGATGAATCCGTGTTCGTCCACGTTGATACCTGCCGCTTCGGCGTTGATCTGCCTGCCGTTCGGACTGCGGCCAACAGCCACCAGCACCTTGTCGTAGACCTGCGGTTTGTCCGGCGCCTGCTTGCCTTCGAAACTGACCTTCAGCCCCTGTTTCTGAGCCTTGATCTCGGTCACCCTGGTGCCGAGCATGATGCGGTTGTAGCGCTTCTTGATGCGTTTCTGCAGCGGGCGCACCAGATCCTTGTCACAACCGGGGATCAGACTATCCTGCAGTTCCACTACATCGATCTCGCTGCCGAGAGTGCCGTAGACCGTCGCCATCTCCAGGCCGATGATCCCGCCCCCGAGCACCAGTAAACGTTTCGGCACGTCCACCAGCTCCAGGGCGCCGGTGGAATCGATCAGGCGCGGATCGTCGTTGGGAAAACCGGGGATCTGCACCGCGCTGGAGCCACAGGCGATGACCGCATCGGTAAAGGCGATTGTGGTCACCCCTTCCGCCGTGTTCACGGAGATCCGGTTGGGGGATTCAAATCGTGCAATCCCCTGCACCAGCTCAACCTTGCGCTGCTTGGCAAGCTGCACCAACCCACCGGTGAGACGGGTTACCACCTTATCCTTGCCGGCCCGCAACTTGTCGATGTCCACCTTGGGTTTGCCGAAGCTGATCCCCATACTCTCCATCTCTGCCGCTTCATTGATGACATCCGCGGCATGCAGCAGCGCTTTCGAGGGGATACAGCCAACATTGAGACAGACACCACCCAGAGCAGCGTAGCGTTCGATCATCACCACCCGTTTGCCCAGGTCGGCGGCACGAAAGGCGGCGGTATAACCACCGGGCCCCGCACCCAGCACCACCACATCGGTCTGGAGATCCGCCGTCCCTTTAACCGCTTCTGAGACCGGTGCGGCAGTCGGCTCATGTTTCGTCGTTTCTGTTTCACCGGCTGCCAGTTCGAGGGTCAGGATCGGCGCGCCTTGGGAGATCCTGTCGCCAGCCTTGACCCTGACCTCCTTCACCACACCGACGTGAGGCGAGGTTATATCCATCGTTGCCTTGTCGCTCTCCAGGGTAATCAGAGAGTCTTCCGCTTCGACGCTATCACCGGACGACACCAGTACCTCGATGATATCGACCTGGTCAAAATCACCAATATCGGGCAGCGTGACCTCAACGATGTTACTCATGCTCAATCCTCGGGACAGGTTGAATGGCAGCGCGGTGCGGTACCGTGGTTAATACTATAGTTAGTGTCCATCCGGAAACCCACATCTAACCACAAAGGACACGAAGAGCACGAAGGTAAAAGATTGATTAACCATGGATTTCCTTCGTGTTCTTCGTGCGCTTCGTGGTGAAAACAGTGTTTCCGGACGGGCACTAGTTAAGGCAACACGGGTGTTACCCAAACGAATCGAGATCCACCTTAGACTTCTGCAACACTTCCTGAACCTGCAGCCGCTTCTGTCCGGCGGCAACGGCCATCACCTTTGCCAAGACCTCGGACAATTCACCTTTGCTGACCTGCGCGTCCTTTGCCTGTTGCAGATAGTAGTCCGTGCAGGGAGCGCAGTTCATTGCCATCGCTGCCGCCAACCCTACCAGCACCTCACTCTTCCGGTCGAGATAGCGGTTATTGTGGGTTGACTCATAAAAGGCGTCGTAGAGCGCTTTTTGTTCAGCGTTCAACATGCTCGGTTCCTTTAGAATAAGAGACTCTGCACATTGTACTTCATTCCGGGAGAAGCGAACGATCAGAGCAAGAGTCGTCGGATCTCGGAAAGCAGGCCACCTAACAGGCTTGTGAAACGCACACCGTCTGCACCATCGACCACCCTATGGTCGTAAGAGAGCGAGAGCGGCAGCATCAGGCGCGGCTGGAACTCATTGCCATCCCAGACCGGTTTCATGGCCGCGCGGGAGACGCCCAGGATCGCCACTTCAGGCGCATTGACGATAGGCGTAAATGCGGTGCCGCCAATGCCTCCCAGACTGGAGATGGAGAAACACCCCCCCTGCATATCGGCGGGCAGCAGCTTGCCGTCACGCGCCCGGCCGCTCACCGCCATCAACTCTTTCGCCAGTTCGAATACACCCTTTTTATCCACATCCCGGATCACCGGCACCACCAGGCCGTTGGGGGTATCCACCGCCACACCGATATGAATATAGTTCCGATAGATCAGGCTTTCACCCTCTGCTGACAGCGCGGAATTCAGGGTCGGCATCTCTTTCAATGCCGCCGCCACCGCCTTCATCAGGAACGGCATGAAGGTAAGCCGGATATCCTGTTTCAGGGCCACCTCCTTCTGCGCCTTGCGGAATGTCTCCAGCTCGGTGATGTCTGCCTCATCGAACTGAGTGACATGGGGCACCGTCAACCAACAGCGGTGCAGATGTGCGCCGCTGAGTTTCTTGATGCGTCCCAGAGGCTGGGTATCGATTTCGCCAAACCGGGCGTAGTCCACCTCCGGTCCAGCAGGCATCTCAAACGGGGAACCTGCCGTGCGTGTCGGCTGGCCACCTTTGAGGGATTTTTTTACAAAACCCTGCACATCATCCTTGGTCACCCGCCCCTTGGGACCACTACCCTGCACCAGTGACAGCTCCACACCCAGCTCTCGGGCGAATCTGCGCACAGCCGGGCTGGCGTGTGCCTTGCGATCAGTTTTGACGGCAGGACTGTTCGGCACCGGTGGCGCACTCACGGCTTTCTCGCCGGGAATACGTTCACCGGTGACATCACGTTGACTGGCCGGCGCGGGTGCCTGCACGGCTTCAATCTCTTCAGCTGCGGGCGCGGGTGATGAGACACTCTGATCCGATGTCGTCTCCGCAGCCCCATCATCAAGTTCCAGAGTCACTATCTTCTGGTTCTGGCCGATACGATCCCCAACCTTGACGAAAAGTGCCTGCACCACCCCGGCATGAGGTGAGGGGATCTCCATGGTGGCCTTGTCACTCTCCAGAGTGAGCAGCGAATCCTCAACAGACACCCGGTCCCCCACGGAGACCAGCAGCTCGATTACCTCGACTTCATCGAAATCGCCAATATCGGGCAACAATATTTCGGTCGTTTTACCCACGTTGTTTCCTCTGCCGCATAGCGGAAAATTCTCTTCAGGGATACCGACAGATATCCCGTGTCCGGTATTTATACCGTCGTTGGATTCGGCTTTTCCGGATCGATTTTGTACTTTTTGATCGCCTTGCTGACATTGGAGAGATCGATCTCCCCGTCATCCGCCAACATCTTGAGAGCGGCAACTACAATGTAGTAGCGATTCACCTCGAAAAACTTCCGCAGCTGACTGCGCATATCACTGCGGCCGAAACCATCGGTGCCCAACACGCTGTAGCTCGCCTTCACGAAAGGCCGGATCTGGTCTGCATAGCTGCGCATATAATCAGTGGCCGCAACCACAGGACCCTTGGTTTCCGCCAGCAGGCCCTCAACATAGCTGCTGCGAGGCGTTTCATCCGGATGCAGCATGTTCCAACGTTCGACATCGAGACCGTCGCGACGCAGCTCGTTGAAACTGGTGACACTCCAGACATCTGCAGAGATACTGAAGTCCTTTTCCAGCAGTTCAGCCGCTGCGATTACCTCTCGCAGGATCGCGCCACTGCCCAGCAACTGGACCCGTTTTTTGCGCTTGCCGCCCTTCTGGAAGAGATACATCCCGTTCACAATACCGCTCTCCACTCCCTCGGGCATGGCGGGTTGCAGATAGTTCTCGTTCATCACGGTGATGTAGTAAAAAATACTCTCCTTTTCCTGATACATGCGTCGCATGCCATCCTGCACGATCACCGTCATCTCGAAGGCGAACGCTGGATCATAGGCGACACAGTTGGGGATGGTGGCCGCCATCAGGTGGCTGTGGCCGTCCTGGTGCTGCAACCCTTCTCCCGCCAGGGTGGTACGCCCGGCGGTGCCACCAATGAGAAAACCCTTCGCCTGCATATCACCGGCAGCCCAGGCCAGATCTCCGATACGCTGAAAACCAAACATCGAGTAGTAGATGTAGAACGGGATCATGGTGGTCCCATGATTACTATAGGCGGTGGCGGCTGCAATCCAGGAGGACATTGCGCCCGCCTCGTTGATGCCTTCCTGCAGGATCTGCCCCTTCTTGTCCTCGCGATAGTACATTACCTGATCCGCATCCACCGGTTCGTAGAGCTGCCCCACGGAGGAGTAGATGCCCAGTTGGCGGAACATGCCTTCCATGCCGAAGGTACGTGCCTCATCAGGGATAATCGGCACCACCTGCTTGCCCAGCTTCTTGTTCCGAATCAGCATATTGAGCAGGCGCACAAAAGCCATGGTGGTGGACTGCTCACGATCCCCACTCCCCTCCAGCAGCGCCTTGAAATGCGAAAGATCGGGCACCTCCACCGCTGCGACCTCAGTTCGCCGCTGTGGCAGATAGCCGCCCAGGGACTGGCGGCGCGCATGCATATACGCCATCTCCTGGCTGTCTGATGACGGTTTGTAGAATGGTGCCGCGCCAATCTGATCGTCGGAGATCGGGATATTGAAACGATCGCGGAACGCCTTCAACGCCGCCTCGCCCATCTTCTTCTGCGAGTGGGTGATATTCTGCCCTTCACCGGCGACACCCATACCGTAACCCTTCACCGTCTTGGCCAGGATTACCGTCGGCTGCCCCTTATGGGCAGTCGCCTCGGCGTAAGCCGCATAGACTTTATGAGGATCGTGGCCACCTCGATTGAGACGCCAGATCTCTTCATCGGTCATGTTGGCGACCATGTCCTGCAGCTCCGGATATTTTCCGAAGAAGTGCTCGCGGGTATAGGAGCCGCCTTTCGCCTTATAGGCTTGATAGTCACCATCCACGCACTCTTCCATGCGTTTCAGCAGGTGACCACTCTTGTCTTTGGCGATCAGGGGATCCCAGTAGCCGCCCCACACCACCTTGATCACGTTCCAGCCGGCACCGCGATAGACCGCTTCCAGCTCCTGGATGATCTTGCCGTTGCCCCGTACCGGCCCATCGAGCCGTTGCAGATTGCAGTTCACCACAAAGACCAGGTTATCGAGACGTTCCCGCCCGGCGAGAGAGATGGCGCCCAGCGCCTCAGGTTCGTCCATCTCACCATCACCGCAGAAGGCCCAGACCTTACGGTTCTCGGTGTTGGATATACCCCGGTCGTGGAGATAACGCATGAAACGCGCCTGATAGATCGCCATCAGCGGGCCGAGTCCCATGGAGACGGTGGGGAACTGCCAGAAACCCGGCATCAACCAGGGATGCGGATAGGAGGAGAGACCTTGACCATCGACCTCCTGGCGGAAACTGTAGAGCTGATCCTCGCTGATGCGTCCTTCAAGGTAGGCCCGCGCATAGATACCCGGCGCCGAGTGCCCCTGAAAAAAGACCAGGTCACCTTCACTATTCTTGTTCGAGGCGTGGAAGAAGTGGTTGAAACCCACATCAAACAGGGTGGCAACGGAAGCAAAGCTGGAGATATGCCCGCCCAACTCGGTGGAGATCCGATTCGCCTGCACCACCATCGCCATGGCATTCCAGCGAATGAAAGAACGGATACGGCGTTCCATGGCCCGATCACCGGGAAACCGCTGTTGTTGGCTGACCGGGATAGTATTCACATAGGCCGTATTGGCGCTGAATGGCAGATGCGCACCGGAGCGGCGAGCCTTATCCACCAGCTTTTCTATCAGAAAGTGGGCCCGCTCAACCCCTTCATTTTCCAACACTGCCTCAAGAGCATCGAGCCACTCTTCAGTCTCCAGGGGATCGATATCGGGTTTTGTCGTCATCGAATTTCTCAATTTTTGTAGAGAGCGGATGCCAAGCCGACTATCTGCACACAGCAAACAGAAGCTATTCCGCTCTATTATTGGACAAACAAATACTTAGAATTAATATGAGCAATATACAACAAGGTAAGGTTTATTGCAGATTTAATACCGAAATAATCCCCGGAAATTATTATTGTTTTCAGGTGATTGGGTGACAATCACCACTTCATACCAGATTTTTTCAAACACATAAAAAAAGCGCGCCCGGCAGAGCCGGGCGCGCTTTTTTCAGAGACTAAACGCTGTAACGCTTAGATGTCCTTGCGAGTCGCGAAAGCAGGACGCTCGAAGGGCACACGTTCCATTGCAACTTTACGACGCTCTTCCATCTGCTGCTGCATCTCTGCACGACGGGCTTCCATCTCTTTTACCATCTCGTCGCGGCGAGCATTGGACTCTTCAATGCGCTGGGCAATGGACTCAGGCACGGCGGGCATTGAAGGCATGCGGCTCTGCATCCGCTCTTCCATCATCTTGCGATCAGCTTCCATCCTCTCCTGCATGGATTTCATGCGTGCATCCATGGAAGCCATGGGATCAGCATTGTACTGCTCAGCGTACTGACGCTGTGCGGCAACTGCCTGCTCGTAAGCCTTCTGCTGCTGTTCAGCGAAAGCCTTCTGCTGTTCTGCAACGGCAGTCTGCTGCTCAGCGGTCGGGGCGGCAACAGCGGCAGGAGCGCCGTAGTGAGGTGCGTAACCGTAAGGACCATAACCATAGTGATCGTAACCACGACCCCAACCACTACCATTGCCACGACCGCGAGCGCTCATGTTGAAATTAAAATCGAAGTCACCGGCGCCAAAACCGTCACCGAAGAAATCATCACCCCAATTGTTGCCCCACCAGGCGCTGGCGGAAGCGGAAGTTGCAGCCAGAACGATTGCAGCAGCAATAATAGATACCTTTTTCATGTCACACACCCAAAAATTTGTTATTGAAAGCTAGTTAATTTGTCTGTTTGTTTGTTCTCGCACGTCCCTGTGCATTCAATCCTATTGCTGTCAGCTCGAATTACTTAGCTGGAGCAGCTGGAGCTGCCGGGGCAACCGGAGCGGCGTAAGGATAACCGCCGTAGCCGTAAGGCGCGCCGTAGCCGCCGTAACCACGGTTATAGTAGTTATTGTAACCACGACCAGAACCATAACCGGAACCACGAGCGCTACCGCTCATGCCGAAGCTGAAGTCACCAGAACCATCACCCCAGCCATCACCCAGCCAGTCGTTGCCCCAACCACGGTTACCATAGCCAGGACCACCCCACCATGCGGAAGCAGAAGCAGAAGCAGCGATCAGAACAGCAGCAGCTGTAGCTTTAATGATATTGTTCATTATGTACTCTCCTAGATAGAATATGTACTTAGCAGCAAGTGGAAAGCAGATACTTCGTAGCTTTAGAAAAAATATTAGTAATTTCTTAAATAGGCAAATACTATTTAATTATTATTTTTCGCTTTTTATAGCATTTATCTATTAGAATGATTTTTTACATCCGGTCACGCCATGCATATCACCCTAACCCAACCTGACGATTGGCACCTCCACCTGCGTGACGATGATGCAATGGCCTCAGTCGTCGCCCATAGCGCAGAACGTTTTGGCCGAGCCATTGTCATGCCGAATCTTAAGCCACCAGTTGCCGACACAGAGATGGCAAAGGCTTACCGGGAGAGGATTCTCCGTGCGCTGGAAACCAACTCAGACTTTCAGCCGCTCATGACACTCTATATGACGGACAATCTCTCACCCGCAGAGATCGTGTCTGCAAAAGAGAGCGGCATCGTGCATGCAGTAAAACTCTATCCGGCCGGCGCCACCACCAACTCAGACTCTGGCGTCACGGATATCAGAAAGATGTACCCGGTACTGGAGGCGATGCAGAAGCATGGACTACCTTTGCTGGTGCATGCAGAGGTCACCGATAGTCATATCGACATTTTCGATCGGGAGAAAACTTTTATCGGCCGGCATCTGGAGCCACTGGTCAAAGAATTTCCGGAACTTCGCCTGGTCTTTGAACATATCACTACCAAAGAAGCAGCAGATTTCGTCTCTGCTGCAACGGAAAATGTGGCAGCCACCATTACCGCGCACCACCTGCTCTTCAATCGCAATGCCATGCTGGCGGGCGGTATTCGCCCCCATTTCTATTGTCTGCCGATACTCAAGCGGGAATCCCATCAGACAGCTTTGATCAGCGCCGCAACCAGTGGAAATCCACGATTTTTTCTCGGCACCGACAGCGCACCCCACTCACTTGGAGCCAAAGAGTGTGCTTGTGGCTGCGCTGGTTGTTACACCGCCCATGCCGCCATTGAGCTCTATACACAAGCCTTCGACCAGGCTGACGCTCTGGACAAGTTGGAGGGGTTCTCTAGCTTTTTCGGCCCGGATTTCTATGGGCTGCCCCGGAACCGGAAACAGATCACCCTGAAGAAGCGGCCCTGGGAGGTACCAAAGCGCTACAATTTCGGCAACGACACGCTGATCCCTTTATGCGCCGGGGAGCAGATTAACTGGCAGATAGTGAGATAGGCCGGGAGGCAACCTCATAAGTCATCCAAAAACGGATCATCTTCCAGTGGTGGATCACCATCATAGATATCGAAGCGGCGTTTCTGCAGATAGGACTCGCGCACGAAGGCGTAGGGATCGATTGCAGCCTCCTCCACCACCTTGGTCGCACGCAATAGATCAGCCCGCAGATCAACATATCTGAAGGCAAGCAGCGTCCAGTAGATTCCCTCTGAAGTGTAGTAGATCGGGTTCATGAAAACGTCCCCGGTCTTACCGATAAAATCCCTCACCGTGCTGGGACCAAGCATCGGCAGCATAATGTAGGTACTCTCCTCATAACCCCAGTATCCCAATGTCTGCCCCAAATCCTCTTTGTATTCGGGAATACCGATATCAGAGGCCACATCGATAAAACCCAACAGACCAACCGTAGTGTTGACACAGAGCCGTCCTACATCGGTAATCGCCCGCCCAGGCTTGATTTGAAACAGATTGTTGGCGGCGGAATTGATATCCGCAAGATTATGAAAAAAGTTGGTAAAACCCCGGTCCAGCGGGTCGGGTGTGATCGCCTGATATCCTTTGGCTACCGGTTTTGCAATGGTGTTGTCGAAGTCAGTGTTGAATCTATTGATGGAACGGTTCATCCCTTCCAGCGGGTCAGCAGTATGCTCCGTTCCCTCCGGCACGCTGGCGCATGCCGACAGTCCCGACAAGATAAGTGGGAGCAGAAGCCCGATCACAATCCTGTTTATCATTTGCGCAGCCATCTGTCCTGGTTAGCTCTGGGATCCCTGATCCCGAAACAATAACATACCAATGCTCTGGAATACGATGAAACCCAACATTCAGATTCGTAAACTCTGCCTCTTTTCTTTATCCTTTGCGCATGAACGAGACAAATTACAATCCACTCATCGTCCATCGTTTCCGGGGCTATCTGCCAGTGGTGGTAGACGTGGAAACCGGTGGTTTCGACGCCAAACGCGACGCATTGCTGGAGATTGCCGCCACTACCGTCTGGATGGATGCCCAGGGACTGTTACACCTTGGAGAGACCCATGCCTGCCATGTTGAACCTTTTCCCGGGTTGAATATCGACCAAAAAGCACTCGACTTTAACGGCATCGACCCACATCATCCTTTCCGGCTGGCCCTGCCGGAAGCTGAAGCTTTGAGAAAGGTTTTCTCCCCGATCCGCAAAGCAGTCAAGGAGAGCGGCTGCAAGCGCGCCATTCTGGTGGGACACAACGCCTTTTTCGATCTGGGGTTTCTCAACGCCGCGGTGGAACGCAACGGGATCAAACGCAATCCGTTCCATCCCTTCAGCACCTTCGACACCGTATCCCTGGCGGGACTGGCTTATGGCCAGACCGTGTTGGCCCGGGCCGCCAAGTGCGCGGGCATGGAGTGGGACAGCGAGGCAGCCCACTCGGCAATCTATGACACAGAGCAGACCGCTGAGCTGTTCTGCAGGATCGTCAACCGCTGGCAGACGACCAACTCACCCAACCCCTGGGACGGTGCGGTATTGGCCCGCGAGCCAGAGCAGTAAACCCGCGTCAGTCCTGACAACCCACAGCGGGCTGATTATTCAGCGCCACCAGCCTTCTCCGCCGCCTCCTTGACCATCGTCTGCAGTTCGCCGCTGGCGTACAGCTCCAGGGTGATATCGCAACCGCCAATCAATTCCCCATCAATATAGAGCTGGGGAAAGGTGGGCCAATCCGCATAGCGGGGCAGATTTTCAAAAATCTCGGGATCCGACAACACATTCACGAAGGAGAAGGGAACTGCGCAATCCTGCAGGGCGGCAGCTGCACGAGAGGAGAATCCACACATGGGAAACTGGGGCGTGCCTTTCATGTAGAGCACCACCGGATTGCCTTCCACCTGCTCACGGATACGATCCAAAACGTCCATTTGACTACCTCTTCAGAATGTTCAGTTGATCAATGCTAGATGAGGGTTTCCCCTGAATAATTCAAGCGTTGATTGTATAAGAGAATACTAATCTTCCAGAAGCTGGGAAAAAACCTGGATTTAGGCAGGCTTTTATCACTTTGCTAAGGAAGCTCTGATTAATTGGGTCATTGTCATCTCGACCGTAGGGAGAGATATCAAACTACAGAGTGCTTAGCAGGTTTCGAGGTATGAGATTTCTCACTACGTTCGAGTAGTGCTACACGGATGTAGCGTTTACGAACCTAAGGATGGAAAAACTATTGTTTATTCCCTCCGTGCCTTTAGTAGCCATATGCCGCTCCCAACGATTTTACCTGACTTCTGACGCTGCTCATATCCCGCTCCGGGCAGAAATCCTGCATCCAGCTCAGCATGCTTTCGATGCCCACGATATAGGCTTCAACCTCCATACGGCCGACATCCACCGGCTTAAGACCACTGTATGCCCCATGTTCTTTTTTGCATTGGCGCACGTGGGTCATTTCATGGTCATAGGCGGCGTTGAAGATGATCATCGGCCGGCACTCCTTCAGCAGTCTCTCCTTGAATGCCTTGTCACCCTGCAGTTTGCAGTCGGTGCCAACCTCAAGCTCGACTTCACTCTCACCCGCCCCTCCACTATTCCCGTCCGGGTCCGGGCGGGAAAAATCACGTCCTGTATAGTTCTTGTAGGCCCGCTGGCTCACCAAGTCTTCATACTCCTGTTTGTCCGAGGCGAAGTCCTGTATCTTTCGATCGCTGTAGGCCTGCGCGAAAGCCAGATCCTTGAGTATCCGGTCGACAACCTCTTGGCACGAATTCTTCGGCTTAAGATTCCACGAAGCGGTGGTGGTCTCCTGATAGTGGGACTCTCTCTTCCTGTCGAGTTCCCGTTGACCCGATAACGACTGGTCGGTCAGCTCCATCTTCTGATAAAACCCGACGGTCATGGGTAGAGGAGAGAGTGTGAACCACATCTCCGAATTGAAATCATCCTCCCCGGTCGGCGGGGTGATATTCATACTCGGTTGATCACCACTGCGGTTGTGTTGCTCGTTGCGGACGACATGGCCACTGCAGACCTTCTTCTCCACACGAACATCATCCATCCGGTTGTCGACCAATGCCTGGCTGCCGACCTGCAACAGGTAGTGATCGCCCTGACGGTGAAGCAAGCTAGCGGAGGCGTTACGGGCCAGGGTTTCCGCATCCTGCCCCGGATAGAGTGTCAGCGTTTCCCGCTTGGTGTGTATGGTTGAGTTGCCGGGACGCTGTATCTTCTGTTGAGCACGTTTCATGCGATTGAGGTTGCTGTGTTTCATCTCCTCGGGAGAGAGTGGACAGGTCACCTCCCTGCCTTGGACGTGAAGCTTCTCGGTGGTGTCGTCCTTCAACTTCCACTTCACCTGTTTGACATGGAGGAGTCCGCCTGCCGCACCACAGGCCTTTATCCTGACTTGCTGTTCTACCGTGCGCTCGTAGGATTTTGTGTTGATATAGCCGTCTTTGCTGCGATCCTTGTCATAACGGCCGGAACCACTGCGCTCGATAACAACCTCCAGATGCCAGATATTGGGGTTATGCGGGATCCAATCCCGCAGGCCACCTTGGGCTTCCGCCCCCATAACGATACAGGCCAGCAGGAAGAGGGCGTTCAGCAAAAATACCGATAGCCTCAACCGCTGATCCCTCTGCTGCCCGAATGGCATGACCTGTCACCTCATAGGCGGCATCATGGGCATACCGCCCGGCATGCCGGGGATCGAGAATTTGTTGTAACCTGCGGGGACGCTGAAGAGGCTGTCCGGCAGACTCTTCTCCTGGATGTTCTCATAGGTCATCACGGATTTGCCGCCATCCAGATCCACCATCTCGATCCTGATCGGGTATTGCAGTTTACGCGAGACCCAGACGGTGACCGCACCTTCGGCCGACTCTTGGTGATGTTTATCGCACAGATAGCCGCCTATCTTCTCGGTACCCAACGGCTTGCCGCTGGCCAGATCGGAACCAGGCCCCTTGGCAAACATCTCCTGATCCGGCGACATGGGTATCTCCATGAACATCCTTTCGCTCGGCATCAGCGTGATGATCTGGTGGCTCCCGGGATTAAACAGGACGATGCTCTCGGTCTGTCCCCGGTGCGTCATCTCCTCCCGGCGCTTATCACCCTTGATGTAGACCTTGCTGACATCACGCATCCGGCCATCCGTTTTAACGAAATCGGCCGTCCATTCCGCAGCCTGGGCCGTGTTTAGAGACAGCAGCAGGGTGAAAATTATTGAAATCGTAAGCACTAATTTTCTGATCATCATTTCATACTCCTTCATATCGATCTGCCGCCCTGCCGGGAACATCGCCTGCCGCTTTTCAGACTACTTGATTACTTTCAAAGCCCGCTTGGCCAATATCTTCGTGCCACGCGCCATAATGTAGCGCACCTCATACTCACCCGGTTTAGTGGGCGCCTTGAGTCTGGCCGGACTGCCCCTGTGAGTGTACGCGTAGTTGTCATAACGGCCGGGGGAATCGCCGGACAGAGCCACGGTGATGTAATCTGACTGGTAGGCTGGCCCCTGCCAGGCGACCTGGAAATATTCTCCTGCCTTAGCGGACACCGGTGGAACCGCCTCAGCAGAAACGGCATTCACCAAGATCGGCGCCTTGACCAGTAGCTTCGTCCCCTTGGCCTGGATATAGCGCACCTCGTACCGACCCGGTTCTGATGGCGCCAATAGTTTTGCCGGTGTCCCTTTGCGGGTGTAGGCATAGTTATCGTAACGACCGGGGACATCGCCAGGCGGGGCCACGGTGATGTAGTCCCCCTGATTGTCCGGACCCGACCAGACGACCTCAAATCCAGCACCGACATCGGCTGATGCCGGCGGCTGCACCTGGGCAGACACCGCCTGAATGGTGATAGACGCCTTGGCAAGCATCTTCGTGCCCCTGGACTGAATGTAGCGCACCTCGTAATCGCCTGGTTCCGACGGCGCGATCAGTGTGGCAGGGCTGCCCTTGCGGGTGTAGGCATAGTTATCGTAGCGGCCCGCAACGTCTTTGGGAGGTGCAATAGTGATGTAGTCACCCTCATTATCCGGTCCCTGCCAAGTCACCTCAAACCCCGCGGCCACATTTGCGCTTGCGGGGGGTTGAACCTGGGCGGTGACGCTTTTTGCTGTGAGGGGTGCACGGGCCAGCACCTGGGTGCCGCGACTCAGGATATAGCGCGCTTCATACTGCCCCGGTTCGGCTGGCACCCAAAGTTTTGCAGGCGTCCCTTTGCTGGTATAGGCATAGTTGTCGTAACGCCCCGCCACATCGCCGACCTTGGCGATGGTGATGTAGTCGCTCTTATAGGCTGGGCCTGACCAGGCCACTTCTATCTCTGTGGCCACATTGGCACTCAGCTGCACATTGACCTCTGCCTGGACCGGCGTCACCTGGATCGCCCTGCGGCCGATAATCCGGCTGCTGTGGGCATGCAGATAGCGCAGTTCATACTCCCCCGTCTTACCGGGAGCGACCAGTTCCAGAGGATTGCCTCTGCTGGTGTAGGCATAGTCGATAAAGGCGGAATCCCTGGGTTCTTTTTTCGCAATCGCCACATAGTCATTGTGACTGTCCGGCCCCTCCCAGCCGACCTGGAAGGCTGCCCCCACGGGCACCGAGGCAGGCCCTGTCAACCGCGCCTCACCCGGATGTTAGCGGCTGAGTAAAACCGCGCATAGATGGCGAAGGCCGCCTCGCTGCGTCGATACATCCTCCGTCAGAACGTCACATCC
>JAMJIN010000425.1:0-1558 GCA_036784775.1 Chromatiales bacterium | reverse complement strand
CCCCTCGATGGATGCATCGGTTATCAGCTTGAAGTCGTCGTCGATGATGCGTCGTTTGACCGATTCTACACCCGGGCAGAACTCAGCAAGGTGGGGCGCTAATGTTCGAACGACTCGCAGACCAATATTCAATAGGCATCGACCCAGGTAAGAGCACCGGGTTCGCAGTCTACTCGATTGCTGATAACCAGTTGTCTGAACTGCAGACCGTGACGTTCTGGGATGCATATAACCAGGTAGTCACTCGATTCAAACCCGAACAACTGACCCGCGTCGTGATCGAGGTTCCGAACTCAAGACACGTGTGGCACAAAGCCGCATCAAGCCAACGCGCACTCCAGCGCCAAGGGGCTGATGTGGGTGGGGTTGTTCGTGAAGCGGAGCTCCTGGCAGACGGGTTGGAGCGCGCAGGTTACCCCGTCACTCGGGTACAACCCCGCAAGAAGCTCGGCGCCGAAGTCTTCAAAAATCACACCGGGTGGCGCGATCGCTCGAATCAGCACGTCCGCGATGCGGCCATGCTCTGTTGGGGTCGGTGATCATGCTGACGTTGAACCAGCTGCACCCCTACCAATTTCGCGCCATCAATCACATGATCGAGCACCCTCGCAGCATGTTATGGCTCTTCATGGGGGCCGGGAAAACGATCATCACCTTGACGGCCGTCGCGCACCTACTCAAACACAACGCCATCCGGGGCGCGCTTGTCATCGGACCTTTGCGGGTCGTGCAGTCAGTATGGGAGCAGGAGTCCCGCAAATGGGAGCCCACAAAACACCTGCGCTTCAGCCTGATACACGGCAACCCCCAGCAGCGACTCAGAGCGCTGTTCAAACC
The DNA here is from genome assembly GCA_036784775.1 of Chromatiales bacterium. Lineage (GTDB taxonomy): Bacteria > Pseudomonadota > Gammaproteobacteria > Chromatiales > Chromatiaceae > QGON01. Next base: position 721 of record JAMJIN010000425.1, on the reverse strand, counting down.
GGCGGATGTCTATCTGATCAACTACGAGGGGCTGACCTGGTTGACGGAGACACTACAGCACTACTACATCGAGCGGGGTTACCTACTCCCCTTCGACATGTTAGTCCCTGACGAGATCTCCAAGCTAAAAAACCACGAGACCAAACGCATGGCGGCGCTGGCCCCACTACTGCCGTACTTCCCCAGGCGCGCCGGGTTGACGGGAACCCCTGCAAGCAACGGACTGGTGGACTTGTTTAGTCAATATCTGGTGATTGATAACGGGCAGCGCCTCAGCGCTTCATACCGTTTCTTTCTGGATAACTGGTTCGAGTCAGACGACTACGGCGGCTATAAATATGTGTGCACCGCTGCTGGCGAACGCATCATCCATCAGCGGGTATCCGACATCACATTAGAGATGAGTCAGGATGAGTATCTAAAACTGCCAGATTTGATCGTTCATGACATTTACGTTGACCTGACACAACGTCACCGGGCGCAGTACGAACGGTTGGAGCGGGAACTCTTTGCTGAACTAGACAACGGCATCAAGCTGGAGGTCGCCAGTGAGTCAGCCAAATCGAACAAGTGCCTGCAGTTCAGTAACGGCGCGGCCTATACCGACACAGAAACCCGAGAATGGCATCCGGTTCACGATGCAAAGCTGGACGCGTTGGAGGAGGTCATGGAAGCGGCCGCGGGCGAACCGGTCTTGGTTTTATACGCTTATCGCCCAGAT
>JAMJIN010000424.1:0-1560 GCA_036784775.1 Chromatiales bacterium | reverse complement strand
TGGCTAAAAAGAGGAAGGAAGGTTTGATAGAGAGCGATGACGCACCAGTTGCCAGAATGAGAAGGTCACAAGTGATAGACTTCGATTTCAAAAAACAATGCTTGTTTTGTGGTGAAGCTTGTGAACCTGTAAATCCTAAACATCCTGATAGGTGGGACAGGGTAGTACAGTGCGAAAAAATGGGTGTCAAAGATGCTCCACCTTTCAAGAGTATTGTATTGCAATATTGTGAAGATCGTAATGATGCGTGGAGTAGGGAAGTTGCCCTACGTTGTCATGGTGTACATGATTTATCTGCAGCTGAGGCGCAGTATCATATTCGATGTTATGATGGATTCAGAAAAATCCCTGCTCATACAGACCAAACCTCAAAGATTGATGATGAAGCTTTGCAATTGCTTGTTGACCAGATGTATACTAATCGAAAGATATGTACTTGGACATCCATTGAACTACATGATAAGTATGTCGGTTATGGTGGTCAGTTGACACGAAAGCAAATGTTTACCAAACTGGTTACGCATTTGGGTGATGATGTGGTAGTACTTAGCATTGAGGGTTGTGCATCCATTGTTGGATTCCGTGAGTATGTAAGTAATATCGTGAAGATTTCTGAAGTGGACACCGTAGATGAGGAAAACGAGGATGCCTTGGTGAGAAAGATCACGACTGAGGCTCGTGGTATTCCATTCAACAACAAAAAATATGATCTTGGTGATTTCACCCACGCCAAAACAAAGCAACAAACCAGTGCTACACTGCTTAGATTAATATCAAAGCTCATAGCAAATGGTGAAGTCACAAAAGCATCACTGAGTTTATCGCAATCCATACAATATTGTATTACTAACACACGTAACCAAACAACACTTGGGTTGGGTGTCAAACTACATCATAAGTTTGGCAGCAGTGATCTCATTCACATTTTACATGAACATGGATACACTGTATCATATGATGAGGTACTACGGTTCCGCAAGTCGGCGGCGAAGTATGTCAGTGATGATGCTGCCACCCTTCATCGAATGATGGGACTTAGTCGGACAGTCGGAGTCATATTTGGTTGGTATGACAATTTTGACTTGTTGGTGTCAACTCCAAATGGTCGCCGTGAGACCCACGCCATGGCAACAGAATTTCAGGTGCACCCAGCCGGGATCATCGAGAACTGCAACACTCAGCCTGGGATTAGTACTCTCATAATCCCTCGCCTCACAACCAAACAATCCAAGTCTGTGGGCAATAACAGGGCCATTCCACTTATGCACTATACTGGCCCTAAGAAGGTGATGCCCCCTGCAGTGCCTACTAGCAAGACCACCGGTATCAAATATGCTGACGTGTGTGCTCAACAAGCCAGTTTGGTGGCTGCGCAAGAGAAGGACACACAGTGGCTCAACAGCCTGTGTCAGGAGCAAGATGCTATGGAATGGAATGGCTTCAACAATCAGCAATCCAGGAGCCAGGGAGTACTCAAACTTATATGTTTGGTCCTTTGATTGACGCACCACCCTCTCACCCTGACACCATATTAACAACACTCACTTACATGCAGAAGTC
>JAMJIN010000068.1:0-17976 GCA_036784775.1 Chromatiales bacterium | reverse complement strand
TCCTATTGTGGATCGTGGCATCATCTTGCAACAACCAGTGACTCATTCCGTGAGTCACTGCTGAACATTCGTACTAATCAAGAAAAGAAAAACCGAATCGTGATTTAACTCACGCCCGGAAACACCGTGTTGGGGTTCGTAGGCCTGATCAAGCGTAGCGGATCAGGCAGACGACGCAGCACTACAAGCGAACTTGCCGGTTCCGCTGCGCTTGAACCGGCCTACTAGGGCCTGTTAGATGTAACGGACGTCCAGTATCTCAAATTCCCGCGCTCCACCCGGCGTCTCGAGAAAGACGTCATCGCCCTCGGATTTGCCGATCAACGCCCGTGCCATGGGCGAACCGACCGATATCAGACCGTTTTTGATATCAGCCTCATCTTCGCCGACGATCTGGTAGGTCAACTCAGCATCATTGTCGAGTTCCAACACATCGACGGTGGCGCCGAACACCACCTTGCCTCCGGCGTTGAGGGTGGTGACATCTATGATCTGGGCATGGGAAAGCTTACCCTCCAGATCCTTGATACGGCCCTCAATAAAACCCTGCTGTTCACGCGCGGCGTGATACTCAGCATTTTCTTTCAAATCGCCATGTTCGCGCGCCTCGGCAATCGCCTTGATCACCTTGGGGCGGGCCACCCGCTTAAGCTCAACAAGTTCTTCCTGCAGACGCTTTGCGCCTCTGGCGGTCAGAGGTACCTTGCTCATATTCTGTCTCCTCGCCTCATTGCAATCAGCCGTGCAGATCCTGCAGGCGATTTACGCCGACTGCGTCCAACTGTTTCAGCGCCAGACAGGTTGCCTCGGCGCCGGAGATGGTGGTTGTGTAGTTGACCTTATACTGTAGCGCAGCACGTCGAATCTCCGCAGAGTCCGCAATGGCTTTGGCGCCCTCTGCCGTGTTGACGACAACGAAAGAGATCTCGTTATTCTTGATCATATCCACGATATGCGGCCGTCCCTCCTTGACCTTGTTGACCTGAATGCAATCGATTCCCGCACTCCTGATCACTTTTGCAGTACCCCTGGTGGCACAGATCTCAAATCCAAGAGCGATCAAATCCTCAGCCACGCGTACGGCACGTTTTTGGTCCACATCACGCACGCTGATAAACGCCTTGCCGCCCTCAGGCAGACGCGACCCGGCACCAAGAATCGCCTTATTGAAGGCCTCACCAAAGGTCTTGCCGACCCCCATCACCTCGCCGGTGGATTTCATCTCCGGTCCCAGCACGGTATCGACGCCGGGAAACTTGACGAATGGAAATACCGCCTCTTTGACGTAGTAGATCTCAGGCACCACCTCTTCGGTGAAACCCTGTTCCGCCAGACTCACACCCGCCATGCAGCGTGCAGCCACCTTGGCCAATTGAACGCCGGTGGCTTTGGAGACAAACGGCACAGTGCGGGAAGCTCGGGGGTTGACCTCCAGCAGGTAGATTTCGTCGTCCTTGATGGCAAACTGGGTATTCATCAGACCCACGACCCCAAGCTCCAGGGCCATCTTGCGGATCTGTTCGCGCATTCTGTCCTGCACTGAAGCCGACAGGGTATAGGGTGGCAGGGAACAGGCTGAATCACCCGAGTGCACGCCTGCCTGCTCGATATGCTCCATGATACCGCCGATCACCACATCCTTACCGTCGCAGATGGCGTCGATATCCACTTCGATGGCATCACTGAGAAAATGGTCCAGCAACACCGGCGAGTCGTTGGAGACACTCACCGCCTCGCGCATGTAACGACGCAGGTCATTCTCGTTGGTGACGATCTCCATCGCACGTCCGCCCAACACATAAGAGGGCCGGACAACCAGCGGATAACCTATCTCTTCCGCCAGCATAACCGCCTGTTCAGCCTCGGTTGCGGTACGGTTCGGCGGCTGTTTCAGACCCAGTCGCTCCACGGCCATCTGGAAACGTTCGCGATCCTCCGCCAGATCGATGGCATCGGGACTGGTGCCAATGATCGGTGCACCGGCAGCTTCCAAATCTTCCGCCAGATTCAATGGTGTTTGACCTCCGTACTGGACGATCACACCCTTGGGCTGTTCCTTATCGATAATCTCCAGCACATCTTCCATGGTCAACGGCTCGAAATAGAGCCGGTCCGAGGTGTCGTAGTCGGTGGAGACTGTCTCCGGGTTACAGTTGACCATGATGGTCTCGTAACCATCCTCGCGCAAAGCGAAGGCGGCATGCACGCAACAGTAGTCGAATTCGATGCCCTGACCGATCCGGTTGGGGCCGCCGCCCAATACCATGATCTTGTCGCGGTCGCTGGGCGCTGCCTCGCACTCATCCTCATAGGTGGAGTACATGTAAGCGGTACTGGTGGCAAACTCCGCTGCACAGGTATCGACCCGCTTGAATACCGGCCGGACCCCCGCTGCCCGTCGCAGTTTACGAACCTCGGCTTCGGTAGCGCCAGTCAGAGTCGCGAGTCGCTTGTCGGCAAAACCCTTGCGTTTCAGGTAGCGCAACCGATGCTCATCCAGTGCCTCCAGACCCTGCGCCTTGACTTGATCTTCGAGGGTTACCAACTCTTCGATCTGCACCAGGAACCAGGGGTCGATGCGGCTGTGCTCATGAACCTCTTCCAGGTTCATGCCCCACCGGAAGGCGTCAGCCACATACCAGAGACGTTCCGGACCCGGCAGACTCATCTCGCGTATCAGGGTGTATTTGACATCCTTCTCTTCCAGATCGACGATCTCACAGAGACCAAACTTACCGGTCTCCAGTCCCCGCAAGGCCTTCTGCAGCGACTCCTGGAAGGTGCGGCCGATGGCCATCACCTCGCCCACCGACTTCATCTGGGTGGTGAGCCGATCATCTGCCAACGGAAACTTTTCGAAGGCGAAGCGCGGCACCTTGGTGACCACATAGTCTATGGCCGGCTCGAAAGAGGCGGGCGTTGCGCCGCCGGTAATCTCATTCTGCAACTCATCGAGGGTGTAACCCACTGCCAGCTTGGCCGCCACCTTGGCGATGGGAAAACCGGTGGCCTTGGAGGCCAGCGCCGAGGAGCGGGAGACGCGGGGATTCATCTCGATGATGATCATGCGCCCGTTTTCCGGGTTGATGGCGAACTGCACGTTGGAACCGCCGGTCTCCACCCCGATCTCACGCAATACCGCCAGCGAGGCGTTACGCATGATCTGATACTCTTTGTCGGTGAGGGTCTGGGCCGGTGCAACGGTAATGGAGTCACCGGTGTGCACCCCCATCGGATCCAGGTTTTCGATGGAACAGATGATGATGCAGTTGTCCTTGCGGTCCCGCACCACCTCCATCTCATACTCTTTCCAACCGAGAATCGACTCTTCGATCAGGAGTTCACTGGTGGGGGAGAGATCGAGCCCCCGCTCGCAGATTTCGACAAACTCTTCCGCATTGTAGGCAATACCACCGCCACTGCCGCCCATGGTAAAAGATGGACGAATGATCGTCGGAAAACCGATACCGACCTGTACCTGATTCGCCTCTTCCATGCTGTGCGCAATAGCCGAGCGAGGCATATCAAGACCGATCTTGCGCATCGCCTTGCGGAACAGATCTCGATCTTCAGCCTTGTCGATCGCTTCCCTGGAGGCGCCGATCATCTCCACGCCAAACTTTTCAAGCACCCCTTCGCGCACCAGATCGAGGGCACAGTTGAGCGCAGTCTGACCGCCCATGGTGGGCAACAGAACGTCGGGGCGCTCCTTTTCAATAATGCGCGCCACCGTCTCCCAGGTGATGGGTTCGATATAGACCGCATCCGCCGTATCGGGATCGGTCATGATGGTCGCCGGATTGGAGTTCACCAGGACAACCCGGAAACCCTCTTCCCGCAACGCTTTGCAGGCCTGAGCGCCAGAGTAGTCGAACTCACAGGCCTGACCGATCACAATGGGACCGGCGCCGATGATCAGGATACTTTGTATGTCTGTACGTTTTGGCATTTACTCGAACCGTTGGATAATCAACCGCGATTCCTGCGGCTAATTCAATTTTCCGTCTTCATCAACTCGATGAAATGATCGAACACCGGCGCCACGTCGTGGGGACCGGGGCTGGCTTCAGGGTGTCCCTGAAAACCGAAGGCCGGTTTGTCCGTACGGTGGATACCCTGCAGTGAACCATCGAAGAGCGAACGATGAGTTGCCGTCAGTGTTTCAGGCAGGCTCACCTCATCCACTGCAAAGCCGTGGTTCTGACTGCTGATCATGACCGTCTTTTCGCCCAGATCCTGCACCGGATGATTCGCGCCATGGTGACCGAATTTCATCTTTACCGTCCTGGCGCCGCCGGCAAGGGACAACAGCTGATGCCCCAGACAGATGCCGAACACCGGCGTACCTGTATCGACAATCTCCTGGATTGCTTCGATAGCGTAGTCGCAGGGCTCCGGATCGCCGGGTCCATTGGAGAGGAAGACCCCATCCGGATTCATGGCAAGCACATCCTTCGCGGACATTTGAGCCGGCACCACCGTCAGGCGGCAGCCCCGATCCACCAGCATGCGCAGGATATTGCGTTTGACCCCGTAATCGTAGGCCACTACGTGCAGTGGCAACTTATCTTCGATGGGATGTTCGGCCTCAGGCATTCCACCCTCAAGGGACCAAGAGCCTTGAGCCCATTCGTACGGGGTATCGGTAGTAACCTCTTTCGCCAAATCCATGCCTTTAAGGCCGGGAAAAGCCTTCGCGGCCTCCAGTGCGACCTGTTCGTCGATATCGTCAGCCGCCAGGATGCAACCGCTTTGCGCCCCCTTCTCCCGCAGGATCCGGGTCAGCTTGCGAGTGTCGATTCCTGCAATAGCGACGATATTGTTGCGACGCAGGTAGGCATCCAGTGCCTCCTGGCTCCGCCAGTTGCTGCTCAAAAGGGGAAGGTCGCGAATCACCAGGCCGGCGGCATGGATATGTCCCGACTCCTCGTCATCCTCATTGGCGCCTGTATTTCCGATATGGGGATAGGTCAGGGTCACGATCTGGCGGCTATAGGAAGGATCGGTAAGAATTTCCTGATAGCCGGTCATGGCCGTATTGAAGACCACCTCACCGACAGACTGCCCATCTGCACCAATGGCTTCGCCCCGAAAAGTGGTGCCGTCTTCCAGGACAAGAACTGCTGGTTTGTTCAAAAAATTCTCCACTGCGAGCGCACGAAACGGGATAAGCCCTGCGGCTTACCCCGTTCCAATTGAATCGTTTGGGATGAGTGGCTGAAAAGTGCCACGTCAAACCAAGGCGATTCTACTTGAAAGAGAGCAATTCTGTCTACGTGGATAAGCCACCGCTGAATAAACCGCCTAAAGATCCGAAAGATGTTGCCTGGTCCAGTTAACGATGCCTCCGGCATCCATGGCTCCGGGCTGCCGGGCAATCTCCCTGCCCCGATGCAGTAGCATCAATGTGGGAATACTGCGAATACCGAACTGCGCTGCCAACTGCTGCTGCTCTTCCGTATTCACCTTTGCCAACCTCACCTGCGGTTCGAGTTGCGCCGCGGCCTGCTCGAAAGCCGGTGCCATCATTTTGCAGGGACCGCACCAGGAGGCCCAGAAATCGACCAGCAGCGGGAGATCGCTCTTCTGACTGTGGCGTTGGAATTGCGCCCCATCCAATGCGATCGGCTGCTGCGTAAACAGAGGGTTATGGCACTTGCCGCAGTTGGCACCCTCTTTCAGCCGCGCCGCTGGAACCCGATTGACGCCGCCACAATGGGGGCAGACGATATGCATTGCTTCCGACATGAACTCAATCCCCGAAAAAGTTTATCAAATCCCGTCTATAAATGGGGGGCCATATCTCGATTTCAAGGCGGTACCAATCAAGCACAAACCGGTATAATAATAGTGCTGATCTCAACAGATGCTCCAATCATGACTATCGACGATCCTGCCAATAACAGAACCGATCCCGGCTTTGGCCTAGGCTTGCGGCGCGAGCTGGTCAGGCCGGTCATAGCACAGCGTCCAGCCGTGGACTGGTTCGAGATTCTCTCCGACAGCTATCTGGATGCCGATGAAGAAGCGATGGATCAGCTACTGCAGATCCGCGCTGAATATCCCCTGCTCATGCACGGCGCGGGACTCTCAATTGGGGGACAGGATCCGCTGGATGAGGCTTATATCAAACAGCTCAAAACCCTAATGCAGCGCGTGGAACCCAGCGCGATTTCCGACCACCTCTGCTGGACCCTGCCGGGCCAGTCCCACAGCTATGATCTGCGTCCCCTGCCCAGAACACTTGAGATGGTCGATCACCTGACCCCCCGTATTCGCGAGGTTCAGGAGAGACTGGGCAGACGTCTCATGCTGGAGAATATCTCGGCCTATCATCAAGAGAGTGGTGATCAGATGCCGGAGTGGGATTTCATGACGGCAGTTGCCGAAGCCTCCGACTCCCTGATCCTTCTGGATCTGAACAATGTCCTGTCGAACTGCAACAAACTGGGGCTGGAACCAATGACATTTGTGCGCAACCTGCCTGCCCAGCGCATCCGGCAGATTCATCTCGCCCCGCCGGCCAGCAATGTGGAACGCCGAGTCGATCCCGCAGAAGCGGTAAAGTCAGATCTAATCTGGCAACTCTACCGCGACACACTGAAACATGCCGGTAAGATCGCCACCATGATCGAACGCAATGATGATATTCCACCTCTGGAGGAGATGGTTAAAGAATTGGAACAAGCCAGAACTATTGCGTTGGAAGAACACTAGTGCTCTTCCAAGCGAAGGCCGGTTCAAGCATAGCGGAACCGGCTATCTCAAAGATCACGTCAATCCCGGAATGCCCGATCCGCTACGCTTGATCGGGCCTGCTTTTCTGCGCATTTAGTGCCAGGTTTCTGGATAGAGAACCGCGCCAATACGGCTGCACCGCAGCGATCTCCTCTGCCGCCACAAAGGGCTGGCAAACCACAAACCCAGGGATAACCGCCAACTCCCCATCCAGGAAGATCAAAGGAATGCGATCCCGCAACCAGGGCGGTACACCCCAGGTCTGAAACAACTGCTTCAGGGAACGGTGATGATTGTCACCCGCCGGGCGACAACGCTCACCGCCCCGGCGGAATCTCACCTCGATACGACCGTTTTGCCACGCTTCCGCATCGACCCCATGTTCCGAGAGAGAGACCTCCAGCCTTCCCAGGCCGGACGGCAGTGTCAACGCCGCTTCACCATTCCAACTCAGGCATAATCCAGCATCATGGGGGAGCAGCCGGGGAGCAAGAAAAAGGTCATCCCGATAACGGCGCGCCTCCATCCCACCCCAGCCCACCAGCGGGTTGGCGTCCGCACGTCCCAGTACGCACTCATCCAACATGCGCTGCAGGTGCCGATAACCGGGCGCTGCGGCACCTTCCTGCGCCAGAACCCAATGCCGCAGCAGACTGCGGATTCTCGGCTCAGAGAGTCGACTGAGTGCTTTCACCGACAACCTTCCGGACTCTGAACCACGGCACCGCTGCAGATCTTCCGCCGCCAACTCATCGATCAGCACCTGGGCATCGGCACAGAGCCCCGCACTTCGTGAAAGCGTCGCACTGGCAGCGGGCCAGTGCACCTGGATACGCGGTATGATCTCATGACGCAGATAGTTCCGGGAAAATTCGAGGTCGCGGTTGCTGGGATCCTCCACCCAGGTCAAACCTTCGCGCTGCGCATAGGCTTCGAGTGCTTGCCGGGTAAAACCGAGCAGGGGACGTTGCAGCCACCCCTTTCCGAGCCGGGACGTTTTCGCCATCGCCGCCAGACCAGCGGGCCCGCTGCCGCGCAGCAGCTGCAGCAGCAGGGTCTCTGCCTGGTCATCCTGATGTTGGGCAGTAAGCAGCCAGTCATCGGGCTGCAGCAGATCAGCCAAAACCCGGTAGCGCCCCTCACGCGCCAGCGCCTCGATACTCTCGCCTGCGGACGGAGTCAGCGCCAGATTGATCTGCTGATAGGAAACTTCGAGGGCTGCCGCGAAATCACGGCAGTGCTCACCCCAGGCATCCGCTTCAGACTGGAGTCCGTGGTGAATATGGATGGCTTTGAGTTCACCGGGAATCCGGTCGCGAATACAAACAAGCGCGTGCAGTAAAACTGTCGAATCGAGGCCACCGCTAAAGGCGACATGCCAGTCACCGGAACGGAGCAGTTGCGGCATCCCTTCGAGCAGGCGGGCCGGAGAAAATTCCATACAGGATGGCGGAAAAGAGGAGCTACTCTCCGCTGAACTGACCGTACTGCATCAACCGCTGATAGCGGGTGTCCAGCAGTTTGTCGGTGGCCATGCTGCGCAGATTCTCCAACCCCTCCAGCAGGGAGTGCTTGAGATTCTTTGACATCGTCTCCAAGTCCCTGTGGGCGCTGCCCAGAGGTTCGGGAATGATCTCATCGATCAAATCCAGCTCTTTCAGCCGATCGGAGGTGATACCCATTGCCTCTGCGGCAAGGGGGGCCTTTTCTGCACTCTTCCACAGAATGGAAGCACACCCCTCCGGCGAGATCACGGAATAGGTGCTGTATTCCAGCATCATCACCCGATCTCCAACACCGATGGCCAATGCGCCGCCGGATCCACCTTCACCGATCACGGTACAGATGATCGGGGTACGCAGACCGGACATCACCTTCAGGTTTCTGGCAATCGCCTCGCTCTGTCCGCGCTCTTCGGCACCCACGCCGGGATAGGCGCCGGGTGTGTCGATAAAGGTGAGGATCGGCAGTTGGAACCGCTCCGCCATCTCCATCAGCCGCAGTGCCTTGCGATAGCCTTCGGGACGGGGCATGCCGAAATTTCTATGCAGCTTATCCTTGGTATCACGGCCTTTCTGCTGACCGATCACCATCACCGGCTGACCATCGATACGCGCCAGACCGCCAACAATGGCATGGTCATCGGCAAAGGTGCGGTCGCCGTGGAGTTCATGGAACTCGTCGAATATCCGGCCGACATAATCCAGCAGATAGGGACGCTGGGGATGCCGGGCGAGCTGGGATATCTGCCAGGGTTTAAGGCCGGAAAAGATCGATTCCGTGAGCATACGGCTCTTGCTTTCAAGACGGGTAATCTCGTCCTGAATGTTGATCTCATTGTCGTCGCCCACCAGGCGAAGCTCTTCGATTTTCGCCTCAAGTTCGGCGATCGGCTGCTCAAATTCGAGAAAGTTCAGATCCATGCGCGGACTATACCGTAAATGTTTTTTTTAGGACAGTCTCAACTAGAGGTCCAGAACCCCAGGGAAGCCTTGAATGAATAGAGAAACCTGTCATTCAACGCGAGCGCTTGTTGTAGACCACGCTGACACTTCCCTTCCCCAGAAACCGTTCCAGACGCCGCAGCAGCTCATCGACCGGATTGACCCGCCACTCCTGTCCCAGGACGATATCGCCTTCGGCCCTGGCCGAGCGGTAGTGCAATTTGATCCCGGTAGTCCCGCCGGTGAAGGGTGACAGCAACTGCTGCAGTTCATGGCAGAAACTGCCTGCATCACTGCCGTTGAGCTGGACATTCAGACCCAGATGGCCCGCATAGAGCGCCCGCGCCTGTTCAAACGCCAGCACATTATCCACCCGAATGCTCAGCCCTCCCCGGTATTCGTCATAGTTCAGGCTGCCGGAAACCACCAGAATACGGTCTGTGGCCAGCAGGTCACGATAGGACTCGTAGGTTTCATTGAACAGCGTGGCTTCGATGCGGCCACTGCGGTCATCCAGCAACAGGGTTCCCATATAACCCCGCTGGGTCTGCCGATGGCTGGTCTGCACCACCAGTCCCGCCACGACGACGGGAACACCACGACGACGCCCACCACCACCATTTCCCGACCCGCTATCCAGCGAGAGATCGGCAATGCTGGTCCCGGCAATCTGCCGCAGCTCGACCTCATAACGGTCGATGGGATGGCCGGTGAGATAGAGTCCCAGGGTCTCCTTCTCGCCCTGGAGACGCTGTTCATCCTCCCACTCCTCCACATCGTCGGGCACCACCTGTGGCTCGTTTGCCGTGGCGGGCTGGGGATCGCCCATGCCGAAGAGGTCATTCTGCCCCCGCGCCAAGTCCGCATGGTGCTGCTCCGCCATCTTCAGCGCCAGGGGAAGCTGCATCATCAGCGTCGCCCGGTTGGCACCCAGCCCGTCCAGCGCACCCGCCCGAACCAGGGACTCCAGCACCCGCCGGTTGACCCGTTTCAAATCGATACGACGGCAGTATTCGAAGATATCCTTAAAAGCGCCGTTATCCTTGCGCTCCTGGATGATACATTCGATGGCCGATTCACCCACGCCCTTGATCGCGCCCAGGCCATAGACCACCTTGTTTTCACCATCGATAGTGAACTTGTATTCGGAGATGTTGACCTGCGGCGGCCCCACCTTGAGCTTCATGCGCCGGCACTCCTCGATCAGAGGTACCACCTTGTCGGTATTGTCCATGTCGGAGGAGCAGACCGCCGCCATGAAAGCCGCCGGGTAGTGCGCCTTGAGCCACATGGTCTGATACGAGACCAGCGCGTAAGCGGCGGAGTGGGACTTGTTGAAGCCATAACCCGCGAACTTCTCCACCAAGTCGAAGATCTTCATCGCCAGATCGGGATCGACGCCGTTCTTCTCAGCCCCCTCCTTGAACACCGCCCGCTGCTTGGCCATCTCCTCAGGCTTCTTCTTACCCATCGCCCGACGCAGCATGTCAGCGCCGCCGAGGGAGTAACCCGCCAACACCTGAGCAATCTGCATGACCTGCTCCTGGTAGAGGATGACGCCGTAGGTAGCATCGAGGATCGGTTTCAGCGACTCATGCTGGTAGTTGACATCGGGGTAGGAGATCTTCTCCTTGCCATGCTTGCGGGCGATGAAGTTATCCACCATGCCCGATTGCAGCGGACCTGGGCGGAACAGGGCGACCAGGGCGGTAATGTCATCGAAGCAGTCGGGCTTGAGCTTTTTAACCAGCTCCTTCATACCCCGGGATTCAAGCTGAAATATGGCCGTGGTCTCTGCGCTCAACAGCAGCTTGAAAGCCGCCTCGTCCGCCATGTCGATGGCGGTGATATCGATGGGTTCCTCTCCGGTTTCAGCACGACCGGCGTTCACCGTTTTCAACGCCCAGTCGACGATGGTAAGGGTGCGCAGGCCGAGAAAGTCGAACTTCACCAGCCCGACCTTCTCCACGTCATCCTTATCGAACTGAGTGACCAGACCTTCACCGCTGGCTTCGCAGTATAATGGCGTGAAATCGGTGAGCAGGCCGGGGGCAATCACCACACCACCCGCATGCTTGCCGGCGTTGCGCGCACACCCCTCCAGCTTTCGCGCCATCTTGATGAGTTCGGTGACCTCCTCGTCGGTCTCGTAAGCCCGCTTGAGATCCTCGCTCTCCTCCAGCGCCTTTTTCAGCGTCATGCCGATCTCGAAGGGCACCATCTTCGCCACCCGATCGGTGAAACCGTAGGGATGTCCCAGCACCCGCCCCACATCCCGCACCACCGCCTTCGCCGCCATGGAGCCATAGGTGATGATCTGGGAGACTGAATCACGGCCGTAGGTGCGCGCCACGTAGTCGATCACCCGGTCACGCTTGTCCATGCAGAAGTCGACATCGAAGTCGGGCATGGAGACACGCTCAGGATTGAGGAATCGTTCAAACAGCAGTTCGTGCTCGATAGGGTCGAGATCAGTGATTTTCAGCGCATAGGCGGCCAGGGAACCTGCGCCGGAGCCGCGCCCCGGTCCCACCGGGATGTCATTGTCCTTGGCCCACTGGATAAAGTCGGCCACGATCAGAAAGTAGCCCGGAAATCCCATACTGTTGATGACGTCCAGCTCGATCTGCAGCCGCTCATCGTAGACCTTGCGCTGATTGCTGAACTCCGCAGCCGTCGTATCGAAGATCTGTTCAAGCCGCCACTCCAGCCCCTTTTGGGACTCCGCGGCAAAATACTCATCGATGGTCATCCCTTCCGGGATGGGGAAATCGGGCAGGTAGTTCTTGCCCAGGGTCAGCTCGATGTTGCAGCGGCGGGCGATCTCAACCGTGTTTTCCAGTGCTTCAGGAATATCGGAGAACAGCGCCTGCATCTCCTCTGAACTGCGCAGATATTGCTGTTCGTTGTAGAGCCTGGGACGGCGGGGGTCATCCAGGGTTCGTCCATCGTGGATGCAGACCCGGACTTCATGGGCCTCAAAATCCTCCGGAGAGAGAAAGCGGACATCGTTGGTCGCCACCACCGGCACATCATACTTCTCCGCCAGTGCCACACTGGCGTGCAGACAGGACTCTTCCTCCGGCCTGCCGGTTCGAGTCAGCTCCAGATAGTAGCGATCCCCGAACAGCCCCAGCCATCCTGCCAGCAGGCGCTGCGCCTCCGCCTCATTCCCTGCGAGCAGCGCCCGGCCCAGATCCCCCTCACGTTCACCGGAGAGGGCAATCAGGCCTTCCGCATTACCCTCCAGCCACTCCCGTTCCAGCATCGGGCGGCCAAGGTGTTGGCCCTCCCGGTAGCTGCGGGAGACAAGGCGGGTAAGATTGTTATAACCGACCTGATTCTGTACCAGCAGGAGCAGCCGGAAGGGTGTATTGGCATCCTCCGGGTTGCGAATCCAGACATCCACCCCGGTTATAGGTTTCACCCCGGCACCCAGCGCTGCCTGATAGAAACGCACCAGGGCAAACATGTTGCATTGGTCGGTGAGCGCCACGGCGGGCATACCCATCTCCACCAGTTTGGCGACCAGCGGCTTTACCCGCACCAGGCCATCGACCAGGGAGTATTCGGAGTGAACGCGGAGATGGATGAAAGCGGGTTCCATGGGGCTGGGATTCTAGCAAAGGGAGGCGTATCGGGTTGGCTGATTTTTGACCAAAGGGCAGAGAAACTGGTGATCACACGGGCTGGGGTATTTCCTTAACTGACATTCGACCCTTCCCGGTAACCCAGGGAAGCGGCCTTAAACGACGTTTCCGTTCGTCGACCCACCATTTTGCGCTTAGGGTTACCGTTCACAGCGTTCGCCTACGGCTCATGGCTTCTGCTTCGCTTCAGTTCCTCCAGACCCCACTTCACAGTGGCATCCTTGCCCTCAACTAATGGTTAGTGTCCAATATAGACAGGAATGAAAGACGACACCCACAGGAAGGGAGTCCCAGGTTTCATATTTCTGATCATCGACAGGGATTCTCCTACAGGGGGCTTACGCCCCATAAGTACATCCGCATACTGCTGGGCGTACGCGAGAGATCCAATCGACATAATTAAGCGCCACTCGCTTTATCTTATGGCTGATTTAGTCATTGGGGTTTGGCCCTAACAATGTAGGCTGTTTGAAATGATCAATGTATTTCTTCATATACCCAAGACTGGTGGAACTACTCTAAAGGATTTGCTGGCTCGTTCTGTAGGCAAGCAGAATGTCATAACTTGGTATGGAGCAAATAAATTCAAACAAGGTATTCATGGAATTCCGCAACACGTCAAACCACATACCCAATGGATAATCGGACACTTCAACTATGGTTTACATGAACTTCTAGACCAAGATGTCCGTTACTTTTGCGTGTTACGAGACCCCATTGAAAGACTGATTTCCAATTACGAATTTACGCGTTCGAGAACACCAATGGAGACGGATGATCATAGCGTGCTAAATGCGGCTAAGCACATGGATATTATATACTTTGTTGCAGCACATCCTGGCCTGCACAATGAACAAACCCGCTATCTATCTGGCACTCACTCCAATGATTTAGAGCTGGCTTTCAAACACCTGGATTCAGTGATCACCGGCGTTCAGGATTTCCTTCCAGACTATATTGCAAACATCCAGAAGATCTGTCATCTAAAAAGGAGACCCTTAATCTGGCGCAATCAGTCGGGGAAATCATGGAAAGATATTTATCCAGACAACATAAGGGATGAGTTATCCCTTTTTGTTAACAAAGATATTGCTCTATACAATCAAGTTAAAAATCAAGTAGTCAAAACAACCAATCCATCTACCAAGCAAGCTATGACAAAGGAACCGTTGTACAGCCGCCTGATAAATCTAAAGGCAAAACTTTTTAGCTAACTATAAACCCGGCATCTCCGGCAATCCCAAATACTCTCCCGTCCCAAAATGCCCGACCCGATCAGCTACGCTTGACCGGGCCTACTACCCTGCAGAAAAACCCTGAACATAACGTAGGAGTGGCGCCTCGCCGCGAAGCTACAGAGCACCGAATTATCGCCGCGAGGCGCGGCTCCTACAAGGCGGAACCGATCCGGGCACGCAGACACAAAAAAAGCCGCCTGCGTCTCCACAGGCGGCTTTTTCTTTCGCCGTTGCCGGATCAGTTCTTGGATTTGTCCACGATCTTTTTGATCCAGGGCATCATGGCACGCAGCTGCTCGCCGGTCTGCTCGATGGGATGGGCGGCATTCAGTCGACGATAGGCGGTCATGGAGGGGTAGTTGAGCTGCCCTTCCATAACGAACTGTTTGGCGTACTCGCCGGTCTGGATATTTTTCAACGCATCGCGCATCGCCTGCTTGCTCTCCTCGTTGATGACCTTGGGGCCGGTGACGTACTCGCCATACTCCGCATTGTTGGAGATGGAGTAGTTCATGTTGGCGATGCCGCCTTCGTACATCAGGTCGACGATCAGCTTCAGCTCGTGCAGACACTCGAAGTAGGCCATCTCAGGGGCGTAACCGGCTTCGGTCAGGGTCTCGAAACCCGCTTTGACCAGCTCAACCGCACCGCCGCAGAGAACAGCCTGCTCGCCAAAGAGATCTGTCTCGGTCTCATCCTTGAAAGAGGTCTCGATGATGCCGGTGCGGCCGCCGCCGATGGCGGAGGCGTAAGAGAGCGCGGTATCCTTCGCGGTGCCGGTAGCGTCCTGGTAGACAGCGATCAGGTCGGGAATACCGCCGCCCTTCTCATATTCGCTGCGCACGGTGTGGCCAGGCGCCTTGGGGGCGATCATGATCACGTCCAGATCCTCGCGGGGCACGATCTGGTTGTAGTGGATGGCAAAACCGTGGGCGAAGGCCAGGGCCGCACCATTCTTGATGTTGGGTGCGATCTGGTCGCGATAGAGCGACGACTGAAACTCATCCGGCGTCAGAATCATGACAACGTCTGCGGCGGCAACCGCCTCTTCAACGGACTTTACGGTCAGACCGGCGTTCTCCGCCTTGATGACAGAAGGTGAACTGCTGCGCAGACCGACAATGACGTTTATCCCTGAGTCCTTCAGGTTGTTGGCATGGGCATGGCCCTGGGAGCCGTAGCCGATAATGGAGACCGTCTTGCCCTTGATCAGGGAGAGGTCGCAGTCTTTGTCGTAGTAAACGTTGATAGCCATGTTGTTTTCCTTCAGGAAATTTTTGAATTGTGTACCGGGACCGGAGTCAAATTTGACTCCGGTCCCTCTCGTGTTTGATTTTGTTGGGTTACGCTGCGCTAACCCAACCTACGCTTTGGCTTTTAGATCCCAAGTCCTTTCGGACCACGGGCAATGCCCGATGGGCCGGTGCGCACCATCTCGACAATCAGGTCATCGTTCACTGCTTCGACAAAGGCATCAAGTTTACAGGACACGCCCGTCAGCTCGACGATATAGCTGGTGTCGGTGACATCGATAATCTTGCCGCGGAAGATCTCCACCAGTCGCTTGATCTCCTCCCGCTGGGTGCGCTCGGCGCGCAGCTTTATCATCATCATCTCCCGCTCGATGTGGATGCCTTCGGAGAGATCCGCCAGCTTCACCACATCGATCAGTTTGTTGAGCTGCTTGGTGATCTGCTCGATGATCTCCTCGCTGCCACTCGTCACCAGGGTAAGCCGGGAGAGGCTGGAGTCCTGGGTCGGCGCCACGGTAAGTGACTCGATATTGTAACCACGGGCGGTAAACAGGCCGGATACCCGAGAGAGCGCGCCGGACTCGTTTTCCATCAGAATAGAAATGATATGTCGCATCAGACCAGCTCGCTCTCAGGTGACAGGTACATCTCGTGGTGGCCCTTGCCCGCCGCGATCATCGGGAAGACATTCTCTTCCGGATCGACCACCACATCCATAAACACCAAACGATCCTTCATGGCAAAGGCCTCCTTCATCGCTCCCTCCAGCTTTGCAGGATCCTCGATACGCATGCCGACATGACCGTAGGACTCCGCCAGCTTGACGAAATCAGGCGTCACATCCATGGTCGATTGAGCGTAGCGGCTGTCATAGAAGAACTCCTGCCACTGCCGCACCATGCCCATATAACCGTTGTTCAGCAGCAGTATCTTGATCGGCAGATTGTACTGCAGACAAGTTGCCAGCTCCTGAATACACATCTGAATGCTCGACTCGCCGGTGACCAGGGCGACCCCCGCTTTGGGGTGGGCAATCTGGATGCCCATGGCTGCTGGCAGACCAAACCCCATGGTGCCGAGACCACCGGAGTTGATCCAGCGACGGGGTTTGTCGAACACATAGAACTGGGCCGCAAACATCTGGTGTTGTCCCACATCCGAGGCAACGAAAGCATCGCCCTTGGTCACCTTGTGCAATGTCTCAACTGCAAACTGCGGTTTGATGCGGCCACCTTTTTTCTGATCGTATTTGAGGCAGTGCATACCGCGCCACTTTTCGATCTGTGCCCACCATTTTGACAGCACATCTTTATCCGGCTTCTTTTTGTGCTCCTTCACGACCCTGAGCATGTCACGCAGCACCTGCTTGACCGGACCCACGATCGGCACATCCACCCGCACGGTCTTGGAGATGGAAGCCGGATCGATATCGATATGAATGATCTCGGCGTTGGGGCAGAACTCCTGAATATGGCCGGTGACACGGTCGTCGAACCTTGCGCCCACAGCGATCAGCACATCGGTTTCGTGCATCGACATGTTGGCTTCGTAGGTGCCGTGCATGCCGAGCATACCGATGAAGTGGCGGTCACTGCCCGGATAGGCGCCGAGGCCCATCAGCGTGCTGGTGATCGGATAGTCGAGTTCATCCACCAGCTCGGCAAGCTCCTTGGAGGCATTCCCCAACACGACGCCGCCGCCAGTGTAGAAGACCGGCTTCTTGGCGGAGAGCATTTTGTTGACCGCCTTCTTGACCTGGCCCAGGTGCCCCTTGGCCTGCGGGTTGTAGGAGCGCATCTTGATCTTCTTAGGGTAGTCGTAAGGGATCTTGATGCCCGGATCCGTCACATCCTTTGGAATATCAACCACCACCGGACCGGGTCGCCCGGTGGTGGCAATGTAGAACGCCTTCTTCAGGGTCAAGGCGATATCATTGACATCCTTGATCAGGAAGTTGTGTTTCACGCAGGGACGGGTGATGCCGACGGTATCGACCTCCTGAAAGGCATCACTGCCGATCACCGGGGTCGGAACCTGCCCGGTCAGCACCACCATTGGAATGGAGTCCATGTAGGCGGTGGCAATACCGGTTACGGCATTGGTTGCACCGGGACCTGAGGTGACCAACACCACGCCGGGTTTGCCGGTGGAGCGGGCATAGCCGTCCGCTGCATGGGTGGCACCCTGTTCGTGCCGTACCAGGATATGCTTGACCGCATCCTGCCGATAGATCGCATCGTAGATGTGCAGGACGGATCCACCCGGATAACCGAACAAATGTTCAACGCCCTCATCCTTCAGGCATTGAACGACGATCTCGGCACCACTCAATTCCACTTCAGCAACCTCCAAATGCTGCCCCGAGTCACGGGCAGCGGACAATATCAAAACCGTACAAACTACTAATACTCGCACTGGAGGTCAAGCAATAACCGGTATTCCACAATACCCTCCAGGTTTTCTTTTCAAATTGAACAACGTCACTTGCCATTCCACGCCCTTGCTCCATAATTAGAGTGGCTGGTTGATGGATGGATATAACGATAAAAAATGACTTGATTAGCACGAATGTTCAGCAAGCCGCAGCCATGTCTCGGGACGTGGTGAAGTCGTTGCAGCAGCCCGAAGCAAACGAGGTAGCATGGCTCTGAGG
>JAMJIN010000423.1:0-1565 GCA_036784775.1 Chromatiales bacterium | reverse complement strand
GACATTCCTTCGTGAGTTTCCGCATTCCCTCGGGAATAACAACTCGTTCTCCGCGGAATATCAGTCCGTCGCTGACAGCAAGTTCATCTCTCATGCTGAAGTATGCATGGAAACCCACTAGATGGTACTTCATGCCTCGACTCTGGCCAACCTCGCTGTGGGTTTCGACTTGGGTTTCCCGTTCTGAAGGAGTGCAGCTCCCAGTCCTCTTTCACTAGCGTCACATTCTACGACTACCTCGCTGTGTGGGTCGTAATATGCAAGAACGGGGGTCTCCGTCGTCAGCTTCTTTACTTTCGCCATTGCTTCGTCTTGTTCTTTGGTTCATTGCCATAGCACATCAGGCTGAGTCAGTCTCCTGATGGGCTCCATAGCGCTGGAGAGGCCAGGTAGGAACTTCGATAAGTATCCTATTGTTCCCTGCAACCTCTGAATTCCCTTGACATCTGTCGGATTTTCCATCTTGAGGATTGCCTCTATCTTCCTTTCGTCAGGTTTCAAACCCTCACTGGTCACCCTGTGTCCCATGAAGTTGATTTCATCGAGTCTGAACTCGCATTTGTTCCTGTTCAACTTCATGCCTGTTTCTCTACATCTCTGCAGCAACAGTCTCAACTTCTTGTCATGATCTTCTTCGTCACGCCCGAACACCACTATGTCATCGGCGACACATACGACTCCGTCCAAACCCTCCAGTGTTTGGTTCAATTTCCTCTGGAAGATCTCTGCACTAACATTCATTCCGAATGGTAGACGATTCCATCGGTATCTACCGAACGGCGTTATGATGGTGGTGAGCAGACTGCTTTCGTGATCTAGTTCACAGTGCCAGTAGCCCGATTGTAGGTCTACCTTTGACAGGACTCTTGCAGTTGACATCTCTGGTAGCACCTCTTCCATTGTCGGTAATGGGTACAGTTCTCGTTGTAGAACTTTGTTGAGTGGCCTCGGGTCAATGCATACTCGCAGCGATGCATCCTTCTTTGTCTGAATTGAAATTTGGTTGCACCACTCAGTCGGCTCCTCGATGGGACATATGACTCCCCTCTCAACCATTCTGTCAAGTTCAGATTTTAGCTTCGGTTTGAGTGTAACTGGCACTCTTCTGGCAGAACACTGTACAGGTTTTGCACCCTCTTCCACGTGAAGGTGTACCTTTCCCGGTAGGGTTCCTAGTCCGCTATCGAATACGTCGGCGTATTCATCCAACGAGTTTGTTGTCATGACTTGATGAAGTAGCTTGAAACAGTCATAATTGTTGTCATGACTTGATGAAGTAGCTTGAAACAGTCATAATTGTTGTCATGACTTGATGAAGCAGCTTGAAACAGTCATAATTCACTGTTATTAGTTCCATCTTTTCTGCTGCATGTCGACCCAGAAGAGGAGTAAAGTTTCCTTCGACTACTTCGAACTGCACCGGAGTAACTTGTTTGATTAACCGGGTTGACCAACGTTGCCAACGTTTTGCCTATGACCTCTCTCGTGGTCCTATTCCACATATGTAATGTGACAACAGATGGGTGAATGTCATCTTTGCTGACATACTTTTTCGGTAACACATT
>JAMJIN010000293.1:0-2771 GCA_036784775.1 Chromatiales bacterium | reverse complement strand
GGCTCCCTACATCTTCCCGATTTCTTTCTCGATGTCACTCTTTGTCGCTGGCTGTTTCTTCTGACTCGCTATTTGCAGCTATTTCATCCGGTTACCGCTGTTCGCCAATTATGTTCGGGTTTTTACCGCCATCTACATGGACAGATGGCGGCAATCGTCGATGTCTATGATGCCCTCACGGCAGACCGGGTGTACAGTGAAGGAATGCCCCCCAACACCGCACTGGTAAAACTGGTTACCTGGGGCAGTTCGTACGTCAACCAGGAGCTGCTTCAGAGCTTCATCCACTGTGTAGGGATCTATCCCATCGGTTCTGTGGTTTCCCTCTCGGATGCACGGCTTGACGTGGTTGTGGAATCGGGCAAGAAAGATCTTTTGTCCCCAAAAATCAGGATCGTTTTTGATTCTATAAAACGTCAGTTCCTCACTCCCCAGGACGTAGATCTCTCAGTCAAGCAAAAGGGGGAGAAGATCAAGATTGTTAGTGCTGTGGATCCTGCTAAATGGAGGATCTCTCCTGAAGCTTACTTGGATCACAGGACGTTTTAGACAGTTGTAGTCTACAGCTCAACGTGTGATTCTCGAAGGCGTGGTGGCGGAAAAGCAAGGTATATTTCTGAAGTCTGAGGGATGTGACGAGGTGTAGGGTTACTTCGATAGTAGGATGGGTATCAGCAGCGGATAGTCAGAGCCGAAAAACGGTACTCCCCAGTTCACTTCCAATAACTGCAGGTACTTATTTGTTCTTGCCTGCACCTTATTGGAAGAGCAGAATGCTATATAAGTCATGAGTAATATGGAGGGGGTAAGGCTGTGGATTTTATCGAATGGTCGGAGTCTATGAGCGTCGGCAACCCTTCGATCGATCAGGATCATAAAATCATTGTCAAACTGATCAATCAACTTCATCAGCATGTCGGCGTAGTGGAGGATAGAAAGGCCCTTGGTAGCGCCCTTAACACGTTGATTGATTACACCCTTTATCATTTTTCCCGCGAAGAACGGGTAATGAAGGCATGCAGATACCCTTTATTCGAGGATCACAAACGGCGACATGAAAAACTCATCGAACAGGTTGTTGATATCTCGCGCCGTTTTTCCGAGAAAAAAGAAGATGTCGTTAAAGACGAATTCCTGGACTTCCTGAAAAACTGGCTCATTAATCACATCCTGAAACAAGACATGGGATTTAGTCCGTATGCGGAAAATAACCCCGAGGTTCTTGGTATAACTGAATCTTTACGAACGGATTCAAAACAGCTCGAAATGCTGGGCGCCGATGATTTGATTCCGAACTCCGTCAACTGGAATGAGGCCGCAATCCTGATCGTCAGTAAGAGCCGAAATTTTAGAAACATCATCGCTTGCATCCTTGAAATTGCAGATGTTGGGGGAATTCAGCAATATTCTCATGCAGATGATGCAATGCAGTCACTCGAAAGACATCTACCTAACCTCATTGTTTATGGCTGGAAACAAGATGACCAGGAAGCAATACCATTTATAGGAAAATTGCGTGAAATCAAGGGTAGTTCATTTGCAGGTATCCCTGTGTTGCTGATTTCAGCGCGAGAGGAGCGTGGAGCGATGGAGTCGGGACTAGTCGCTGGAGCGACTCATTGCATAGAGGAGCCAATTGGCATTCAAACCTTTTTCGAAGCAGCTGTTAAAGCTATCAATCAATAGTAGAAAATTTAAGTAGTGGGGGTGAGAAAAATGCCCAAGGACTCAACAAAAGAACAGCTAAAAATAGCCCTGAAGCTATTTTTCCCTGCTGTGGTTGTGATTTTGTTGCTGGCACTTGGTGTTTTCTTTAGCCAGGCACAAGTATCTATTGTTGAACTGAATACTTCCGCAAAAAGCAATGTCAGACTGGCGGCTGAGTTTTTCAGAGAAGAACTTGGGGATGTGATCAGCGATCTTCGCATTCTATCCAAGGATCAGGATCTAGAAGACGCCTTGGAAATGAAGGTGCCTGAAGCCAGGATAAGTCTGTCAAATAAACTCCTGGTTTTCGCACTGGAAAAAAAGGTTTTCGATCAGATCCGTATACTGGATATAGATGGCAGGGAGGTTGTTCGCGTCAATTACAATGACGGCGCACCCATCAGTGTTTCCAAAGCGCAACTCCAGGATAAATCTGGCCGTTACTACTTCAAGAAGGCAGTGGCCAAGGGACAGGGTCAGCACTTCATTTCACAATTTGACCTAAATATGGAAAAAGGCGCAATAGAGCGACCTTATAAACCGACTTTGCGAGTGTCTGCACCTGTGTTTTCCCCTTCCGGCAGAAAAATTGGCGTATTGGTGATGAATTATCGCGGTCACTATCTGCTAAAGACAATCCGCGAAATGATACCTGCCACATCATCTGGATTTCCACTGCTTCTTGACCACAACGGCCACTATTTAATCGGCCCCACAGAAGAGGCGGAATGGGGTTTTATGTTCGGTAAAGAAGCTGCGTTCCCTGCAGGATTTTTCAGGGTGTTTAAGTACATTGTCTCGACTTCAAATGGTCAAATAGAGAGTGATCAGTACCTGTTTACCTTCAGTAATGTGACTGTCGGTGATAATCATTTAACAATCGCTTCTCAACTAAACATGGCATCAGTCTACCCGGTAGTTGCATAAATTCCGGTGCTAACAACCATTCCACCGTATAAAAGACAGGGAGAAATAAAAAATATGCACTATCTCTGGAGTTCACTGCTGGTGAGATCCAGAAACCATGAAAAATCCTACATTTGAAACGATAAAAATGAGAAAGC
>JAMJIN010000422.1:0-1567 GCA_036784775.1 Chromatiales bacterium | reverse complement strand
GAGCCATGCTACCTCGTTTGCTTCGGGCTGCTGCAACGACTTCACCACGTCCCGAGACATGGCTGCGGCTTGCTGAACTTTCGTGCTAATCAAGTTGATTTATATATGGCAGTCCAGCTGTCCCGTTTGTCCCGGTACAAATTACTGATTTAATGGTACTTTCAAGGTTGGATGCATAAGCTACAAAGCTAGACTTAACGTGGACAATAGAAATCATAAGCATCAGGATATAAGGTAGAAGATGAGTCTGATCGATTATGAATGGGGAATCGTACGGTATTGGCTGCCTGGATATTGCTGGTGCTGGGCATAATTGTCCTTGTGCTCTGCAAGAGGTCGGACTAACAACCAACCGTAAAACCGGATCACAAGCGTCCTGTTCAAGATCTGGGGTGTCCCCTATTTTTAGCTCGGCAGATAAACATATGTTGTATTTATTTTATATTGACCACATCTAGGCAATTATTTCGATCAGATAAACAGGCATATTGTCTACCGGAAGAATAATTTACTATTTTCAATTCTACGCCCTTCATCACTGATATCGTGCCATAGATATGAAATATACCTTGATCGGTTTCAATTCTTGTTTTTATTGATTCATTCCAAGTGGTAGGCACTACAGAAATGTTAGATATTGTGCCCACATTTTCTTGATCAATTTCTTCATCAACTGCGTCCTCAATTGCCCGTTCATTTCTGGATAAAAGGCATCTAAAAAAACTACGCCTACAAAGATAAGTAGTAAAAATTCAGGTTTTAACTTGGTTATTTTCAAATTCTGAATCCTGTGCATAAACGCCAAAAATCACTGGAAGTAAAAAAAGCATAGCGACGAGAAAGGCTTTGACTGTCCGAGTGAATTTGAATTGTTCTAACCTTATTCGTTAGGCGCTTTTTTTCACTTTTATATCCCTGAATATCATTCAAAAATGGATGCTTTTACTGGGGCCTCGATGGCCTCAATTAATCGAACTGAAAATAATTCGAGTGAATCCAGATTAAAGTCATGAGGGTCATATATTGTTTCTAGGCTCTCAAAATATTCGAACTCCTTCTTTTGGTACAATCTGTTTGCTTTTATTACAATTTCTCGATCATCAGGTATGATATCAAGATGATTACCTAATCCATTATTTTCAGCTACACCCAGAGCTTTTTCTAAATCATGGTTTAGTTTTCTTCTATCTTTCTTTTTGAAACCTGAAGAAAACAAATATGACTTTAAAGACAGCTCTATAGAATGACACACAAGATAATAATGCACAGGAGAAAACCGATTTTTCGGTGGTTCAAATGATTGGGCTGCAGCCAGAAAATCACTCGCATAATGCCGAAGCCAATAGCCATCTACGTGAGCCACAGCAGCATCAACCTGTAAGGTAATTGATTTTACGTTTTCTTCCACCAAATCCCCCTGACGCGCCTAACGCTCGGCCTCACCGGATCGCGTAGCGGAGCGAAGCGATTCCGAGTGCAGGCCATTGTGTGTGCCCGGCATGGGCATGATTTTATGAGGTGAAAGTCCTCTGTACATATTCCAGAAAGGAGACGAAAAGTCACCTTT
>JAMJIN010000067.1:0-18271 GCA_036784775.1 Chromatiales bacterium | reverse complement strand
TGAACAAGTACTTCAGGTTCTACAATAGCTGCAGACCACATTCTAGTCTTGACGGACAGACCCCAGATCAGGTTTACTTTAACTCGTTGCCTCAACCCATGGCAGCATAACTATCATGGGTGCTAATCCACTTATAGATCGGGTTTGAGTGTTCAAAGGAACGGGGCCACCTCTCTTATGAGTAAGGCTTAATTTGTAAATAGGAGTAACAATACTAAATAGCGTTATTATTAAAAACAGGAATAACTCACCTTCTCTAAATAAATACATGACTCCTGATAATAGAGAGAAGGTATCATTCAATATATAGAATTTCTGAAAAGAGAACATCGGCATGATCATCCCTGCGATCAAAGAAACACAATAGATGCCCCATAGCAGATAGTCAGTTAGTGCAATTCTATTGCTCATATTTTTTGTTCATACATAAAAACAGCGCGCTGCCTTCGGCACACGTTAGGACCCTCGGCGCCTGGAAACGAATTTATAGAAGCTGTGGCAATTCACTCTGCAAATGCTGAAGTACCTCCAATCATTTTCATCCGTAATAAAAATCATTATTTAAACCCAACTATCTTGCTTGCCAAGCATAAAAATCTGGGCGCAAGCATTAGCGTGGCTTTATTATCTTATTTGCGCTGACGCGCAAATGACTTAGGAATTTAAGTTACATAACACAGTGGAACAGTTTAAAATATTTCATGCGAATTTACCTTTAATAGGTTGCATATTCATTACTTCCTATTTGCAGGAGGAATTGAAAAGCTTTTCCCGTCTTCGCATGAAATATGATAGCCCTGAACACCATCCTGGGTGAGAATTAGAGACGACGTACAACCGACAGGACAACTTAAAGATATTGCTGTATCTTTCACATAAAAACATGAAAAACCCAGCTTATCCCAAGTTGCTCGAGTTTCATGGTCTTGCCCAATAGTACCTTCATCACGCATGAACGCGAATAATGACTCTTGGATTTTATTGCTCCATTTACCATTTACTGGTCCAGGATCATAACCGCGAGCTTGAAGTCTCTTTTGAATCTCAATCATCATTTCCGGCGTTCTTTGGTCATAGGTTGGAGCAGCCTGCTCTTCGCTCACAGATGAACATGACCACAAAATCAATATAAGAACTAAAGCACTATTACTATTCATAACACTCGCTTATCCTCATATTTGAGATGGGCTGCATCTCTAAACAAATATAGTCTCTAAGTTACCGTCGCAATAGAAACACCGGTTAACTGGCATCCCCTACAAAGACCCGCTTACTTCTCCGTGCTCTTCGCAAAACAGGATTGAAACACTACATTATTCGTCTTAGATGAAAGGGATCGATGGAATAATGACTCGCCATCATGATCAGCACTCAATTGGCAGTGATCAAGTTGCTATCATAGCTGTTTATTCGCCGACTAACGACGGAGGTTTTTATCTCCTATCAAGAATTCGAGGGGAAGTTGAATTATCTACGGCTGACATCACTGTGAATCAACTTGGCGAATCCACTACGCAGGTCATCCGCTATCAAATAGAAACAGGGCAGCGCCAACAGGATAAGCACAGTGGCAAAGAGCAATCCGAATCCAAGACTGACCGCCATTGGAGAAAGAAAGGCGGTCTGCCCGGTTGCGAAGAAGATCAACGGCGAGATACCTAAAAAGGTCGTGATACTGGTGAGCAGGATCGGACGAATACGTACACGGCCCGCTTCTACCATTGCCGCTTTCCGCTCCATGCCTTCCCGACGCATGCGTTTGGTAAAGTCGACCAGGATAAGGGAATCATTGACTACGATACCGGTCAGTGCCAGAAAGCCGATCAGGGAGAGGAACTGCAGATGGTAGTCGAACAGTAGATGTCCCACCACGACACCGATCAAACCAAACGGAATGGCGAACATCACCACCAGTGGATCGAGCAGTGATTTGAACAAGGCGGCAAGGATAACGAAGATAATCGCCAGGGAAATTATGGTCGCCCGTTTCATACCGGCAATCGACTCTTCAGTCTTCTTTTTTTCACCGAGAAAAAGCAACTCATAACCCTGCGGTAGATCATCAAACGTCTGCTTTACTTTTTCGATCACATCATTCGGTGTGGTGATATCCGAATCAACCTCCGCTGTGATGGTGGCAAGCCGCTGCAGATCCCGCCGATTGATGCTGTTGAAGCCCCGCGCCTCCTGCACATGGGCGACATCCCCAAGATAGACTGTCTGACCATCCTCCAGGGTAATCGGCAGTCGTTCCAAAGCACCGGCATCGTGACGCAGTCGGTCAGGAAAGATCAGCCGCACCGGGATACGTTTGTCCTGCCAACTGACATGCACCACTTCAAGACCCAGGAAACCGGTACGCACCACGTCTGACAGTTGCATCTGGGTCAGACCAAGCTGACGCCCCCTTTCGTTAAGTTCATAGCGATACTCCAGCTTGCCGGGATCCATATCCTGACGCACGTCCGACGTACCCGGCAGGCGCTGCACGAACCCCCGTACCCTTTCCGCCTGAAAACGCAGTTGGTCCACAGAATCGCCAATAACGCCGATCTCGATATCCGCCCCCGCCGGTCCACCCTGGGGCCGCAGGATCGACAGCCGCTGGATGCCGGAGATGGGCGCCAACTGTTCCCTCAGTGCCTCTATCACCAGATCTGAACTGCGGTCACGGCTCCCTTCCCAGGCAAATTTGAGGCTTACAACCGGGGAGATCCAACGTTCGATAAATCCCTGGGGCCGCTGTTTCTTGAGATCGACGATCAACTGAATATAGCGACTGCCAAATCGCACCCGATGGAAATCGATGAACGTCACCCCGACATTTGTCAGCAGTGTGTCGAGCTCCTCCTCTTCCAGAGAACTGATAATCTCCTGTTCGATCTTTTTCGCCAGACGGGCACTCTCATCGATACTGTAGGTGCTGGGCGTCTCGATATTGATAAAGAACTGCCCCACATCGACATGCCCGAAGAGCAGGAAGGGGACGCGGGTGGCGGCAAAAGTCAGGGTGATGAGCAGTACACCGACAGAGAGCATCGCCACGGGATAACGGTAATCGAGACTCCAGCGCAAAAGACGGGTGTAGTTCCGGTTCAGCGCCGTCCAGTCAATACGCCCCTGGCGCCGCTGCCGCGGCACCGTCAGCATCTCCTTGGCATGGGAGGGCAGTACGCCGAATGCTTCCAGTAACGAACCGGAAAGGGAAGCGCTCACCACCACCGGGATCACCGCGATAAACGTCCCCATGGTGCCGCCGATGGCGAACATCGGCATAAAGGCGGCAATGGTAGTGGCAGTCGAGGCCACCACCGGCCAGAAGACCTCTTTGGTGCCGATAAGGGCAGCACCTGCCGGATCCTCCCCCATCTCCAGGTGGCGGTAGATATTCTCATTGACGATGATCGCATCATCCACGATCAGACCCAGGGCGATGAGAAAGGCGAACAGCGAGACCATGTTGATGCTGTAATCCAGCATATAGAGGATGACCACCGCCACCAGGAAGGAGACCGGGATACCCAGCGCAGTGATGAAGGCGACACGGAAGTTGAGCATCAGATAGAGTGCCAGCAGCACAAGAGCCAAACCCACCATGCCGGAGGACTTCACCGTCTCCAGACGGGTTTTCACATAGACCGAGAGGTCACTGAAGAGTCCCAGCTCAACCCCTGCCGGGAGGGTGAGCTGGCGCTCATCCACATAGGTCCGCACCTGTTTTGCCACTGTGATGGTGGATGCCTGACTGGTTTTGTTGATGGTGAGATTGACCGACGGCTTGCCGTTGAACCGCCCCAGGGTCTGCGCCTCCTCCAGGCGCAACTGCACCTCCGCCAGATCACCCAGCCGCAGGCGGCCACCCGCAGCGTTGCTGCGCAGTACGATCGCCCCCATTTGCACCGGATCAGGGGGGACGCCCATACCCCGCAGGCGGATATCGCCCCCTGTCGACTTCAGAGTGCCGCCGGGCAGATCCCGCAGATTTTCCCGTAACGCCTTGCCCACCTGCTTCAGGGAGACCCCACGCGCCGCCAGCACCTGGGGATCGACCACCACCCAGATCTCCCACTCCCGGTCACCGGCCACCCCCACCGACGCCACCCCCGGCAGCTTGATCATCTCATCCTTCAGATCCTCGGCAATCCTGTAGAGTCGTCCCCTTGCGATATCGCCGTAAAGACTCACCGAAATGACCGGGAAGCGGGTCTCCAGACGGGAGAGCTCCGGCTCCTCCGCCTCGTCCGGCAGGTCATCCACCTGGTCCAGAGCCGTGTCGACCTTGCGCAGAAAGTCATCCACATCGGCACCGCTCTTGAGTTCGATGAGGATGCTCGACGATCCTTCATTACTGGTGGAACTGATGACATCGATATCCGCCAGCCCATCCAGCTCCTGTTCGATCGGCAGGGTGATCTGTCGTTCAATCTCTTCCGGCGACGCCCCTTCAAAAGTGGTGCGGATATTTACCTTGTCCTGCTCCACCGTGGGAAACATCTCCTGTGGCATGGCATACCAGGAGAGCACTCCAGCCAGCAGAATGATCGCCAACAGCAGGTTTACGATCAGTGGGTTGCGAATGGAGAACTCGATCACCGACCGGACTCCACTGCCTCGGCCGTTACCTTGATCCCGTCACTCAGCACCTCGACATCCCGTGCCACCAGCGGCTCCCCCTCAGCCAGACCGGAGAGAATCACCTGCAGACCGTTGTAGCGAATGCCCGGCACCACCGCACGCCGCTGCAGCCGCCCGGCGTCAACCACGAAGACATAGACCTGTCCCTCTTCGCGCAGCAGTGCCGCCGGCGGAATGACCAGTGCGCCGTTTCTCGGTTCCAGAGGCAGCAACACCTCTCCCAGCATGCCTGGCAGCAGACCATCTGCGGGGAGACGGATCTGCAACGGGTGAGTATGGGTCTTGGCATCAGGATCCGGCTGCAGTGCAGTCAGTTCACCCTCCTGCTCGGCACCGTCAAGCTTTACGATCAGCTTCTGACCAAGCGTCAGGGCTGCCGCCACGTCGCCACTCACCTCGACATAGAGTTCGAGGAATTCACCCTGAATCAGCTCCACCACACGGGTACTGGTCTGCAGATAGTCACCCACCTCCGCCTCGACCTGGTTGATCAGGCCATCGAAAGGCGCGGACAACCGGGTTCGTTGCAGATTACGTTGCGCCCGTTTCAGGGCCGCCTCCTCCCGTACCAGCCGGGCCTGACTGCTCTCGATGCTGAAGGCCAGCCGCGCCTCGTCACTCGACAGTTTGAGCAGTTGCTGGCGAGCGCTGTCGCGGGTGGAGGCGGAGGAGAGAGAACCCTCCCCCAGTTTCACCAGACGCCGATACTCCTGCTCCGCCAGTTTGCGGCTCTCCTCGGCCAATCCCAGCAGGGAGCGGTCACGCCGGATAGCCGCACGGGTCTCGGTGAGGCGGGCTTCGTTCTCGGTTACCGCATCCCGGTAGTCCGCATCGTCCAGCCGCAGCAGCAACTGGCCGTGTTTTACCTTCTGCCCCGGCTCGACCAGCCGCTCCACCAGATCCCCTTTCACCTCGAATCTCAGAGAGGCCACACGCCAGGGACGCAGCAGGCCGGTCTGCCGCACCAGGGGGTTGATATCCCGGGCCACCGCCTGCACCACCTCCACCCGTGTAACCTGAGGCTTTTTCATAACCACTTCCGGCTGTGGGCGGGTACGCCACAGTGTCATCACCACAAAAACAGTCAGCAGCAGTATGAAAATGGTCAGCAGAGTACGGCGCAGAGAAGATGCCACAATGGTTTCCAGCAAGCAGAGGAATTGAAGATTAGACGATTCTATGCGATTTTATGCCGCGCGACAGCTCAGTCACTAACCAGAAGGCCTCACAACCCCAAAACGACATGAATCGACAGAGTCTCCGACACCCTCTCATCTGGCCGGTTCCCCTCCTGCTGATTGCCGCCCCGGCCCCGGCAGCCGACAATGGCGGCGGGGACCTGCGTATCGACCGGGGATTGAACTGGGAATACTGCGATCCTGCCACCAGCCACGAACGCCCTGTCCTGCCACTGGAAGCGGGCCAACCCGGCAGCACCCAAGTCGAAGCGGATGCAGCGGTGTTGGATCAGATCAACAACCGCACCCATTTTTTCGGCGGCGTGCAGGTCAGACAGGACGAGCACTATCTTGAGGCCGATCACGCCTATTATCAGCGGGACACCCGACAGATCGAACTCGACGGCAACATCTATATCGAGAAACCGGGACTCAGGGTCAGCGGCAAAGCGGGGCAGGTGGAACTGGACAAGAACAAGGGTTGGCTCACGGAAACGGAGTTCCGCCTGCCGGAACGTAACGCCAGAGGCAGCGCCAGCCGGGTGGACATAGAGTCGAAGACACTCTCCCATTACGATGATGTCTTCTACACCACCTGCCGCCCTGGCGCCAGCGACTGGAATATCGAGGCCGAGACTCTCGATATCAATATGGACGAGGGCTGGGGCGTGGCGCGCAATGCCAAGCTGCGATTCGGCGGCGTCCCGGTCTTCTATACCCCCTACTTCAGCTTCCCGGTGGACGAGCGGCGCAAATCGGGCTTCCTGCTGCCCTCTATAGGTTCATCCAGCCGCGGCGGCAGTGAGTTCTCCATCCCCTACTATCTGAACCTGGCGCCGGATTACGACGCAACCATCACCCCCCGCCTGATGAGCAAACGGGGTCTGATGCTGGGGGGGGAGTTCCGCTTTCTCAGCGCAAACCAGAAAGGCATATTCACCGGTGAGATCCTGCCCAACGATGGAGATGCCGACATCGACCGCCCCTCCACCCGCGGCGCGTTCAATATCCGCCACGACAGCTGGCTGGCCCCGGGACTGACCACCACCATCGATGCAGGTTATGTGAGCGACGAGGAGTATCTGACCGACTTCGGCAAGGGTCTCGCCATCACCAGCAGCCGGCATATCGAACAGCGGGGCGATATCAACTACACCATCGGCAACTGGTCGCTGTTGGGCCGCCTGCAGAATTTCCAGACCGTCGACAAGGATATCGCACGCATCGACTATCCTTACAGTCGACTGCCGCAACTACTGGCCGGCTATCATCGCAACCTGGACGAGATGGGACTCGATCTGTCGCTGGAGGCCGAATATGTCTATTTCGACCACGTCGAGCAGGTACGGGGGAACCGGGTCGCCATCTCGCCCTATCTGAGTCTGCCAATGCGGCGCTCCTGGGGTCATCTGACGCCCAGGGTCGGTCTCAACTACGCCGATTATCAGCTCAGCAATACGGGTGCGGGGGATAATTCCGCCCCAAGTCGGATGGTGCCGACCCTGAGCCTGGACAGCGGTCTGATCTTCGAACGGGACAACAATTGGTTCGGCAGCGCCGCCACCCACACGCTGGAGCCGCGTCTCCACTACCTCTACGCCCCTTACGAGGATCAGAGCGACATACCGAATTTTGACTCATCGGAACTCGACTTCACCTTCTCCAGCCTGTTCCGGGACAACCGGTTCAGTGGCCGTGACCGCATCGGCGATGCCAATCAGATCACATTGGCACTCACCTCACGTTTGCTGGAGAGCGACAGCGGCCGGGAACGATTCCGCGCCAGTCTTGGTCAGATACTCTATTTCGAAGATCGCAAGGTGCAACTCAGCGGCACTGACGTGACCGCAACATCGACCTCGTCCGTCGTGGCGGAACTCTCCTCCCGGCTGGACTCCAACTGGAGCAGTTCCGCCACCCTGCGTTGGGATCCGCATCTGGAAGGCGGCCGCATGGACAAAGGCAAGTTCGCACTGCGCTACAATACGCCTGCCGGGCAACTGCTCAATTTTGATTACAACTACACCCGCGAGAGCATTGAAGATATCAACGTCTCAGCCTATTGGCCCATCAGCCATAAATACACCCTGCTTGGTGTCTGGAAACATTCGATGCTGTTTGAACGGGACATGAACCAGATCCTGGGAATGGAGTATTCCGGACACTGTTGCTGGAAGCTGCGGGCACTGTTACAGCGTTATGTCACGGATGCCGATGCGGAAGCGGACACCAGTTTCATGATACAACTGGAACTCACTGGACTGGGCGCACTGGGTGACAACATTCAGAACACCCTGGAAGAATCCATCTACGGTTATCAATCGGGAAATTAGATTTCATGCAGTCATCCCTTAGACCCCTGCAACTACTGGCCATCCTGTTGTTGCTCTTAAGCACACTGCCACTCAGCGCCGCCGTCGAGGCACTCGACCAAATCGTGGCCGTGGTGAACGAAGACATTATCGCCCGCAGCGAACTCGACAACAGCACTCACGAACTCGCCAGCCAGCTGCTGGAGAAAGGCACTGGCCTGCCGGCGCGGAATATCCTGGAGCGGCAGGTCTTGGAGCGCATGATAAGCAAGCGTCTGCAGATGCAGGCAGCAAAGCAACTTGGCGTCAGCGTGGATGACGCCACCCTGTCAAAAACCATTTCCAACATCGCCAAACGCAACAACATCACCCTGGGTGAACTCAGAGAGACCCTTGAGTCGGACGGCATCAATTTCACCCTTTTCCGCGAGAAACTGCGCCGAGACATCATCATCAACCGGCTGAAACAGAAGGAGGTGATCAATCGTATCGTGGTCACCGACCAGGACATTCGCAACTTTCTGGCCCGCGAAGCCGGTGGAAACCGGCAACGCTCCGCCCTGCTTCTGCAGCATATCCTTATTGCCACCCCGGAAGGCGCTGCACCGGAAGATGTCCAGGCGGCCAAAAAGCGGTCGGAAGATCTGGTCGTTCAGTTGCGGGAAGGTGCCGATTTCGGCGAGGCTGCGGTGCGGGAATCCGATGGACGTCAGGCGTTGGAAGGCGGTGACCTGGGCTGGATCGAGGCGGCCCGTGTCCCCTCCATCTTCACTCAGGTGGTGGATAATATGGAGCCGGGAGATATCAGTGACCCGATACGCAACGCCTCCGGTTTTCACATCGTCAAACTGCTGGAAACAAAAGGTGCCAAACGTCATCTGATCACCCAAACACACGCCCGCCACATCCTGGTCAACACCAATGAAATCGTCTCGGATTCCGAGGCGCGCCACAGCCTTGAGACCCTGCGAACCCGCCTGGAGAACGCGGAGGACTTCAGTACACTGGCACGCTCTCATTCCGATGACAAGGCATCCGCCATCAAGGGCGGCGACCTGGGATGGACCAGCCCCGGTGACATGGTGCCGCAATTTGAAAAGCAGATGGATACCCTGGAACCCGGCGGCATCAGCCACCCTTTTCAGACCCAATTCGGCTGGCACATCGTGCAGGTGTTGGAGCGCCGCAAACACGATAATACCGAAGAGGTGATACGCACTAACGCCCGCAAGGCAATCCGCAAACAGAAGGCGGAGGAGGCCACCGACCTCTGGTTACGCCGTCTGCGCGACGAGGCCTACGTAGAGATACATCTGGAGCAGGAACCGGGTTGACGGCGTTACGCATCGCCCTGACCCCCGGCGAACCCGCCGGGGTCGGGCCGGATCTATGCGTAATGTTGGCCCAGGAGCCGCTGGCAGCCCCGGTTGTCGTTTTCGCCGATCCTGAACTGCTGGAGCGGCGTGCCGAACAACTGAAGCTGCCACTGACATTGATCCCCTTTGATGCCGCAGAAGCGGAACCAGGCAGTCTCCGGATCCTGCCGGTTCCACTCGCTGCCGAAGCGCAGTGCGGCAGGCTCAATCCGGCCAACGCCGATTATGTTCTCGACACCCTGCGCCAGGCAACCGAAGGGTGCCTGAACGGCAGCTTCGATGCACTGGTCACCGGCCCGGTGCATAAAGGCATCATCAATGATGCCGGACACACATTCACCGGGCATACTGAATTTCTCGCTGAACTCACCCAGGCACACCCGGTGATGATGCTTGCAACCAAGGGCCTGCGGGTGGCTCTCGTCACCACCCATCTGCCACTGAGCGAGGTCAGCCACCAGATCACTCCCCAACGGCTCGAACGGGTCATCCGTATTCTGGATTGCGACCTGCGCCGGCACTTTGGCCTGACAGATCCCCGCATACTGGTCTGCGGCCTCAACCCCCATGCCGGTGAGGGCGGCCACCTTGGGCGGGAGGAGATAGAGATCATCGAGCCGACCCTTGAGCGGCTGCGGCAGGGAGGCATAAACCTCACCGGCCCGCTGCCCGCCGACACCCTCTTCACACCCAAGTATCTGCAACAGGCAGACGCCGTGCTCGCCATGTATCACGACCAGGGCCTGCCGGTGCTCAAACACCTGGGCTTCGGCAGGGCGGTCAACGTCACACTTGGCCTGCCCATCATCCGCACCTCCGTGGATCACGGCACCGCTCTCGATCTGGCGGGAAGCGGTCAGGCGGGGATCGGCAGTCTGCTTGCGGCTGTTGCCATGGCTGGGGAGATGGTTGAGGCAAAACGCAGGGTATAGGAGCCGCGTCCCAGCGGCGAAAGTTCGGATTCCATGTCCGTTCGCGGCGAGGCGCCGCTCCTACTGATTAATTGTCATTTTGACCGGAAAGAGAGATCACCCCGGCTGCAGAATCTTCGCCTTCACCTGCATCGCCACTTCCAGCGCCTTTTGGCCGACTACCCCATCCACCAGCGGCGCTTCGCCACTGTTGATGCAATCGATAAAGGCCTGCAGCTCGGTGTCGAGTGGTTTCACCGGCTCCACCTGCAGACGCTCGGAAACAATCTCAGGCCACTCCTCGCCAGGCTGTGGTCGTGGATAGGCGGTATCGATGGTCTGCGCGATGAAGTCGAGAGATTCGTAACGGTTCTCCTCGAACACCCGGATACGGCGCGTCGTCTTATCCGAAACCCGACTGGCTATGATATTGGCGACGGTGCCGTTGGCAAACTCAAGCCGGGCGTTGGCTATATCCACATGGGATGTGAGTACCGGGGTGCCGACTGCTGCAATGGAGGTGATCTCCGATCCCACCAGCGAAAGGATGATGTCGATATCGTGAATCATCAGATCGGAGACCACATCGACATCGGTTGCACGGGCAACGAACTCACCCATGCGGTGGGCCTCAATGAAACGGGGCGTCTTGATCCGCTCCGCAAGCTTCATGACGCCTGCATTGAAACGCTCCAGATGGCCGATCTGCAGCACTGATCCAGAGGCCTTTGCCAAGGCCACAATTTTTTCTCCCGCCTCGACAGTGGATGCTATCGGCTTCTCCAGCAGCATGTGGATGCCTTTTTCAAGGAAGGGACGGGCGACGTCCAGGTGCAGGGAGGTGGGAACCACGATGCTGACCGCATCGACCTTATCCAACAGCTCGTGAAAATCGGTATAGGCGGCACATCCGGCCTCTTGCGCCACCCGATCAGCCGTCTCCTGATCGGTATCCACCACGCCGACCAGTTCCACGTCACTCATTCTGGAGTAGATGAGGGCATGAAAACGCCCAAGATAACCCACCCCTACTACGCCAACACGTCTCATATCCGCCATCGTCTGTAACCCTGTTTTTCAAACAGGCGGCAATCTACCACATCAGAGAGAAAACTTGTCAGAAAACGGGGTTATCCCCGATTCAGGTTAAACCCGGACGCCACCGGCGTAGCCGTGATCTCCGGCGTATCCGCCGCACGCATCTGCACGGTGATGCTCGAAGTGACTCCGAGCAGGACCAACATGACCAGCACGAAGAAGAAATCGGGTTTTCGATGAGGATGTTGTATTTGCATGACGAAATTCCTGAAACACCATTTGCCTTGACCGAAGCATGGTTCAGTCTGTAGTCAGCCGCTTTGAAACCGGTCACATTCACCAGAGAACGGCGACAGTCTTTGTTTAAAAGTGTGAAGTAAAAACAGTCGGTTAGGGTTCCAGTTCACACTCATGGAAGTCACAAGGGGTCAGACTATTTCTCTTCACCCTTCTCTTCAGCGGCCTCGACGGCGCCGGCTGCGGTGAGCATCTTCACCATCTCCCCATGTCCTCCCCTGCCGGCAAGACTCAAAGCCGTATTTCCGCCCTGGTCCTTGGCATTCACATCCGATCCCGCCTGGATCAGCAGGGTAACCACCTTCGGGTGGTTGAAGGAGGCCGCCTGCATCAGTGCGGTGGCTCCCTTGGCGTCAACGAGATCGACATCCGCCCCCGCGCTCACGAGTGCGCGGACGCTATGCAGGTTCCCGTTGAAGGCTGCCAACAGCAGGGCTGGCCGGCCAGCTACATTTTTGCTGTTGGCATCTGCACCCTGCGCCAGCAGGTCACGCAGCGTCTCCACCCGGCCACTCATCGCGGCTGCCAGCAGTTCTTGTGCCTGATCAACCGCAAAAACCGGGGACATCAGCAGCAAGAACAGGACAAAAAAAGTCGTTTTTCGCATCACAAACACCCTGTAATCCATTTATAATAGGTAATCGGCCAGACGCCAATAATCTTGATTCCACTGCACACTGGCTGAATTACCCGCCTTTGTGCCCTAGATGAAACCAGCAGAATTGATGACCCAAAAGAATCCACACCAGATTGGCATCCAGGTTGAGACGGAGTATGTCGAGTCTCAATCCACCCCCAGGACAAACCGTTACGTCTTCTCCTACACCATTACCATCCGTAACGATGGTACCGAGACGGCACGTCTGCTGAACCGGCACTGGGTCATCAGTGATGCCAACGGCAAGGTGCAGGAGGTACGCGGCGAGGGGGTGGTTGGCGAACAGCCCCGTCTCGGCCCCGGCGAGTCCTTCCGCTACACCAGCGGTACCATACTCGACACTCCGGCAGGCAGTATGCAGGGCAGCTACGACATGGTGGATAGTCAGGGCAACCACTTCGATGCGACCATCCCCCCCTTTTCTCTGGCCAGGCCTGGCAGTCTGCACTAGGAACCGCTTATGAAAACATCTTTCCAACACGAACCATTGGTGTTGGGAGCAGGCATTCTGCTGATCCTTTTCCTCAGCGGTCTTGATCCCGTTGCTGACCGTCTGACCTGGCTGCTGGAAACAGTGCCGGTAATGATCGGACTGGTGCTGCTGACGATTACCTGGCAACGTTTTCCCCTCACGCCCCTGCTCTATCGTCTGCTTGCACTGCACGCCGTTATTCTCATGATCGGTGGTTACTACACCTACGCAGAGGTTCCACTTTTCAACACGCTGCGCGACAGCCTCGATCTCTCCCGCAACCACTATGATCGCATCGGCCACTTTGCGCAGGGGTTTATTCCCGCCATCCTGGCCAGAGAGATCCTGCTGCGTCGCTCGCCGCTACAAGCAGGCCGCTGGCTCGCCTTCATAGTGATCAGTATCTGCCTCGCCTTCAGTGCATTCTATGAACTGATCGAATGGTGGGTAGCGTTGGCAAGCGG
Source organism: Chromatiales bacterium (assembly GCA_036784775.1). Taxonomy (GTDB): domain Bacteria; phylum Pseudomonadota; class Gammaproteobacteria; order Chromatiales; family Chromatiaceae; genus QGON01. Next base: position 4,930 of record JAMJIN010000067.1, on the reverse strand, counting down.
TGAGGCGGCGGAGGCCTTTCTCGGTACCCAGGGCGACCCCTGGGATACCCAGACAGATATGTTTCTGGCACTGATCGGCGCTATCATGGCGCTGCTGCTTTTGCAGCGGCTCCACGACCGGGCGCTGGCAAATCTTCTTAGCGTTAACAGGCAGTAGAATGGAGGCATCCTAATTGGCCACCTACGCCATTGGCGACATACAGGGTTGTTACGATGAGCTGCAGCGCCTGCTGGAGTTCATCGAATTCAATCCATCCAAGGACAAACTCTGGCTGGCGGGAGACATCGTCAATCGCGGCCCAAAATCCCTGGAGGTGATGCGGTTCGTCAAATCCCTCGGCAAACGGGCCATCACTGTGCTGGGCAACCACGACCTGCACCTGCTGGCACTCTCCCAGGGTAATCGGCGTCACTCCAAACACGGCACCCTCGACAAGATTCTGCAGGCACCCGACCGCGATGAACTGCTTCACTGGCTGCGGCACCGGCCGGTGATGCACCATAGCCGCAAGCAAAACTTCAGCATGGTCCACGCCGGTCTGCCACCACAGTGGGACATCCCTACGGCCCTGGCCCTGGCCAGGGAGTTGGAAGCGGTAATACAGGGCCCGAATTTCCGCAAGTTCTGCCGGCAGATGTACGGCAATGAACCAGACCTCTGGTCCAATAAGCTGACCGGCATGGCGCGGCACCGCTTCATCACCAACAGCTTCACCCGTCTGCGCTTCTGCACCCCCGGCGGCAAACTCGCCCTGCAGGAGAAGGGCTCTCCCGACTCCCAGCATGGCAAGCTTTTGCCCTGGTATGAGATGCCGAAGCGGGCAAGCCGAAACGACCGCATCCTTTTTGGCCACTGGTCGACGCTGGGCTACCATGAGGCGCACCAGATCTGGTCTCTGGACACCGGTTGCCTCTGGGGCGGCGCACTGACCGCACTGCGCCTGCGCAAAAAGAAAAAGCCCAAACCTATCCACCTGCCATGCCCAGGCACACTAAAACCCGGCAAAAAATGAGCCGTGCCGCAATGGCTGCCTATCCATGACACCCTGTTTGAAACACCTCGGGAGAAACCACCATGAAAGCCCACGAAATCGACTACAAAATCATCGGCCACGACATGCAGCTGGTGGAGATTGAACTCGACCCCGAAGAGACAGTCATTGCAGAGGCCGGCTCCATGACCTACATGGAGCAGCAGATCAGCTTCGAAACCAAGATGGGTGACGGCTCCGATCCGGATCAGGGCATCTTCGGCAAGATGTTCAGTGCGGGCAAGCGCATGATCACCGGCGAGTCCGTCTTTACCACCCACTTCACCAACAGCGGGAGTTCGGGAAAACAGTGCGTCGCTTTTGCAGCGCCCTACCCAGGCACCGTCATGCCTCTTGATCTGTCCCAGCTCGGGGGACGCATTATCTGTCAAAAAGATGCCTTTCTCTGTGCCGCATTGGGCACAAAACTGGGGATCGCCTTCAACAAAAAACTGGGCACTGGACTGTTTGGCGGCGAAGGCTTCATCCTGCAGAAACTGGAAGGGGACGGCCTCGCCTTCATCCAGGCCGGCGGCACGGTTGTGGAAAAGCAGCTCAACGGCGAAACCCTGCGCATCGACACCGGCTGCCTGGTGGGTTTTACCGACGGCATCGACTACAGCATTGAGATGTCCGGTGGACTCAAGTCGATGGTCTTTGGCGGGGAGGGGATATTTCTTGCCACCCTCACCGGCACCGGCACTGTCTGGATCCAAAGCCTGCCCTTCTCACGAATGGCAGACCGGATCCTGGAACACGCCCCACAAGGTGGTGGCAAGGAACTGGGAGAGGATTAACTTCCGCTTACCCAGCAACTCAATTTCACGCCGGGAACCTCATGCCCCCCCAAGAGGGCGTCAGATCACTTCAGGCCTTATCATAGTGCTTGATGCTAATCAAGTAAAACCACACTAATTATAAGTATAATGAAGCCGCTATTTGAGACCTGTATAAGACGCAAGAGATTCACTCACTATTTTCCATCTCTCAACGCACCGTGATCGGGAAGGGGTATAGTCATGAGCACGAGACCGATACGATCCATGGCGATCGTCATCACCGCCTTGACCGGCAGCCTGTGTTTTTCGGGACAGGCGTTCGCCGAAGAAGCGCAGAAAAAACTATTCAGTGCAAAGGTTGAACATAAGGATCAATCGTGTATTGAGTGCCATGTGCAAGAGACTCCGAGCATCGTCCGGCAGCATATGTCGAGCAAGATGGGCAATCCGAGCAACGCCGCTGACTATGTCGGCTGCAACGACTGCCACGGCGACAGCCACAATGAGGAAGACGACGCCAAACTCGCTAAAATGCCGACCCCCGCAACCTGTACCGTATGCCACAAGGAGCAGGTCGAGCAATATGAAGCAGGCAAGCACAATCTGGCCTGGTATGGCATGAAGACGCAGGCCGCCTGGCACCATCAGCCGGCATCCATCGTCAAGCAGGGTTATCGCGGCTGCTCAGGCTGCCACAAGCTCGGCACCAAGGGCCTGCTCGGCGTCAAGGAAGGCAACTCCGGAGCGCTCAAGCATGATGGCGGCAAAGAGGCGAGCGAGTATCGCTACGGCAACGCACAGTGCGATGCCTGCCATACGCGGCATAACTTCTCCAAGGCCGAGGCGCTCAATCCACGCGCCTGCTCCAATTGCCATATGGGTTTTGACCATCCGCAATGGGAGATGTGGATCTCATCCAAGCACGGCATCGGTTATCTGAGTAATCCCGATGATCCCAATCATGGTGGCTACCCAAGTTGCCAGACATGCCACATGAATGGCGGCAATCATGAAGTCCGCACGCCTTGGGGTTTCCTGGGTCTGCGCATTCCCACCAAAGAGAACGTGCTTGCCCTGATTGATATGGCGCCCTCACTGAAGACGCAGTTGACCTCGTTAGCCGCAGCGTTGCCAAGCGGCAATTTCATCGATCTCGATGACGACCCGCAGTGGACCTTTGACCGGGCTCTGATCCTACAGGCCGCCGGCGTGCTGGATGCAAACCTGCAGCCGACCGAGCGTTTCGTTGATGCCGTTGTCCAGGCGGAGGTCGCACGCGGTCCTGAAGCGTTCAACGAGGAACGCAAGCGCATGAAGCTGACCTGCAGCAACTGTCACAGCAACGCCTATGTCGATGATTTCTTCAAGAGTTCAGACGACGTCCTGAAAAATGTTGATCACGTCTTCGCCAAGGGCATTGCTGCAGTGCAGGGTCTATACAAGGACGGCATCCTGACGAAACCTGAAGGCTGGGAATATGGTCCTGATCTGTTGATGTACTATGACACCAAGACGGCCATTGAGCAGGAGCTGTTCATGATAGTACTTGAGTATAAGCAGCGTGCCTTCCAGGGAGCCTATCATGCCAGCAACGACTACATGCACTGGTATGGCTGGGCACCGTTAAACCGTGCTGTCAACGAGATCCTCGAGGAGGCCGAGACGCTTCGCTTTGAACATAAAGTGAAGCAGAAGCTAAAATTATAAGGGATGATTCTCAGCGAGTGAATCTGTCGGCGGGAGCAGCTCACGTTGCTCCCGCATTTTTTTGCCATGGGGCAGGAAATCTTTACCTGCTCACGCTATTCTTTCGGCCTGTTCCCATTCATCGACGGGAGTTATCTCGATGCGAAGTGCCATCTCTTTTTCCAGCTTTCACGCGTTCATCCTCGCCACCTTGTTGGCCGTCACGACGCTTTCTGGAGCAAATGCCGCAGACGAAGGGCTTTTTGCTGAAATCCACACAGGCAAGGGCATTATCACCGCACGACTCCGCTATAAGTTGGCGCCTTTGACGGTGATGAATTTCATCGGGCTGGCCGAAGGTACGACTGAATGGACGGATCCCGAGACAGGAGAAAAAAGGAAGCAGCCTCTCTACCGCGACCTCACCTTCCATTCGGTCAAAGACTTCATGATCCAGACAGGTGATCCAACCGGCACAGGCAGGGGGGGACCAGGATATATTTTCGATGATGAGTTTCACCCACAACTCAAGCACGACAAGCCCGGCACTCTGTCGATGGCCAATCGCGGCCCCAACACCAATGGCAGTCAGTTTTATATCACCAAGGTTTCGGCTCGCTGGCTCAACCGACACAGCGTATTTGGCGAAGTGGTCTCGGGTCTCGACATTGCGAACAACATAGCCCAGGGCGATGCGCTCAGGGAAATCAAGATAGTACGCAAAGGTAAGGCAGCCCAGGCATTCAATGCCAAACGCGCCCACTGGTTAGCGGAACAAAACCTGGCCGCATTCAAGGAAGCGGCAAGAAAAACCATTCCTGACGCCACCTCGCCGCTGGATTCAGCTAAGACGCCGACCAGTGATCAGCCCGCAGTCTCTCCCGGAAATTTTGAATTCCTCGTTATCGGCCACAGTGGAATCAAGGATCTTGCCCAGCTGAACCGGGTCTTCTATTACGACCATGACGGAGCAATTGAAGTGGCCCGCAAGCTTGTGCGCCTGGCCCGCGCCGATGGCGCCGATTTCACCACGCTGATCGAGAAATACACAGACATGCCCGATAACCGGTTCCAAAGAGGGGTCAAGGATACGTTGTATCTTCCTGCCGGCTTGAAGAAGATATTCCATCTTAAACCAGGTCAGGTCAGCGATCCTGTCGATCTTTCCACTGGCGTTTATGTTTTCCGGCGTTTGCCGCATGGCTAGCACTCACCCGGAGACACCGTTTCAACCTCGAAGCGCACGAATAATATTAATTGCCAATCAACCACTTACTTAGTGATCTTGTAACTTCTCAAAAACCCGTGGCAAGAGCAGCCCGCTCGGTGATGATATCGGGTAATGGAGCAATGGTCTGTTCACCAATACCCAAACGATCTGTTAAGTAATGCCAGAACGAGATATCCAGCTTACGGCAGGTTTTTTTCAAGCTG
>JAMJIN010000421.1:0-1574 GCA_036784775.1 Chromatiales bacterium | reverse complement strand
CATAGTGCGCGCTACAAGATCAGCCATGACAGTTTCCAAACCAGAGTTGTACCATGACAGGATTTTTAGTTTTTTGCCCCAAAACCCTGTCAAGTGCTTTTTGTAATTATTTACTGCTTGCCACGGGTTTTTGAGAAGTTACGCTGCTTTGGCGTAACTACCAGAAAACATTAGAAAAACATAAGATTTCAGAACGTACGAAAACGTTGTGCGTGCGATATATTGAAACCTATCTGAAACACTACACTTCTGTCGGGTTGCGTACTCACACCCCTGAACATTTGCGGCCTATTTCAAAAGAATAGGGCCACAATTTTAGAGAAAAAGTGACAGATTTATTTGTTACGGAAGAAAGCTGATAATAATAAACCTGTACGCTTATGGTCTGAGTCTGTGATCCTGATGGGCCAGAATACGAAGATGCTCAAAATGTAAGTGTTGTGGTGCCGTTATGCAGATCTTGGCAACTCAGATATTTCCATCCGGAAAATACAAAGTAAAAGATGGGTGGAGCCATTGGCTATGTAGATAGTCTCTTATCAATAGCCGTTAAATTTTCAGTGCGTTTAGTGCTGAGGGTTGTGCTTGTCTGTAAAACATGAATATTTGCTGCAATGGCAACAAGATCTGTATGCGCCCAAGGTTCATCGGCTAAATGAACCATGGGCTCAGCAGAAAGTTAAAAAGCTATTTTCTTAAAAAGCGGTACTGCTTAACTGCTGTGGGCTTGTCCAACAAACGGTTCAGATCGCGGCTTCACGCGATCTAACCTTATTCGTTATGTGTTGATGCTCACTCAATCCAGTTTAATTGGGTGGGTTAGAGAGGCACGACCTTATTTGCACACGGCCCTTTCTGGCCTTGCCCAACTTCAAACTCCACTTTCTGACCATCACTCAGGGTTGCATAGCCACCGCCAGATTTGATTTCAGAATGATGAACAAACAGATCCTTACCACCATCATCTGGAGTAATGAAACCAAAACCTTTATCCGCGTTGAACCACTTTACTGTACCTGTACTCATGCCATATTTTCCTTTGTGTATTTAATATTCATTGACTTCGATTGTTTATCTATGTGTCGTCGGCTGTTACCGCTTTATCCTCGTTTCCTGATGTAGATTGAACGTTCTGTGTCTCACTATCGCCCACTCCTGCTTTTTGCAAGCGCTTCTCTTCCTTCTTTTTCTTTTTGGCGATTTCTTTCTGGCGCTTTTCAAAAGCGTAATTGGGTTTAGCCACTCGTATTCTCCTCTACGTAATTCTAGGGTTGAAGCCGTTAGAATACGGTATTTTACAACTAATTTCGCTCTTCATAGCACCAACAATATCCAAAGTCACGAGAGGGTACTGGAACGATAGTGGACGTTCGACTCACATCTAAGCATTTATCCGCTGTGCGCAGCATGCGGGGATAAATGCCTGTTGGACTGAGCCGCCCTGCAGTGACCGCCCAAGCTTATTTAATAGGAAACTTGATTAGCACGAATGTTCAGCAAGCCGCAGCCATGTCTCGGGACGTGGTGAAGTCGTTGCAGCAGCCCGAAGCAAACGAGGTAGCATGGCTCTGAGG
>JAMJIN010000066.1:0-18552 GCA_036784775.1 Chromatiales bacterium | reverse complement strand
ATAAGATTTATTGAATCTTCAAGGTCACTGTTTTTAAATAAATCGGTAATGTCTGACTCAGTTTTGATTGTTTTGTGGTTTATCCCAAAAGACCTGGCGAGGTATTTATAGTCAGGATTGATGAAGTCGCAATTGATGAATCGTTTGTTGTACTGCTGGAATTGGTTCTTGCGGATGAGGCCCATTGTGGAGTTGTTAAAAACAACAATATTTAGCGGTATGCTGTAGTTGACTGCCGTCATTATCTCCATGCAGCACATCTGAAACCCACCATCACCAAGAATGGCAAATGTCGGCATGTTCATGGAGAACCTTGCGCCAATTGCGGCTGGAATAGCATGTCCCAGTGAGGAGATTCCAGAGTTGGGGAAGTAGTGGTTGCCTCGGGATACGCTAAAGAAGTTTTGTGCAAAAATGATATTGTCATCAAAGAGAAGAATCTCCTCTGGAAAATATTTTTCCAAGCTTGTGAAAAAACCTTCTGCCAGCGAAAATTCCGGCTGGGAAACCGAAGATTCTCCAGTATTTGAATACTTTGCCAGTTTTTCTATATTTGCTCCGATCTCCTCGATGCTTTTTTTGGTGCACCCGCTCTTTTCGATATTTTTCAGTACACCAGACAGGATCTCTCTGATATCTCCATGAACTGCAACCTCTGCCTCGAAGACCTTTTCCAGCTGGTCATTATCGTTGTCGATCTGCACGACTTTTTTATTTCTCAGCAGTTTTTCATCCCATAAGTAACTTGTTCTTTCGTTAAAGCCTGCGCCAAGAAAAATTAACAGATCCGCTTTTTCTACAATGTATCTATAGGCGTTGCCATTTGAGGTGACCCCCAGGCTTCCAAGGGATAGTGTCGCATGCTCCTCTATAATGCCCTTTCCCTTGAGACTGGTTGCAACAGGAATATTCATCGATTCGCTCAACCGGGAGACGATCTCCTGGGCGCCTGATTTTATACAGCCATACCCGGCTACTATTACAGGGTTGTCGGCATCGATTATTTGCCTGGATAGCGATTCTACGGCTGGAATATCCTCTTGGACTCTATGAACACGCCGCTTTGTCTTTATGTTATCCAGAATTGCGTCGTCAACCATCTCTTTCTGAACATTAAATGGAAAGCTGAGGAGTACCGGTCCTGGGTTTGGGGAGAGCAGTATTGTGGAAATCTGATTCAAAACCTGGGCAAGGTAGTCGGTTCTTTCTACGGTTTTGCTATATTTTGTAATGCTTTTGAACAGGACTGCCTGATCGATGCTACTGCCTTCTCCAGAGCTTTCCTGGAGACCACCTTTACCGAAAATATGGGTTGATGTTTCACCCGTAATGACAAGGATTGGTAACCTGTCTGCATAAGCATTGGCAACGCCCGTTATCAGATTCGTGGCACCAGGTCCGGCAGTTGCTATACAGGCAGATATTGTATTGGAGGCTCTGGCGTATCCGCCAGCCATGAAAGCTGCGCCCTGTTCATGTTTGGCCAATATGCTTTGTATGTCTGAATCATACAATGCGTCATAAACAGGTAATATGTGAGCGCCGGGCATGCCAAAAATAGCCTCGATACCCAAACGCTCCATGTATTTGATAATTAGTTCACTGACTTGGATTTTCATCTAACTTTATTATTTTTCAGGCTTTGAATCAGATGTTTTCGTTTCAATAATTTCTGAAAGTTGAAGGATTCGCTGTTCGTTGGATTCGACTTCTGCTTTGATCGCCGTCGTATCGGATTCGCTGTTGGTTTTTAGCAATTCGCTGAGTTCCTGATTACGCGATTTACGGTGCTCAAGCTCATCACGGAATTGATTGAGCTCATCTGCCTCATCTGCCTTGTCGAACATGATGGTTTCCGGTGAATCGTCACTGGCAACCAAATCATCCTGCTTGGCACTTGTGTCCGTCGGAATAAATCGGCTCTCCGATCCATATTGGCGCTGGTTCATAAAGGACGGAGAAACGATTTCGATGCCGTTTTGGTGAAGTACATCCAATACCATCTTTCGCAGATTCGAGCGGGCAGTCAATAGATGTTTCACTTCCGGCAGAAATCCTGCGATTCGATAGGTTACCGCGTAATCGCCAATCTCGGTGACTTGAACGAAACATTCGGATAATTTAACCTCCTCTGCCGCTTCGATTAATAACGCCTCGATACGGGCGCGGGGTATTTCATAACCAAGAGAGAGCGTTGTTGAGATAATCGTGCCCGATCTGCGGACGACCGTGACAGGCGTCGTGATCAGAAACAGATTTGGAAAGATTGTCAGATCCCGGTCTTCGGTCTGGATCTCGGTGTGGAACAGCCCCCGGTCAGTGACTTTCCCAAATTGATCGCCGATACGGATGAAATCCCCGGATCGAAAGCTGCGCACCACCCGCAGCATCATCCCCGCCATGATATTGGTGATAAAGGTAGTGGATGAGAGGCCGATGACGCCGGTAAGTACGATGCCAAGCAGACCGAGTATCTGTCCTCGCGCGACCTCCGACATCGGGATTTGAAAGAGCAGGATCAGTATTCCGACCAATGTCAGGCCTAGAATGAGTAACTGGCGGGGCAGCTTTGCCTCTGCGCCCAGGTTGGTGCGCTGGGTGATGAGGAATCTGTTGGATGTCCAGACGATCACGACAATGACTGCGGCAGTGATAAGTGCCGGCATATAGTGGCTGAACATAGGGAATGTGTTAGACAGCCATTCCATGATTATGCCTTTCTACAGATTGCAGCACGCAGGTGGCTGTTAAGTTGTGTGACGCTCAAAAACCGACTCCGATTCCGACGCCGCCGCGAGAGTAACCGCCGCTACCGACGCCTATGCCGAAGTGTATTCTGGGTTTGGTATCGCGTTGTGCTACTGCTTTCGGCCAAAGATAGGCATCGGCTGTTTTGATGACCGGGAATTGATAATCCGCTTCGCCAACCTTGCCCGTTCTGATTTCACTGACAGGGCCGCTAATGGTGACTTGGCGCCCCTTGCTATAGTCGACACTCTCAAGGTATCCAGGTGTGACCGCGATAAAGCGTCCGGTTGGAGAGGCATCGAGATCCGGTTTGCCGTTCTCTTGTAAAGGGTAAGCGATCACTTCGAGTTCACTGCTGTTCTTCAGATTCCGCAATTCCATGATTACACCACCCCATTCCACTGGGGATGCCTCGATACTCCGGTTTTTTTCAGCTATCTGCTTTGGCGTGACTGAACGATCTCCTGCAGGCACCCGGGCTTGCGGGGAGGCACAAGCAGCCAAAAACAGGCACAGGGTAACGAAGGAAATGCGCTTGAAGAGCTTTGTCATGGATTATGCCCTACCAGTAGTAAGGATACCTGTACCCAAAAGGATACCAGGGGTCATAAAATGGATCACGATAGTAGCGATAAGGATAATCCTTCTCTTCCGGCCAGAGAAAGTAGACTTCCGCCTCGACCACTGGATAGGTGTAGTTATAGTCGCCGACACTGCGCTCGATCGCCTGGGTGACAGATCCGGTTACGGTGAGTAATCGGTCTTTTGGGTACTCCTCCGGATCGAGAAACCCCTTCACTTTGACCATGAAGCGCCCCTGCCTATCACTGCCTGAATCCGGTTTTCCCTCCGAGGCCAGCGAGCGTGCCAATACTTCGATGAGGGTGCTCTCTTTTAGATTATCCACTCTGATAATGGTGCCGCCCCAGCGAACCCGGGAGTGATTGAAACGCCCTGCTGCCTGGTGGACCTCGGAAATTTGAATATTTCCTGGTGGAGCTTTTTTGATTAGTTCGGGCACATTGGAGGAACAGCCGTTCAGCAAGCCAGCCAAAATACAAACGAACAGGCATCGTTGAAAATAGGGAGTGCCGGTGCTGATTTGGTATCTGGTAAACATAGAAAACCGCTTTCTGGAGCTAGTAGGCCTTTTCCAATATGGCAGAACAATCGATAATTCAATTGTAGAACGATTTTGCTTGCAGAGGGAGTCCCAACAGCGCTCAATAAAGAACTATCCGGCGGTACAGCACTGTCCCATACGCTGCCAGCGGTCTTTTATTGGTACAAATGGGCCTTGATGTCTATTTTGAAAAAATAAACTCAGTCATTTGGTCTTTCAAAGCCTCAATTTCATCGCTGCTCAGTGCCAGCTCATCGATCGCATTGTCAAAAAAATCGAGCGTGCCGTTTGCGGTTGTGGATTCCCTCAACAGGATTGTGTCAAGAATGTAGTTGGCCACCTTAATGGTCGCAATCAGTGCTCTGAGTTTTTCGTCTTCAATTTCACTGCACGATTCTCGATGGTGGTGAAGAATAGTCAGGCAGATGATCTCGGGTAATTTCCAACTCTTGGCCAGGATAAATCCGATTAAGGTATGGTTGGTCCCGTATCTTCGCTCTTCCTCTTCTATCCACTTCCCCGGGTCTGACTTCGCTATCCTGAGAACCTGATCATAGTCGCTGAAGCGTTTAGCCATAAGGAGAGCGCCGGATTTATGAAAGAGACCGGCGAGGTAGGCTTCATCATTGGCAATTGAAGTGATTGAGCTGGAGATCCAGACAGCGCACTGGGCAACTGCATTGACATCTTCCCAGATCGTTTGCACTGCGGGTTCGTTCGTTTCGAATACATGTTTCAGTGCGGAAGCGATCACCAGGTTCTTGATGTTTTCCATGCCCAGCAGAACCGAAGCATGTTGAATTGATTCAAATTTCCGGCTCATGCCAAACGCAGGGGAGTTGATGGTCTTCAGTACCAGGCCGGAAATTGCTGCATCCTGGCTAATCAGATCGGCAATTCCAGCCATGTTGACATCCTTGTTCTGCATCTCCTGCTCAATGGTGAGTACCACCTTGGGCAGAGAGGGAACGGTTATGCCCTTCATTATTTCGTAGGCATTTCGCAGTTCTGATTCGGATGGATAGAGCGCTGAATTCACAGAAGATTCTCGTGTGTTTGGAATTCATTATATTTTAGCTGTTTGGCGCTGGAATTTCATGCAAACAGGCTGCTTAGGGAATCTAAGGGCCAGATGACAGCTGCTACGGGATCAGGCTGCCCCGCAGGTTGTGAGTCCTTGCGGTTTATTCATTGATCATCCGCTCTTTTTTGGCATCTTCTTGGAAGTAGTAGTCATACTTCTTGTGCATCTGGTTAGTGAAGGTCCAGGCCTCGTTATAAGACAGGCCGCTGTTCTTCGGGATGATGACCTTGACATAGAGCTGGTTGGATTCCTGTGCTTTCAGACGAGTCAGTGACTGATCGAGCTGCTTGCGAGAGACAGTCTTGAAGGTTTTGCCTCCAGGGGCCTTGTAATTGATGACAAGTTTCTCTTTGACCTTGGCAAAGCGGACCTCCACGACGATCTTGCCTCTTGAAGTCCGGGCAGGCCTGACAAGTTTGTCATATTTGATCTTGAGTGCCTGAAAGTCGATCTTCAGATCGGCAAGCGTCTGATCTGCGTCCACATTTTGGGCCTGCGCCTGAGCCAGTTCCTCACTTTGGGCGCGAAAGGAAGTGCGCAGGCTATCCAGTTCGTCCTGGGTCAATGTGTGACGGCTGGTGACTCGATTCATGTCTTCAGTCAGATTTTCAATGCTGCGGGTGGCGTCGTCGACCTGCAGCTGCAGGCGATTGGTATCTGTTGTCAGCCGGGTGACCTGGACATTGAGGTTGTCTTTGTCGTGGGTGAGCCGGGTGACCAGAATGTTGAGATCGTCTTTGTCATGGGTAAGGCGGGTTACGTTGCTCTCCAGGTCATCCCGTTCCCGTGACAGGCTGCTGATCTGGTGCAACTGGCTGGCGATGGCCGCCTCCTGCTGCTCCTGCTGCTCCTCCGAGCGCATCAGCTGCATGCGCATCATCGAGAGCTCATATTCACGGGAGAGCAGGCGCTCCTCCAGCGTCTGATTTTCCTCGCCCGTCGTCTTAACCAGTTCCATCGCCTCCTGCTCTGCAGCCATGGTTGAACGCAGCTGGTCCAGCAGCTCCATATTGCGGATCAACAGAACCACCATAGCGAGCATGAATATCATGAGGATTACCGTCATGATATCGGTGAAAGAGGGCCAGAAACCCTCCTCAGCCTGGGCTGCGTGGTGGTTCAGTCGCAGATCAACGAAGCTGTTATCCATGCCGTTTATTCAGGCTGGCGCAGTCGAAAGCCGCGAATCAGGATGTGTTTGATATCGGCCATGTCGCGGGAGTGAGACTTCGACTGTTCAGCAAAGCCATCCAGCGTGGTGAGCATGTGCTCTTCCATCTCCTGAACGGCCTGCTGTGACTGGCCCATCTGGTTGACCAGCCCCTGCATGGAGCGGATCAGGCCGGTGAACTCGTAGAGAACGCTGTCGGTATGGACATGGAAACGCGGGATCAGTTCGTTGACCGTGACCTGTTCCACAGCACTGACAAGATTGGTCTGGACGTCGGTGAGTTTGAGGTGGAAATAGCCGAAGATGACGTAGCAGACAATCGAGGTAATGGTGGTGGAGAGCGCGGTGGACATGCCGTGTACTACCATGCCCATGCCGCCCACATTGACCGCATTCTCCAGCAGGTCAGAGGCGCCGATCAGGGCGATGGAGAGGGAGACGATTGTGCCGAAAACACCGGTCAGGATCAGGATATTGTTGATGAACTTCGGCAGGCTGTTGCGCGTACTTTCGTTGGCCAGCAGGGTGGACGCCAGTGAGCCGTGGTTGACCGGGCAATTCGCTTTAAAAAGTCCTTCCATGATGCGGTAGCGCATCACGATAATGGATCTTTTCGGCAGCTTGGCGTAAGGCTCTTCCATCCCCTCCCGCAGATTGCGCACGAAACGGATCAACGCATTCTCTTCACGGACATAGTGGATGAAGATAAGGATCATGCGCAGAATGCCGATAAAGAACAGCCCGACAATGGTGCCGTTAATGATCAGGCCGGTGCTGGTGAGCTGGTCCCGGAAATAGACCTGGTTGATAAAATCGAACTTCCAGACAATCAGTCCCGCGACCAGGGTGGACATGATGACCATCCTGATCAGGATGTTTCGACTGAAGTTACGGCGTAACTGTATGCTTCCCAACGCGGCTTCTCCGACTGGTGCTTCAAATCGGGTCAGTTTACCTCAGGAGAGTCTGGGAATTAAGAAGAAGATGGTAATTCTTTTCGGGAGACTGCCTTGAGCGGCTTATGAGGAAGATGTCTACGGCTATTTGACGGCAATCGTGTGAAAATCAGATCATGAGCACGCCCCGCATGTCACTGCTGGAGATCTTCGATGCCGCGTTGTGGGCGGTGGACGGCCGTCGCTGCGTAAGGGAGAGGCTGCGGCAGAGGCCGTTAAAGGGCCAAATATCCCTCGTGGCCGTGGGTAAGGCGGCGGGAGCTATGGCCACGGGGGCCAGAGAGATTCTTGGTGAACGTATTGTCTCGGCGCTGGTGATCTCCAAGCATGGCCATCTGGACAGTGTTTCAGCCAACTTGCCGGGCTGGGAGCTGTTTGAGGCTGGCCATCCACTGCCTGATAGCAGGAGTCTGGCGGCGGGTGATCGTCTGATCGCTTTTCTTCAACAAGAACCAGAGAGACCGCTGCTTTTTCTGCTTTCAGGGGGAGCATCCAGTCTGGTTGAGTCTCCTGTCGACGGTGTGGGGGACGATTTTGTAGTCCGCGCCAATCGCTGGCTGCTGGGCAGCGGTCTGGCGATTGGTGAGATGAACCGGGTGCGCAAGGCGCTCTCCCGAATCAAGGGCGGTGGATTGCTGCACTGGATGGGTGATCGGCCGGTGACTGCACTGGCAATCTCCGATGTGCCGGGGGATGAACCTGACGTGATCGGTTCCGGACTGTTGGTGCCGGAGATGATAACGCCTGATGGAGTGGAAAACCTGAGCCTGCCCGACTGGCTGGAGTCGGTTGTCAGACAGGCCATTCGACAGCGGCGGATTTACGGGGACCACGGCCCGGTCATCGAGATCATCGCCAACCTGGGGCGGGCAAAGGCTGCTGCGGCTCGGGAAGCCCGGAAACTGGGCTATCGGGTAACAATGGTGGATGAGTTCGTTGCCGGAGATGCATCGACGGCAGGCGTGCGGTTGGCTGATGAACTCAAAACCGCAGAGCCGGGCGTGATGATTTGGGGTGGGGAGACAACGGTGGTTCTGCCGTCTGAACCGGGGCAGGGCGGCCGTAATCAGCATCTGGCCCTGGCCGCTGCGGGAGTGTTGCAGGGCCGTGACAATCTTTGGTTTCTCGCTGCCGGCACGGACGGCACCGATGGCCCCACCGAAGATGCGGGTGCATTGGTGGATGGCGCCACACTGACCCGAGCACGAAATGAGGGTTTCGACCCGGATGAGGCACTGCGCCGGGCTGACTCCGGCCGTCTGCTGGAAGCGAGCGGAGATCTCGTGACCACAGGGCCTACCGGGACAAATGTGATGGATCTGATGTTGGGACTGAAGTTGTAATGATGAATGAAAAGAGCCTCTATCGGGCTGCCCGCCGCTGTCTGCTGGAAAATGAAGTGGAAACAAAGCTGAATCTTACAGACCAGGTGGCGCAGGCTTGGCGGTTGGGGGAGTTGGGACTAAGCGGCTGGAGCACTGCGGATGCTATTTTAGAAGCAGGTCATCCCCCTCGGCCGGAGCTGGTGCATCCAAGCAAGTTGCCCCGTCGTGGTCTAGGCACGGAGCAGGGACGTGTCGCACTGATCCACGCCATAACCCATATCGAATTCAATGCCATCAATCTGGCCTGGGACGCAGTGCAGCGTTTCCTCGACATGCCGGAGAAATTTTATAGCGACTGGATACAGGTGGCGGTGGAGGAGGTGCGCCATTTCCGCCTGCTGCGGGATCGTCTGCGGGATGCAGGTGCCGATTACGGTGATTTTCCTGCCCACAATGGTCTTTGGGAGATGGCTGTCCGTACCGCCGATGATCCACTGGTTCGCATGGCGTTGGTGCCCCGTATGTTGGAGGCCCGTGGGTTGGATGTCACGCCGGGCATCATGGCGCGCTTCCGCAAGGCGGGGGATCGCGAGACGGTGGCGGTGCTACAGGTGATCCTGGACGAGGAGGTGGGGCATGTGCAGTTCGGCAGTGACTGGTTTGCCTGGCTCTGTGAGCAGCGGGGAGTGGATCCTGAAACCACCTATTTCGATCTGTTGAACAACGTTCTCAACGGCGAAATTCGTTGCCCCCTGCATCGGCAGGCGCGGCTGGATGCAGGTTTTTCGGAAAGTGAGCTGGAACGTCTGGAGGCGTTATGTGCAAAACATTGAGATGGCTGTCTGAAAACCATCAGGCCGGCTTGATGGTTTCCACCCTGAGTCCTTCCGGCGACGCCACTAAAAATTCGGCATGATCCGGATGCCACTCCCCCAAAACAAAACGGCTGACTGCAACGCCGGATAACATGAAGTCGTGTCGGCCGGGACGGTGGGTATGTCCGTGGATCAGGCGTCTTACGCCGTGATCCTCCATATACTGCGCCACAGTCGTTTGATTGACGTCCATGATTTCTGATGCCTTCAGTGAGGTTGCCTCACCGCTCTTCGCCCGGTACTCCAGGGCAATGGCAATGCGCTCCGGAATGGTCCTGGAGAGAAACTGTGTGATGAATGCCGGATCGCGAACCTGTTTGCGGAACGCCTGGTAGGGCAGGTCATCGGTGCAGAGCAGGTCTCCGTGCATCAATAGCGTGGGCGTGCCAAAAAGATCGATCTGTATTGGATCATTGATGAGTTCCGCGCCGGTCTGAGCGCAGAATTGCTCGCCAAGCAGAAAATCCCGGTTGCCGTGCATCAGCAGGATTCGGGTGCCACTGTCGTAGAGTCTCTTTAGTGCGGCCTTAATCTGTGGCGCGGGTTCGATTTCGAGATCGTCACCGATCCAGGCGTCGAAGATGTCACCCAGAATATAGAGCTTTTCTGCGCCAGGTGCGCGGTGTTCAAGAAAATCGACAAACAGCTGCACCGTCGACCGCCGGTCGTCGGAGAGGTGTAGGTCTGATATGAAGAGGACTTCGCCCAATTTAATCTCTTTGGGTTTAATTTTACGCAGCTTGCTGAGCAGAGTCGGTAGGAGCGGCGCCCCGCCGCTCCTACGAACTACTCAGTAGCCGACGTTTAGTCGGTGATTTCCGCCTTCTCGATGATGATATCTTCCGCCGGAACATCCTGGTGACCCGAGTTCATGGTGGTGTCAACGCCCTTCATCTTGTCGACAACATCCATGCCGGAGGTCACCTTACCGAAGACGCAGTAGCCCCAGCCGTCCTGCCCTGGATAGTCGAGAAAGCTATTGTTCGCGACATTGATAAAGAACTGGGCGGTGGCGGAGTGGGGGTCTCCGGTGCGGGCCATGGCGATGGAGCCGATCTCGTTGGAAAGTCCGTTTTTCGCCTCGTTTTCGATCGGATCGCGGGCCTGCTTCTGGACCATGCCCGGCAGGAACCCACCACCCTGGATCATGAAGTTGCCGATGACCCGGTGGAAGATGGTGCCGTCGAAAAAGCCATCCTCGACATACTGCTTGAAGTTGGCGCAGGTGTTGGGTGCGTTCTCTTCATCCAGCTCGATGACGATAGGGCCGAGGTTGGTAGTCAATGTAATCATGTAAATTGCCTGTCTGTTTAAGTTGAAATTGTGCCGGGTCAGATATTATTTAACCACGCTGACCTTTTCGATGACGATCGGAGTGTTGGGCACATCACGCATGCCGCTTTTGAAACCGGTCGGTTGCGATGCAATGCTGTCCACCACGTCCATGCCTTCAACCACTTCTCCGAAAACCGCGTAACCCCAACCGTCAAAGCTGGGGTAATCGAGGGGAGTGTTGTCCTTGTGGTTGATGAAGAACTGGGCGGTGGCCGAGTGGGGATCGCTGGTGCGGGCCATGGCGATGCTGCCGCGCTTGTTTTTCAGACCATTCTTGGCTTCGTTGGAGATCGGATCACGGGGCTCTTTTCTATCCATATCGCTGGTAAAACCGCCACCCTGGATCATGAAGTCTTTGATAACACGGTGGAAGATGGTGCCATTGAAGAAGCCGTCTTCCACATACTGGACAAAGTTGTCGACAGTTTTTGGCGCTTTTTCACGATCCAGCGCCAACAGGATATTTCCCTGACTGGTCTCCATCATGACCCGAACCGTCTCCGCCGCTGCAATATTTGCAAAGGTGCCGGTCAGCAGCAGAGTGAGTAGTGTTTTGAGAAAAAATTGCTTCATGAAGCGATGCCCCGTTAAAACTGATAATTTGAAGGGACCAATGATATAGCTTCTCTCAGGCAGGAAAAAGACCTTTCCGGCTGGGGGATCATCCTACCGATACCTTCCTCGACAAAATGTTGGTAGAAAACAGGCACATTTTCCCGGTACGCCAGCCGAATGGCTAGTTATTAACAAAAAACTTCAAGTTTTCTTGGGGGATGCCGAATTAAATCGTATTGATTAATCTATTAATGCGCCCTACGCCTGCGTATATCGGATGAGTTGAGCATGTCTCGCTATATTTCTGTCCAATGGAAAATCGTGCCTGCCATGGCCCTGATATTCCTGCTTATCATGGCAATTGCCACCGTCTATTCGGCCTTTCAGCAGAAAGCCCAGCTTCTGCGCTCCGCCGAAACTCAGATGACCGATGTGTTAAACGGTTATCTGGATAGCATGAATGCCATGATGTTTACCGGCACCATGGCCAATCGGGAGATGTTGCGGGAGAAGATTTTGTCCCGCGAAGAGGTTATCGATGTCCGTATGCTCAGAGGAGAGGCGGTCAGTAAGGTCTATGGTCCCGGCTTTGACATCGAAAAGCCAACCGATGATCTCGCCAGGCGGGCATTGGTGGGAGAGCGCATCGTAGAGCTGAAAAAGGTTGATGGGGCCAGAGTGCTCACCATCATCCAGCCTTTTTTTGCGGAATCCAGTCACAACGGTACCAACTGCCTGACCTGCCATGTGCTGCCGGAGGGTACGGTACTTGGTGCCGGCCGTATGAGCCTTTCCCTGGCCAAACGGGACGCCGCAATCGAGCGGGAACTCTGGATCGGCGCCGGGATGAACCTGGTGATCCTGTTGATTGGTCTGGGTATTGTCAGTCTGATCATCCACAAAGTCGTTATCTCGCCCCTGAGCCATTTGCGCATGACCATGGAGGAGATCGGTCAACATGCCGACCTGCGCCCCCGGATAGCAAGTGGTGCGCATGATGAATTTCACTATGTCGGCAAGGCAGTGAACGATATGCTCAACCGCTTTCAGCCTACCATCTATGAACTCAGTACCACGATGGATACTCTGGCGCTCTCTTCCGATGAGTTGGCTCAGGTGTCCGTTTCAAGCCGTGAGGATTTCTCCGAGCAGGAAACCCAGACGCATCAGTTGAAAATCGCTATTGGCGAGATGGCGACCGCAGCCGAAGACGTGGCCAGGAACGCCGCGGGTGCTGCGAAAACGGCAAAAAATGTTCGTGAACATGCAATCGGTGGCAAAAACGTGGTGTCAGAGGTCTCCGCGTCGATCAACAATCTCTCAAATCGCGTTGCCAAGGCGTCAGAGGTAGTGCAGAAGCTCGCAGGAGATACCCAGAGTATCGGGCAGGTTTTAGCGACGATCACGGGTATTGCGGAGCAGACCAACCTGCTGGCGCTCAATGCCGCCATTGAGGCTGCCAGGGCAGGTGAGCAGGGACGGGGTTTCGCGGTGGTGGCCGATGAGGTGCGTAATCTCGCACAGAGAACCCAGGAGGCAACCCGGGAGATCCGGGTCAGCATCGAACATCTCGATGGCGCCACCAACCAGGCTGTGACGGTGATGCAGGAGGGCGGAAAGGAGGCGTTGCAGAGTGTCGAGGACGCTGTGCGTGCAGGGGCAGCATTGGATGATATTACCCTGGCCGTTGATGAAATTACCGACATCAATGCCCGCATCGCTACAGCCTCGGAAGAGCAGTCTGCGATGGTTGTGGGAATCAACAACAGCATCCTCGCCATCAGTGATGTCTCGGACCGTACCGCAAAAGGGGCGCAGAGTACCTCCGAGACCAGTGAAAAAGTTGCCGCTATCGCCGGACAACTGGATCAGATGGTCAATCAGTTCAAGGTCTGATTTCGCCGCGACAATCCACATCGGCACGAGTTGCCGGTTGTCTCCCTGCCTCTCTGTTTTGTGAAGTGGGCAGGTTTTCGCTACCATGCGCGCATTTCGCAGACACTCTAATAAAGGTAGCGGGCCAGTCATGCTCAAGATCTACAACGACCTCAACAACCGCAAAGAAACGTTTGAACCCCTGGAAGCAGGCAAGGTGCGGATGTATGTCTGTGGTATGACCGTCTACGACCTCTGCCATCTGGGGCATGCGCGGGTGATGGTGGTATTCGATGTGGTGGCCCGCTACTTCCGTCATCTCGGCTACGATGTCACCTACATTCGGAATATCACCGATATCGACGACAAGATCATCGCCCGTGCCAATGAAAATGGCGAGCCTTTCATGGATCTGACTGACCGATTTATCCTGGCGATGCATGAAGATTCGGAAGCATTGGGCATTCAACCGCCGGATGATGAGCCCAGGGCCACCGGCCATATGAGCGAGATTCTTGCCATGATCGAAAAATTGATCGCCAAGGATCACGCCTATGTGGCGGATAATGGCGATGTCTATTACAGCGTACGCAGTTTTGCCGGGTACGGAAAACTGTCGGGCAAGTCGATCGATGATTTGGAATCGGGGGCTCGTGTCGAACTGGGGGATGCCAAGCGTGATCCGCTGGATTTCGCCCTCTGGAAGGCGGCCAAGGCAGGTGAGCCGGCATGGGATTCTCCCTGGGGACAGGGGCGTCCGGGCTGGCATATCGAGTGCTCCGCCATGTCCTGCACCGCCTTGGGCGATACCTTTGATATCCACGGTGGTGGTGCCGATCTGACCTTTCCCCATCATGAAAACGAGATCGCCCAATCGGAGGGCGCGACCGGCCACCCGTTCGTAAAATATTGGATGCACAACGGTTTTGTGCGCATCAACGACGAGAAGATGTCAAAATCATTGGGCAACTTCTTCACCGTGCGGGAGATTCTGGCGCGTTATCAGGCAGAAGAGGTGCGCTATTTCATCCTCACCAGCCAATATCGCAGTCCTCTCAACTACGATAGTGAGCACCTTGATAATGCCCGGGGCGCATTGACCCGTTTCTATACTGCAATGCGGGGCTTGTCGAAGGTTGAGTCAACGGGAGCAGAGGTTTTTTCTCAGCGTTTTCATTATGCAATGGACGATGACTTCAACACCCCTGAAGCGCTGGCTGTGTTGTTTGACATGGTGCGGGAAATCAACAGGCTGCGTGACAACGATCAGGCTGCGGCAGCGGGTCTGGCAGCAGAGCTGCGTCGTCTGGGTGGTGTGCTGGGTATTCTGCAGGATGATCCGGAGCGCTATCTCAAAGGGGGAGATCCGGGTGCAGAGGGTGGGCTCAGGGACGATGAGATTGACGCCATGATCCAACAGCGTATCGACGCCCGAGTCAGCAAGGATTGGGCCGAGGCAGACCGCATCAGAGACGCGCTGCAAGAGGCGGGAATCCTCCTCGAAGATGGTGCGCAAGGCACCACTTGGCGCAGAGGCTGATACCTCTCCAAACCTCCCCCTCTGCAATCGGACGGCGTGTCAAAATGTAGGAGTGGCGGGGCGCGGCTCCTGCTATCTCTTTGCGACATGCTGCGGAGAGTTAAACCCCAAAAGATTAAAGAAATCCCCTACCTAGACGCTAATCAAAGACAGATCCTTTGTTTTCTTACGACGCCCAACCAAAATAACAGGGGCGCCGGAGAGACAAAACCTGCTTTTAACGATCTTAATGAGGGAATTTTAATGTCTATCAAAGGACAATCGCTTAGCTCCAGATTGCTTCTGCTGGCGCTCGTCGGCACCCTGCTGATGGGCTCGGCAGCCGCATATGGTGTAATTTCACTGCTTAATGTGCTTGAGGTCTATGACTATGCCCTGGACCACCAAGTCGGCTATGAACGCCAGATGCTCAGTATGCAGAGTGACTTTAAGAAGCAGGTGCAGGAGTGGAAAAATGTCCTGTTGCGTGGGTCTGATGCAAAGAATTTGAAAAAGTACTGGGGTAAATTCGAAGCCAAGGAGGCCTCGATAAAAGCTCAGGGAGCAAAACTGATGACCCGCCTGGAAGATGATGCTGCGAAACAGATTTTGCAATCGTTTCTAGCCTCCCACGATCAGATGGGGGCTGCCTATCGGACAGGGCTGGAGAAATTCAAGCAGGCTGGTTTCGACCCTAAGGTGGGCGATAAAGCTGTGAAAGGAATCGATCGGGAACTCACCAAAAAGCTGACCGAAGCGGCGAAAAATATCTCGAAGCGGCTCTACGATTCCACCAGCCACTTGCGCGACCAAAGTAGTGATGCGCTGTTCGTCAGTCTGTTGATTGCGATGATTGCACTGGTTGCTATGGCAGGTATCACTGTCTGGATGTTAAAACGCGTCATCATCAATCCCACGAAAGAGATCTCCATCGCACTCAAACAATTTGCCGATGGGGATTTCAGGGATATCGATATCGAGCATCATGGTGGTGAGCTGGGAGAGGTGGCAGAGAGTGCGATACAGGTAAAAGAACATCTCGGCAGTATTATCCGTGAGGTCAGGGGGAGTGCCGTTGAGTTGACCCAGGCAGCGGATGGGTTCAGTGTGGCAACCCGTAGCACCCAAGGTGATCTGGGACGGCAACAGGGCGATATCCAGCAGGTGGCCACGGCAATGGATCAGATGTCTGCCGTAGTCAGCCAGGTTTCCAGTAACGCCCAGGCGGCCGTTGAGGCAGCGCGCAGTGCGGATGCTGCCTCCGCTGAGGGTCGTAGAGTTGTGGAGACGGGTATCATCGAAGTCAGAGCGCTGGCGCAGGATGTGGAGGGTGCAGCCGGTGTGGTGCAGAGTCTGGAAGGGGATGTGGCCAATATCAGCTCTGTACTCGATGTCATCAAGAGCATTGCGGAGCAGACCAATCTGCTGGCGCTGAATGCTGCCATTGAGGCGGCGCGGGCCGGTGAGCAGGGACGGGGGTTTGCTGTGGTTGCCGATGAAGTGAGGACGCTGGCGGGACGTACCCAGGAGTCAACCAGCGAGATTCAGCAGATGATTGAACGGCTTGAGAACGGATCTGCCAACGCAGTCAAAGTGATGGGTGATAGTCGTCAACGGGTGGAGATGAGTGTTGAACATGCAACCAAGGCCGGGGAGTCGCTCAGGCAGATTACAGGTGCCGTTGCAGCGATAGCACAGATGAATGAGCAGATTGTGGCGAGTTCAATAGAACAGAGCTCTGTGACCGAAGAGATCCGCCGCAGTTTCACCAGCATCAATGACCTGGCCAGACATACCGGAGAGAGCGCACAGACAGTGTCAGATGCTGGAGAGGGCGTAGCCGCACTGGCCGGTAATATGGAGACCCTGGTAGGGCGTTTTAAGGTCTGATTGAGCGGTATTTCGCAGGAGTGGCTCTGCGCCGCTCCTGCGTTACTTTTACAGCGCGTTGTGCAATTCTGCGGCCTGCAGAGTGTTCTCCAGCAGCGTGGCGATGGTCATCGGCCCCACACCGCCAGGGACAGGGGTAATCCAGCTGGCGCGTTCGCTGCAGCTGTCGAAATCCACATCCCCCACCAGTTTGCCCTCATCCGTGCGGTTGATACCGACATCGATCACTATCGCTCCGGGTTTGATCCAGTCGCCGGGTACAAAACGGGAACGACCCACTGCCGCCACCAGAATATCGGCGTTACGGCACTTCTCTTCCAGATCTTTGGTGCGGCTGTGACAGACGGTGATGGTGCAGCGTGCAGCCAGCAATTCCAGCGCCATGGGCCTGCCAACGATGTTGGACTGGCCGATGATGACGGCATCCAGCCCCTCCAATTTCTGTCCGGTGCGTTCCAACATGGTCATGATCCCCTTTGGGGTGCAGGGACGCAGAATGGGCATACGCAATACCAGTCGACCGACGTTGTAGGGGTGGAATCCATCCACATCCTTGGTGGGCAGGATGCGCTCGATGACAGACTCCTCGTCGATCTGCTCCGGCAGCGGCAGCTGTACCAGAATGCCGTCGATGGCGTCGTCAGCGTTGAGTTTGTCGATCAAAGCCAACAAGTCTTCCTCGCTTGTATCAACGGACAGATCGTGGCGTTCCGAGTAGAATCCCACCTCTTCACAGGAGCGGCGTTTGTTCCGGACATAGACCTGGGAGGCGGGATTTTCACCCACCAGAACCACGGCAAGCCCCGGGCGGCGCAGACCCTGCTCAATACGGGCATCTACCTTGGTTTTGATCTCCTTTTTAAGGTCGGCTGCAATCGCCTTGCCGTCAAGAATCTGTGCGCTCATTTTACCTGCTTCCGAAACTGGATTTGACTGGGAAGCGAATTATAGCCTGAAAGGGTGGGGCCTGTAATCAATTCATTGGCACCGCCCATTGACCTGACCCGCCTTGATCAGTATTATTCCGCTTCTTCGCGCATCCTTGAGGTGTAGCGAGACCCGAAATCGGGGTATAGCGCAGTCTGGTAGCGCGCCTGCTTTGGGAGCAGGATGTCGGGAGTTCGAATCTCTCTACCCCGACCAAATTTATCTGCGCCCGTAGCTCATTTGGATAGAGCATCGGCCTTCTAAGCCGAGGGTAGCAGGTTCGAATCCTGCCGGGCGTGCCAAATGCGGCGGATAAATGAGTTTATGGTGGGCGTAGCTCAGTTGGTAGAGCTCCGGATTGTGATTCCGGCGGTCGTGGGTTCGAGACCCATCGTCCACCCCATACACTGACCTTTCCCAAAAGTCGCGGGTAAGGGAAAAAGCGCAATCTTTTGGGCCATTAGCTCAGCTGGTAGAGCAGTGGACTCTTAATCCATTGGTCGAAGGTTCGAATCCTTCATGGCCCACCAATAAAATCAAAGGCTTACGTCGTTTTTCGATGTAAGCCTTTTTTCTTTTGCGGGAGTTTTGCGGGACCTAACCAACGTTGAGTCGCCGCAAAACAACCAGTTCCGGCTTTCCTTCGCCGCGATCACACACACTTTCAGCCGCTTCAATCAACTTCCCCAGTTCAGCTGATGAGTAGTGAGTGGTGATCCTACCAGAGCGATGTCCTAACAGATCCTGCCGATCTTCAAAACTCACACCAGCAGCTCTGGGGCGACGCCCAAAGGTGTGTTTGAGATCATGCACCCGCATCTGGGGCAGTCCCACGCGTTCCCTGGCCCGTTTCCAGGCGCTGGTCAGCATGTGTTTTACTGGTCTGCCTTTGTAGTGAAAAACGTGAGTGGGATGTGTACCACGCTGGGTTTCCACTACGGAACGGGCAATTCTGTTAAGAACGACCAGTCGCTCATCTCCATTTTTGACCATCTCACCTGGAACGAGAAACACCGAAGTATCCATTTGCGGTATCCTCATTTCCCAGTTCCATCTCAAATTACAGACTTCGGCATCTCTGCAGCCCGACGTTTGTCAAGATAGTTGTCCAATTCTCTACGCTGCTTCGTCTCTAATTCCAGCTTCTTCTGTTACTTGGTTCTCCGGGT
>JAMJIN010000292.1:0-2796 GCA_036784775.1 Chromatiales bacterium | reverse complement strand
ACCCGGAGAACCAAGTAACAGAAGAAGCTGGAATTAGAGACGAAGCAGCGTAGAGAATTGGACAACTATCTTGACAAACGTCGGGCGCGACGTAACAACAACCATGTCGCAGTCTGTTTCCTGGATATCGACCTGTTTAAGAATGTTAATGACTCCTTTGGGCACAATGTCGGAGACCTTTATCTGATTGAACTGGGGAAGAGGCTTTCTTCATCTATTCGTCAGACTGATACGATTGTGCGCTTTGCGGGTGACGAGTTTGTGATACTCATGCCTGAAATCCCACCACACAAGACAGTCCCTTCAGTATTATCCGTGGTTGAAAAAATCCAAAACGCGCTAAAAGAGGATTTTGTAACCAGTAGTTGTTCCATCACTCCAAGCCTTAGCATTGGAATCGCTATCTTCCCAAAAGATGCAGAAGATACCGACTCCTTACTTAAATGTGCCGATACCGCCATGTATCACGCAAAAGAAAATAAACGCGGCGAATACCAATTCTACTCTCATGAAATGAACCGCGTGATGATCGAAAGACTGATAATCGGACAAGAACTGCAAATAGCAGTCAGAGAGGATCAATTTTATCTGACATTTCAGCCTCAAGTAGATGCCCTAAATGGAAAAATTACCGGCGCTGAAGCTTTGATTCGATGGAGACATCCAGAAAAAGGGATGATTTCACCTGAGGAATTTATACCTATTGCTGAAGACAGCGGCCTTATCAATGAGATTGGTGACTGGATAATAAACAGGGCATGTATCGTTACAAAACAGATGATCGATGAAAACAACAGCCGACCTTTCCGGATGAGCATCAATATTTCAGCAAAGCAATTCGAACAAGGAGATGCACTCATACAAAAATTAAACAATGCTATTCAACAATCAGGACTGGATCATAAGCACATCGAAATCGAAGTCACTGAAAGCATCCTGATGAAGGATTTAACGAAAACAATCGAAATATTAAATAACATCAGAAAAACCGGCGTAACTGTCGCTGTTGATGATTTCGGAACAGGTTACTCTTCATTAAATTATTTAAGGAAATTACCCATAGATGTTCTGAAAATCGATAAGAGTTTTACTCAGGAGATGCAGACTCACAGCACATCAGCCGCAATTGTTTCGATGATCATACAGATAGCGCATTTACTGAAACTACGCGTCATCGCAGAAGGCGTTGAAACCAATCATCAGCGCAATGCACTTTTGGAGGAAGGCTGTACGCATCATCAGGGTTACTTTTATGGAAAACCCATGAATCTCGCTAATCTCAGAAAATTTTTGACTGAAGACTCTGACACTTCATCGAATTAAACTGATAGTCATGAAAAAACATACGGAGAAACATTTCTGAACCGGCAAGTGCTGCCAAAGTAAAACAGCCTGCTGTTGTCACAGACCGCCACCATCTCCCCACCTGTCTATAATCGTTGCTCCACGAAGTCCCTGCGACTTCTCCATAACCCTATCGCTGATATCCTTTGCATTTCCCAGTATAGGCTGAAAATATTTCACTCTGGACCGAAAAACCGGTTATCGAAATTCGAGGCAAAAAAACCCGAAGTGTAAAACACTTCGGGTTTGGTATTGGTAGCGGGGGCTGGTTGCCAACTCCATCTACTTAGCGTTGCTAAGGATATCACTGCTCCCAAACTTACCCCGCTAAAGACGCTACTTTCGAGTTACGAGGGAGTCCGCCTTTTCAAGAGCGCTGGTTATAACAGCATCTCTCCAGAAAGTTCAACGGGGAGCGGCTAAAATGTCTGATCAGCGCCCCAGAGCTAAGAGTAAGTACCCTGCCCCGTTTTCCTTGCGCCTATCTAAAGAGGAGCGCAAAGAGCTCAAACGCCTTGCCCAAGGCAGGCCGCTCGGTGAGTTTATCAAGGATGCACTCTTTAATAAAAAGCTGCGCCCACCAAAATCACGCAAAGCTCCAGCCCTGGATCAGCAGCTTCTGGGCAAGATCCTTGGCGCTTTGGGGCAGTCTCGCATTGCCAACAATATCAACCAGCTCGCCAGAGCCGCCAATTCTGGCTCGCTGCCGATCAATGAGGATGTACTCAAATCCCTGTTTGAGGCGGTGCGAGCAATCGAATGGATGCGTAGCAGCCTTATAGAAGGCATGGGTATTAAGGCGCAAAGCCATCTCAAGACAGATGAGAACGGTAATGATTCTTAAAGGCAACCAGCGTGCTGGTGGGCGGCAAATGGCTCTACACCTTATTAATGGAGAACAAAACGAGCATGTCAGCGTCCATCTGATCAGAGGCTTTGTTGCCGATGATGTGCTGGGCGCGCTCAATGAAGCCTACGCCTTATCTAAAGGAACGCGGTGCAAGCAATTCATGTACTCGCTCTCCCTCAACCCGCCACAAGACAAAAAAGTGCCGATTGCGATATTTGAGCAGACCTTAGAGCGGGTTGAGAAAAAGCTCGGCCTAGTTGGCCAGCCGCGTGTGGTGGTTTTCCATGAAAAACATGGTCGCCGCCATGCGCACTGCGTTTGGAGCCGGATTGATACGCAAGAGATGAAGGCGATAAATATCTCCCACCCAAAGCTGAAACTAAACTCAATCGCCAAAGCCCTATATCTGGAGCATGGCTGGAAAATGCCGGAAGGCTTCAGGGACAAGAGCCGTAAGAACCCGCTCAACTATACGCGCGCCGAGTGGCAGCAGGCCGCACGCACCGGACAAAACCCCAATGTTAGCGGCTGAGTAAAACCGCGCATAGATGGCGAAGGCCGCCTCGCTGCGTCGATACATCCTCCGTCAGAACGTCACATCC
>JAMJIN010000065.1:0-18593 GCA_036784775.1 Chromatiales bacterium | reverse complement strand
AAGAGATATGTCTCCGTCAAGTGTCAGCAAACACATTACTGCGCTTGAAAAGCGCTTGGGAACACAATTGCTTGGCCGTACGACGCGGCAGTTGAATCCGACCGACGCGGGTTGTGAATACTACAATTACTGCAATCAGATGTTGGAAGAGTTATCCGAGGTTGAAGCCAGCGTCAGCCGTTATCAATTGGGGACCTCAGGCACCTTGCGTCTTAGTATTCCGGTTACCTTTGGCGAGTTACATATTGTCCCTGCACTATGGGTATTTCATAAAAAATACCCCGATATGAATATCGATCTGACTGTGGACGACCGCAAAGTCGATCTGGTCAGAGAGGGTGTTGACCTTGCCATTCAAATTGGTCCACTCGCGGATTCATCCATGGTAGCCCGGAAAATAGGCAGTACAGAAAGGCTGTTTGTTGCCAGTCAGGAGTATCTGGCCAAGCATGGGGAACCGGAAACCCCCGTTGAACTCGAACAACACAATTGTGTCATTCTTTCATCGATGATGACGCCCGGTGAATGGCAGTACACCGGCCCGGAGGGGAAGGGAAAAGTGCAGGTTAGCGGCAGCCTGACGGTAAATAATCCCGCCGCACTGCGTGAAGCTCTCCTGGCAGGCGTGGGCTTGGCCGCAGCCCCCGTCTGGCTGATTCACGAAGGTATTCAACAGGGTAAACTGAAAGTCATTCTGAAAGACTATGTGCCGATCGCATTGGATATTAATGCAGTGTATCGCAAACGCCTGTACGTGCAGCAAAAGGTTATTCTTATGATTGACCATTTGCGTGAAACCTTCAAACGTACTCTAAAGAAGACGAATATTTAACCTGTTTCCGTCATTACTTGTTTGCTTGTCGGGATAGGCAACTCTGCAACCGTGACAAACCTTGAAGTCATTATTCAGCATCGACACCATTGGTGCACCACAAAATGGGCATTGTTGTGGCTGCACATAGTCTTTGTCACTATTGTCCTGAAACATCCAGTAATAGGTTTTTCTCATTACGTTGTATTGCTGTGCAAGTTGGAGTCCTTCCAGGTTTATGGAGCCGATCTCATCCTGCAATTTTTGTTTTGCCCATTCCCGGTATTCTGTGGTGTCAGACCATAGAGTAAAAAGTGAGTTGTAAGTCTTTGCCCATTTGAGGATTGCATGCTTAAGCTCATTGGAAATGATTGCATCATTTAACAGAATGGTTTTTTTACACCGCATACAATTAAATGGTGATTCTGGTAGTGCGCCATGTAAAAGAGCAGGCTCATCTTTTGAGCAGCGGCAGATTTTATCTTGGCCCGATCCCATGCTATTGGTCTCCATTCTCATAGTTGAACTACGATTATCGAAAATTAAGAGTCGAGATGAAACTGTTGGTACTGAGTGATCTGCATATTGAATTCGAGGCGTTTGACATCGCCCTGAGTGATGTCGATGCGGTAATTCTTGCTGGTGACATTCATGTTAAGGACAAGGGGCTTTCGTGGGTACAGGAGAATATCAGAGATGTACCGATTATCTATGTACTCGGCAATCATGAGTATTATGGCAAGGCCTATCCCAAGCTAATTCACGATATGGAGGAAAGATCCGCCGACACAAACGTGCACATTCTGGAAAATAGTGTATTCACGATGAACGGTGTGAACTTTCTTGGCTGTACGCTCTGGACGGATTTTGAGCTGTTTGGTGATGCGCGCCTGAGCGGGTACGAGTGCCAGCAGATCATGACCGATTTTAAAAAGATTCGCCTCTCTCCCAAATTATCAAAGCTGCGTTCGATTGATGTTACCTCGATTCATCGGCAATCGCTCCGCTGGCTGGATAACGAGTTGGCGAAGAGAGCGGGGGAATTGAATATAGTCGTAACACATCATGGGCCAAGCCCTATATCATTGCCTGGAACAGCCATGAATGATGTTTCAAATGCGGCCTATGTCTCAAACCTGGAAGACCTGATTGAACAGCGTCAACCAAGCTACTGGATTCACGGACACCTTCACAACAGCTCGGATTACTCAATAGGCAACTGCCGGATTATATGCAACCCGCGTGGTTATCCTGATGAAAGGAATCCGGAGTTCAATAGGCAACTGAGCATCAATGTCTAGACCATGCACTACTTTAGCTTATTCTGGTGCGCACGGCGCACCCTACGTTCTGTTTGATGAGAGGGCCAGATGAACAACGGCCCACTCAATGTTGCCGATCAGTAAAAAAGCATCGACAGATCCACTGCCGTAACATCCTTGGTCAGATCACCCACGGAGATATCATCCACCCCGGTCTCGGCAATTCCCCGGATCGTCTCCAGATTGACGCCGCCCGAGGCCTCCAGCCGTACTTTGCCTGAAACAAGGGTAACCGCTTCGCGCAGCCCATCCAGGGAAAAGTTATCCAGCAGCACCCGCTCAGCACCGGCTTCCAGCGCCTCGCGCAGTTCATCCAGCGACTCCACTTCAATCTCAATACCCACGCCGCCAGGGGCCAAATCCTGAGCCGCATCTAACGCCGCAGCGATGGAACCGGCGGCGTGAATGTGATTCTCCTTGATCAGTATCGCGTCGTAGAGGCCGATGCGGTGGTTATCACAGCCACCGCAGGTCACCGCATACTTCTGCTGCAGCCGCAGACCAGGCAGGGTCTTGCGGGTATCAAGAATTCGCACGCCGGTTCCCGCCACCCGATCAGCATAGATACGCGCCCGGGTCGCCGTTCCGGAAAGGGTTTGCAGATAGTTCAGCGCGGTGCGCTCCCCACTGAGCAGGGCACGGCTGTTCCCCGTCAGGGTGCAGAGCTGTTGATCCAGCTCCACCCGGTCACCATCTGCAACACGCCATTCGATGACAATCTCCGGATCGAGCTGGCGGAAAACCTCATCGAACCAACCTGTTCCACAGATTACGGCGGACTGCCGGCAGACCACCTTGACGCGGCTGACGGCATCCACATTGAGCAGACCGGCGGTGAGGTCTCCTGAACCGATATCTTCGTCGAGGGCATCCCGCACCTGGCGGGTTATCAACTTCGGTGCGGGAAGTATCATTTTATGGAACCTCTGAATAAGTCTGGACGAAGTAGATTGCGATTCAGAATGCTCAGAGGTTCCTTTAGCTAACAGAGAGCAGTTCCACGTCGAAGACCAGGGTGGCATTCGGCGGAATCACACCACCCGCACCGGCAGCGCCATATCCAAGCTGCGACGGAATGGTCAGTTTACGCTTGCCGCCCACCTTCATCCCGGCAACACCCTCATCCCAACCCCGGATGACCATCCCTCTGCCGAGAGAAAAACTGAAGGGTTCGTTACGATCCACTGAGGAATCAAATTTGCTGCCATCGGTGAGCCAACCGGTATAGTGCACAGAGACAGTCTGGCCTGCGGCAGCCACTTCTCCGTCGCCTTCGACCAGATCGTCATACTTCAAGCCGGAATCGGTAATTTTTTCGCTCATGAATTAAATCTCTTTAGAGTGGATGTATCGGGGAAATAGCCGTGCAGTGAACGAACTTAATTGCAGCGAGGGAAAGTGTCAACGACAGGAGGGCTATCGGCTAAATCCACTTAATCCGAAAACCCGGCGATCAATCGGGGGGGTTGTTCCAGGTTTCGTCAGGCCGATCCGGCAGCCGTCCCGGTATGTTTCAGTGCATCCAACATGGCCCCGAGCGCCCGATCCATAATCGGGGCGTTCGTAACGTCCAGCACCTCGGCGCTGCCGTCACGCAGATGCATGGCAAGGCCATCCACTGTCAGCTCAAGAGCCTTGACCCCTTTACGGTTGACGAAGACAAAGACATCGGTGACATCGCTCTTCCAGGACAACTTGACCCGCTTCTTCTCTTCACCGTCAAACAGTGCGAGCCAGGTTCCAATCTCCAGCGACTCAGCCTGTTCGGTGAACTTATCGTGGATCGCCACAGCAACAGTCTCAGGTTCGAGATCATCCACCAATAGGGAAGACTGGTTGATCAACTGACTGTCGGGGAAACTGATATGCAGATCCGTAACCGTATCGACTCCGGCAGAGAGTTTTTTTCCTCGCAGACAGGCAATATGGCAATTCTGCAGCTCTTTAAAAAGCCGCGCCATTTTGTGCTGATCAAAAGAGATCGCGTTCAGTCTCTCCCGCAGGTTCCGCAGGAGTTCAGGAATATTACGCAGCAACTCCTGTCGCTCCGCATACTCTTTTTTCGGCGCGACACTCCAAAGCAGCTTATCGACTATCTCCAGGGACTCCTTCCACTCTTCACTCTCTGGCCCCTGCCGCAGATAGTTGAGCAGCAGTACGTCTTTCCAACCATCGCGCAATAGTGATATTACCGCATCGGGCAGCTGTTTCTGGAACTGCAGCCGTTTGTTCAATTCATCGGTAACGGCGGCCTTGGCTGCACGTAACTGCTCCTTGCCACGGGTTACCTGATTGGTGCGCTGTTCCGCCACATCCGCGCCGCGCTGCTCCCGTTCCCACCATTCATTGAACTCGTCATTCAATGCCGTGAAGATAGCGGGATCGTCGTCGAAATCCGTCAATACACGCTTAACGATACTTTCGACCGTGCCAAACAGGCCGCCGGGCGAGCGGTCACCGTCATCATTCCAGCCAATCGCCGCCTGCGCCAGGTTGTTCAGCAGCCGTCTGGCAGGGTGCACCTTTTTGCTGAAGAAGGTCTTGTCGATGATGGCGACCTTGAGCATGGGAATCTGCAGGCGGCTCAGCAGGGCCTTCATGGCATCCGGCAAACTGTGGTCGTCCAGAATGAACTCAAAGAGCATGGAGATGACGTCGATCGTATCGTTGTCTGCCTCTCCCAGCGCCCGATGGGTTCTACCCTCTTCCAACATGCGCAGATCACTGGCCAGACGCGCACGCAGGTTGCCTTCTCCCTCGGTATTGAGGGGTACCATCACTGTATTGGATTGCTGCAGAGAAGAGAGCGCACTTAGCAGTTCGACCGTCTCCACCAGAGGCACCGAGATCGGCGCCCCGCCGGCACCTATCGGCATCCGTCCCGGTACGGCAGACCCTCCGGCAGGCGCTACACCCCTTCGCAGGTTCAAAAGCTGCTGCAACGTCTCGAAAACTTCGGTTTGCAGATCACTCCGTTCATCAGCAACCTCGCCAACCCTTCCGTCGGTTTGTGCTTCACGACGGGCACGGCTGACCGCCGGAGAGACCGGGTTGCGCCGCACCTGCGGAGTCAGTTTGGGTATGACACCGGCCTTGCCCAGCACCAGATTAAGCTCGTCGTAGAGCCCACCGACGTAGTGCATGACCTGTTTGTCGAGCAGCTTGTAGATGACCAGCTTGACGGGCAGATCAACTTCGACACTCCGCATCGCCTCCTGGAAGGCATTGCAGATCACGCCCGGTGCAAGCGGATTGTGCTGCTCACTCACCTCATCCGTATCACCGGTCAGCTGAACAAAACGCTGCCCCAGGGCATACAGCTCTCGGGAGTAGCGGTTCTCGCTTTTGGAGATCATGTTGGTGATGGCCAGAGAATCTTCCAACTCATCCTCGCCCAGCAGGGACATCTCGGAGTCGCGACTCAGTTCGGCAAAGGTCCGTTGATTGACTGGAGCCTCACCCGTCTCCCAGAAACGGTCGAACTTCTGCAACACTTCCCGGCTGAACACCCGGTCGATTCGGGCCCGTTCCTTACGCAACTCCCGCATCGCGTCGAAATAGGTCGTCTGCACGGAATCATTGCCGGATTTATCGGCCAGCTCGTACATTGCGTCATCGAGCTTTTCGAACAATCCGCTCATCAATTGGGGGAGTGTTCTGACGACGTGCTTGCGACAAACGTCGACGATCTTGCGACCTTTCGCATCAAGAGAGATCTGCCGCTTGCGCGTTGCAGAATCACCGAAAGAGATTATGTTGTCTTGCCGCTGCATTTTAATAATTGTGATAATGGCCTCAGCCGTTTGGCGGATTATCTCAACCCGCCGATTCCATATATTTCCAAGTCACATTGGGAGACTATGTCAACAGCCTTGTTATGACTGCGAATGTCTTCACAAAACCACCTATTTCCGGTCATTCTACTAAATGAAGTGTCTCCGCTCCACCATGCAAGATGCTGGGAAATTAGCACTTTATCCCACAGCATTCAATTTGGTTCAGTAATTATAGCGGCATTCCTGACGATAGCTTAACGAGCCGCGCTCATTTCATGATCAAAAATCCCGATCCGGCTGGGGAATTCGGCTTTAAAACGGTAATTTCTTAACAAAGCATCTCCCCTGGGTTATGGTTTGTGCAACTTAATCTCTGGGTTCCAGCTATTTATGCGACTGATCCGGCATCTCGCCACCTCTTTGCTGGACAGTAGCCGTGATCTGCTCCCCATTATCGCAGTCATTGCTTTTTTTCAGACACTGGTTCTGCAACAGCCCATCCCCAATCTGGGCAGTCTGCTCATCGGTACTCTGCTGGTGGTTATCGGTCTGAGCATGTTCATCCACGGACTGAAGATCGGCCTGTTCCCTCTGGGAGAGGCGATGGCTTGGGATTTCGCCAAAAAAGGCAGCGTCACCTGGCTTCTGGCTTTCGCTTTCTCCCTCGGTTTCGGCACCACGATTGCCGAGCCCGCTTTAATCAAGATCGCGGAGGAAGCCTCAGAAGTCGCGGCAGTTGGCGGCATGATAGCGAATAATATCGAATCTATGGAAGATTACGCCAGCGGCTTGCGGCTTACTGTGGCCTTCTCTGTCGGTCTCGCAATCGTCATCGGCGTCCTGCGTATCATCAAGGGCTGGCCGGTGCAGTATCTGATCATTGGCGGCTATCTCGGCGTGGTAATTATGACCGCCTTCGCACCCCGTGAGATCATCGGCATCGCATATGACTCCGGGGGCGTCACCACCTCCACCATCACTGTCCCCCTGGTGACCGCCCTTGGCATTGGTCTCGCATCCAGTATCAAGGGGCGCAATCCGATGACGGACGGTTTTGGCTTGATCGCATTTGCCTCCCTCACTCCGATGATTTTCGTGATGGGTTACGGAATACTATTGTGATCACGGTTCTAAGCAATCTGCTGGGGGTGCTCGCCCAAACTGTATTGGATGTTCTGCCCATCGCCTCCATCCTGTTCGGATTTCAGTTCCTGGTGCTGCGGCGGCCGCTGCATAATCCGCGACAGGTCATCACGGGTTTCATCTTCGTGCTGATCGGACTGGCATTTTTCCTGGAAGGCCTTGATCTGGCCCTGTTCCCCCTCGGGGAACTCATGGCCAGCCAGCTGACCGACCCCGTTTTTCTCGGCATTACCGGGGAACACAATTTTGTACAATGGCACCACTATTTCTGGGTCTACCTGTTTGCAGCTGCCATCGGCTTCTCCACCACCATCGCGGAGCCCTCGCTGATCGCCGTCGCCATCAAGGCGAATCAGGTTTCAGGCGGTGCCATCAGCGAATGGGGGGTACGCATAGCCGTCGCCATCGGTGTTGCCTTCGGCATCGCCTTGGGCAGCTACCGAATCGTCAGCGGCACGCCTCTGCACTGGTATATCATCACCGGCTATCTGGTGGTCATTGCGCAGACCTTTTTTGCACCGAAAACCATCATCGCCCTGGCCTACGACTCTGGCGGCGTCACCACTTCCACTGTCACGGTGCCGCTTGTTGCAGCCCTGGGGCTTGGACTGTCGAACAACATACCGGGGCGCAACCCGCTGCTCGACGGTTTTGGCCTGATTGCCTTTGCCAGTCTGTTCCCCATCATCGCGGTGATGGGGTATGCCCAGTTGGGCGAGTGGCGCAGTAGAAAAAAACGATAACTTTCAACCGAGATAGAGATCATGCGTTTTAAACTCATCATTGCACTGGTGGAGGACAGCCATACAAATATTGTACTGGACGCGGCCCGCAAAGCCGGCGCTACCGGTTCCACCGTCATCAACCAGGCCCGGGGTGAGGGTGTGGAGCAGGCCAAGACCTTCTTCGGACTAACCCTTGAGACCCAACGGGAAGTGCTGCTGCTGCTGGTGGAGGAACACCTGAGCCGCACCATTCTTGAAACCATCGCCAAGGCAGGGGATTTCGACGAACGTCCCGGCACCGGCATCGCCTTTCAGATTGACATCGAAGACGCTGTTGGGGTCAGTCATCAGATTCAGAGTTTGTGCCAAGTAGTGGAGGAAGAGTTATGACAACCCAGATCACTCGCGTAATGGACGTGATGAAGACCAGCTTTGACCTGGTCGACGGCATGGACACCGTCGCCAAGGCTCTGGATACCATGTCCCACGTAGAGACCAAGAGTCTGATCGTAAAAAAACGCAATGAAGATGACGAGTACGGCATGGTGTTGCTCTCCGATATCGCCCGCCAGGTGCTGGCGAAGGATCGGGCGCCGGAACGGGTCAATATCTACGAGATCATGACCAAACCGGTACTCACAGTCTCTCCTGACATGGATATCCGTTACTGCGCCCGCATGTTTTCCCGCTTCGACCTCTCCCGTGCACCGGTGGTGTCGAACGGCAAGGTCGTCGGCATCGTCAGCCATACCGACATGGTGCTCAAGGGGCTGGTCAACACAGAACTGGAGAAATAAACGTGTTTGGGGAGCGGCCGGACGGCTTGCTCTCCAGCGCGAAACAGCGACCCTCACCCAATCAGGACGAACGTCCCCCCGGGTGTGGGATCGACCTGCTGGTGATCCACAACATCAGCCTGCCGCCCGGCGAGTTTGGCGGCCCCTGGATCGACGACCTGTTTCTCAATCGGCTCAGGAGCGAACAGCACCCCTATTTTGCCGAAATTGCCGCACTTAGAGTCTCCAGCCATCTGCTGATCCGGCGAGATGGCGAGTCAATTCAGTATGTCCCCCTGCACCATCGCGCCTGGCATGCAGGTGAGTCCTGCTTTTCGGGTCGGGAACGGTGCAACGACAACTCCATCGGCATCGAGCTCGAAGGCACGGATGAGCAACCCTATACCGACGCTCAATATACCACCCTGGTAGCGGTCACCCGCGAGATCATGGCCCGTTATCCAGCTATCACCGCAGACCGGATCACAGGTCATGCCGACATATCGCCGGGCCGCAAGACCGACCCAGGCCCGGCGTTCGACTGGGAGAGATATCGCCGTATGTTGCTTGAACGCAGACCGAATCAAGCATAGTAAATTGCCTGATCCGCTGCGCTTGATCAGGCCTACGGAATATTGTCCTAATCCATCAATCACCAAAATACCTGCACCCCACTTGCAACTTTCCCTGCCATCCCCGACACTTGCGCCATGAGTCTGATCATCATACTTATCTGCCTGATCGCAGAACGTTTTCTGTTGCACAAACAGCTCTTGCGCCAACCGGTTTGGTTCAACGACTACAGCGACTGGTACCATCGTCAGGAGTTACCTGTCTGGATGCGCAACGGCTTTGGGGGTGTCATCAGCCTGCTGCTGCCACCACTACTTGCGGTCGCTCTGCTGCAACAGCTTTTTGATGACACTCTGGCGGGTCTGCCCGGCGCACTCTTTGCCTGCGCCGTACTGCTCTACAGTCTGGGACCCAACGACCTGGACCAGCAGATCAGCCATTTCATCAAGGCCAGAGACGAAGGCGACGAGCAGCATGCCAGGGGCGTCGCCCGCGACCTGCTCAACGATGAGCCGCCCCCGCATGATCCCGCCTACTCTCAGGCGGTCGCTGAGAGCATCCTCATCCAGGCCAACAACCGCATATTCGCCGTCATCTTCTGGTTTTTGGTGCTTGGCCCCATTGGTGCACTGCTCTATCGCCTCGCCTCCCGGCTCCCTCTCACCCACACTGCCGGTGAAGATCTCGACTTCCACCTCATCAGCCGGCAGCTAGTGTCGATACTCGACTGGATACCCGCCCGTATTACCGTTTTCTCCTATGCTATCGCCGGCAGCTTTGAAGACGCCATGAACGGCTGGCGCGGCTACAATGAGAAGCGCTTTGACGAATTTAGCGACAGCGCCAGCGGCATCCTGATCTGTACCGGCAGCGGCGCCCTGCGTCTGGCCAGTGTTTTGGACCGCAATAGAGACGATACAACACACCACCTCTATCTGGTGGAAGCCGCCATGAGCCTTGTCTGGCGATCATTGGTAGTCTGGGGTGTCATGCTGGGACTCTTCGCCTTTGCCGACTGGTTATGAACGGACAGACGACCATCGACCTGCTCAGGCACGGTGAACCCGTGGGTGGACGCCGCTACCGGGGACAGATCGACGACCCACTGAGCGACAAGGGTTGGCAGGAGATGTGGCGCGCAGTCTCTGGCGAGACTCCCTGGCAAACACGATCTCTGCACCGATTGAAACTATATACCGACTCTCCATCACCAGCGCCTCATTATCACGCATCCAACTCGACGGCGAGCGTCCGGCAAGCGTGATGTTTCTG
Organism: Chromatiales bacterium; assembly: GCA_036784775.1. Taxonomy (GTDB): domain Bacteria; phylum Pseudomonadota; class Gammaproteobacteria; order Chromatiales; family Chromatiaceae; genus QGON01. Next base: position 8,195 of record JAMJIN010000065.1, on the reverse strand, counting down.
GGCCGGGAAACAATCCTCAACACCGCCCCGGTAGGCTGTTATCAGCACCCATTCACCTTGAGTTGCCGGCAAATTGACCTGTCTCATGGCTAAGATTTAGTATTTAATATATTTCTTATGCTGTAGGAATAAATTTCGTTATTCGTGCATAAACGTCTATAATCAAAACTCCTCGAAGGGAGTCAGCCATGACCTGGATACTGTTAGCCATTATTTGCGGCATCATTCTATCTCTCGGCCTTGAAGAGTTATCCGAGTCGCCGGACGATACCTGAAGCCATCAGCCTCAGCTTACCAGAAAGCCAAAAGACGACCCGCTTCCACTTTGTGCTCAAAACGGCGCAGGGGATGTTTGCCCTTTTCGACGCACTCTCCACTCACCACATCGAAGGCCCACTGGTGTTTCGGACAAGTCAGCTTGGTACCCTCAAGCGAGAGGTGTGGAATATCGGTAACCTGGTGCGGACAGCGGCTGTCATAGACCCGTATATCCGCCTCATCCCGGTAGATAAACAGGTGGCGCCCCTCCACTTCCAACCAGGTCGTATCCTCCAGCTTTATCTCATCGAGATCCGCAATATCGTGCCAATCGGCCTCTGCCAACAAAGCCTCCGGACGAAAATCGGGAATATCCATCTCCAATAGAATATCGGTGGCCCAAACGATCTTCGCCAGCCCAAGCACGGGAAACGCCATCAGTAGCGCATCGATCACCTCATTGGGCGTTGCGCCATTGCGTAAGGCACGGGTCAGATATTGCCGAAAACCACCCTCTGTCTGTACCGCAACCTTGGTGATCACAGAAATGAGATCCCGGGTTTTTGTATCCAGATGATCACCTGACTTTTTCAGGAAGGTAAAATAGGCCGTCATCGCCTCAGGGCGGGCTGCCAACAGATAGTTCATTGCATTACTCATAAACTCACTACTCCAAATAACTCATTTTTTCCCGTACTGACGCACGTACTCGAACATCACGACAGAGGCGGCCACCGCCACATTGAGACTCTCCACCTGCCCGAATTGCGGAATCGACAGGCAACCGATATCCGGGTAGTCGGAGACCTCGAAACTGTGTCCCCACTCCTCATGTCCCAATACGAAGGCACATTTTTCCGGCAGGACAGTATCGACCAGTGATTCCCCACAGGCGGCATCCAGGGTCAAAATCCGGTATCCGCGCGCTGTCAGATCCTTGTGGGACTCCTCAAATTTCTCAAAAAAGCGGGCGGGTACTTTTTTGAACGAGCCTTTGGCGGGCGCTGGATCAAAAGGACCGATATCGACCAAGTGTACCTCACGCGCACCAAAGGCCTCCGCGCTGCGAAAGATCTTCGCCACATTGAAACCCGCTTTCATGCCATCCATCACAATGATGAAATCGTGTACACCGGGTTTGGCCAACAGGTTTCTATTGCGCTGTTTCTTGTAACGGAGCAACGCGAGATCCCGCGACTCTCTCCGTTCCCGTTTGGATTTTCTCTGGCGTAACATGATTTGGCTGAAGATTCGATGGATGGAGCACTTGATGATACGGGGAACAATCAACTGAAAACAGATAGAAATTTTGTAACAATAGAACCGCCATTCAGGAGCAAACCTATGCCCACTTATGATTATTTCTGTTCAGCGAACAGCCGCACCATCGAAGTCACCCACAAAATGAGTGAGGGTATCGCAACATGGGGAGAACTCTGCAACAAGGCAGGCATCGAAACCGGCGATACACCAGCCAATGCAACGGTCAAAAGACTGATCACCGGCGGCGCCATCATCAGTAACAGCGGCAGTGAGCCACCCTGCAATTCCGGCGGTTGTTGCCCGGGCGGCAGCTGCGGATTCTAATGGAAACATCCCAGGTTACCCGAGTGCTGATCTGGAGCCGCTGGCTGAGACTCTCCCACTGGGCAATTACCCTTGCGGTCACAGGTCTACTTTTCAGTGGCTGGCTGAGCAGCACCGCTCCGGCACTGGAGACGGGCGCCCAGGATCTGCATTTTCTCTGCAGCGCCCTGCTGATCCCCTCCCTGCTGCTCAGGTTCTACCTGCTCTTCTTCGGTCGCGGCACCGATCACATCACAGACTGTGAACCCAATGCACATCGGTTGAGGCAGGCCGCAGAGGTCCTCCGCTTCTATCTCACCCTGGGGCGCGCTCCGTTACCGAAATGGTTTGCCCACAATCCACTCTGGGGTCCACTCTATCTGCTGTTGTTTCTGTTCCTGACCCTCTCTGTCGCCAGCGGGCTGATGCTGCAGAAGGAGATAGTCTTCCTTGCCAACATCAGCCTTCACGATCTGCACCATATCAGCTATCTCTTCGTCGCCACCTTTGTGCCGCTGCACATACTTGCAGTCTTCAGTCACGATGCGAACAGCAGCGGATCGGATATCTCCGGCATGATCAGTGGCCATCGCACCTTTCCGGTAGAGCAGCCAAATCAGACCGGTGCCGTTGACACTCAGACGATCACGGTGGATGAGTTGCTGAAAACTCTCAACAAATAACTGCGCACTCTATCGCGGCGGGGCGCCGCTCCTACCCTCTGATTGAGGATTGAATCTAAAGCTGGCACTCGGCATTGAGGCAGAGGATAATAGATCGATTCAATTCTCCACTTACTGCTGAATCTATTCGTCCCGACCGGTCTTAGGGTGCACCCCAAGATGGATCACATCAACCGGTGACAAGACAGCACTCAACCGGTCCACCACCATCATGGAAATCCAGAATCCCCCGCGTAAAACCAAGATCATTGCAACCATAGGCCCTGCCTGTGACTCTCTCGAAACCCTCGAAGCAATGATGCAGGCAGGCATGAGCGTCGCCCGTCTTAATCTCTCCCACGGCAGTTACAATGAGCACAGGGAACGACTGAAACGCATCCGTCTGACCGCTGAGAAGCTGTGCATCAATGTGGCCACCATGATCGATACCCGAGGTATCGAGATTCGCACTGGCCGTATTGAAGAGGGCTGGGTCGATCTGACGGTAGGGGATCGTTTCACACTCTTCACCGATGACCGACTCGGCAACCAGGAAGGGGTTTCGATCACCTATAAAAAACTGTCCCAGGAGATCGGTGCGGGTACGCCAATCCTGCTCGACGATGGCAACATCGAACTCACTGCGGAGCAGATCGACGAAGATGAGATCCACTGCCGGGTGGTACTCGGAGGGCGACTGGGCGATACGAAGAGCGTCAATCTGCCGGAGACCGAACTCACCCTACGCGCCGTCAGTCCTGAGAATCGGGACGACGTGATCCGGGAGATGACCTTCGCCGCCGAGAATGAGGTCGACTATATCGCCGCCTCTTTTGTACAACACGAGGAAGACGTCACCCTGCTGCGGGAGGTATTGGCAGAGCATGGCGTCAAGATCCCCATCATCGCCAAGATCGAGAATCGTGCCGGTCTCAATAATCTGGAAGGCATCGTCGCGGCCGCTGACGGCGTAATGGTGGCCCGTGGCGACCTGGGTGTGGAACTGCCACTGGCGGATGTTCCCGGCACCCAGAAGAAGATCATCCACATGACTGTCGGCCAGGGCAAACCTGTGATCACCGCCACCGAGATGCTCGCATCGATGCAGCGCAACCCCAAACCGACCCGCGCCGAGGCCTCCGATGTCGCCAACGCCATCCTGGACGGCACCTCTGCAATCATGCTCTCCGGTGAGACCGCTGCCGGAAAATATCCGGTGCTGGCAGTGCGCACAATGGCGGAGATCGCCCTGCGCGCCGAGTCCTACCTGAAAGAGTACGGATATCTGCAGCGGGTGGCGGGCAACCGCTCGAATATCGTCACGGAGGCGGTCAGCCTTGCCTCCGCCACCATGGCGCAAGAGCTGAATGCCCGCGCCATCTTCAGCCTCACCGAAACCGGTTTCACATCGCGCATGGTCTCCCGACGCCGCCCGGACTGCCCGATTCTGGCGATCACCAGTTCCCGTATCGTTGCCCGCCGCCTCTCTCTCAATTGGGGCGTCTTCCCCATCTGTTTCGAGGGAGAAATCAACGATCAGGCAAAACTCGACTACGGTCTGGAACGCGCTCGTAAGCTGGGCTATGTGGGGGCTGGCGACCTTATCATCGCCACCGCCGGATCAGGTCAGAAGAAAGGCGGCACCGACTCAATCCGGGTTCTCACTTTGGAGTAATCTCCGTTGGAGTTGCCGGTTCCGCTGCGCTTGAACCGGCCTAAGCAGGCCCGATCAAGCGTAGCGGATCGGGCATTCCAGCAGGCCGTTCAGAGCGTCAGTTCCACCACGCCGCTGACGCTCACGCGCACTGTCTGACTACCCGCCTCGATCGCGGGCGCAGGCATGGCGTCCGCGGACATCTCCATCGCAGTCATGCGCATCATCTTGGGTCTTGGAGAGTGATCCGAGGTGTTGATATTGATCTGCACCAACCGGTAGCCTGGGCGCTCCCAGGCTTTGGAAACCATTTCGGCCCGAGCGCGGAAATCGGCCAGCGCCTGCTGAATCAGTTCATCCTGAGATGACTTGCGCTTCTCCGGCGAGACCTGGTAGCTGATCGACTCCACCGCCAACCGCTTCTGCAACTCTCCGATCAGGTCACTGAGTGCTGCGCTGTTCAGGCTCTCCAGCCGTAGCGACTGCTTCACCCGCCAGCCCTGAAGGACCTGTTTGCGATAGATCGGGTCAGTTCGATAGTCCAGGGTCTGGACCTTGATATCAGCAGTCTGCTTTGCCATATCCAAGGCCCAGCCGAGGTTCTGATTCACCTCGCGCGCGAGCTTCGTGGTATTTGCCCCCTCCTTCTGGGAGTAGAGCACCGCCACCAGCGTATCATTGCCCACCTTCGTCTCTGCACTCACCGAGAGCGTGACCCGATCGTAGGTAGGATCCTTATCCTCCGCCCAAGCCGGAGAGATCGATATCACCAGCAGAAGACTGGCCAAAAACCGTTGGATATTCTGTTTCCTCATGACTTGTTCCTTATATTTAGCCTGCTTCGTCGATTACCCGGTTATTGAACAGTTTAGTCAAAACTTCACCGGTGGTGGCCGCTCTCCCAGACCGGTGGTCTCTGAAACGATATTCCGTGCTATTTCCCTGCCTTCGTCAATAGCCTGCTTCTGGGAAGTCGAGGATCCGGTTCCGCCGTCGGATTCCACCTCCTGCTTCATGTAGAGGGTCTGCGTCGGATAGGCAAACTCTACTCCCAGTCCTTGGGCCAGTCGTAAAATATCCAGCAAAAAGCGGTGCCGTTCACGCAACTCGGTACCCCAGTCAGGGGTCTCCCAGAAGACATAAACCAGTATCTCCAGGGCGCTGTCGGCATATCCATTGAAGTAGACATGATAGTAGTCCTTTCGCATATAGGGGTGTTGGCGCACCAGTTCACGCACCCCTTCGCAAAAGGATTCGATCTTCTCCGGCGGTGTTTCATAGGCCAGGCCCAGCTTGGTGGAGAGACGGCGGTAACGTCGCTCCCCCATATTGTCCACCTTCGCGGTGATGAACAGGGAGTTGGGCACGGTAAGCACCGAGTTGTAGAAGGTGCGAATGCGGGTACTGCGAAACCCGATGCGCTCGACCGCGCCCTCCTTACCGTCGACAACGACCCAGTCCCCCACCGAGAAGGTACGATCAAGCAGTATCGTGACCGATCCGAAGAGATTCTGCACCATATCCTTGGCCGCCAATGCAAAGGCCAAGCCACCAAGGCCGAGGCCTGCCAGCAGCCCCGAAACATTGATATTCATATTGTCGGCGATAAAGATCACGCCGATCACGGTGACAAATATCTTCAGGGTTCGCGGAATCAACGGCACCAGCGCATCATCCAGGCGGGTCTCGGTCAGCAGCGCCCGCTCGGTGAGCCATCCGCCCACCAGATCCACCAGTCGATAGGCAACCCAGACACCAGAGAGGGCCGCAAGAAATTTGACCGCCACCAACAGCACCAGCATTGTCGATTCAGGCAGGCCCAGCAGTGTAATACCGACCCACCAGATCGCCGCCATCGCCAACAATCCCAGGGGCCGCAGCATATCATTGGAGATATCACGGAAAGCCAGTCGGCGGGTTTCCCGTCGCCAGCGGCTTACCAGGCGGCGCAGTAACAGGGTGATCAGCTTGTCCGCCATCACGCCAAACAGGACGATAAAAAAGATACCCAACCAGCGCCAGTTCTCCAGCAGAAAAACCGTTTTTTTCAGCAGCGCCGGCATGGCGTTTTGGATACGCAGGTGCCAGGGCAACACCGAGTCATCTCCCGACAACCCTTCCACCTTGCTGCGTGCCGAGACCTCCTCCCAGATTGCCGGCAGGCGGGCTATCGTCTCATTGTCGAACAGCCAACGGCCATCAGAGTAGCGTGAGATACGCAGCGCCCCTTTGGCATAACGTTGGAAGACCCATGGCTCTCCTTCATGCCTGTCGGGTATCCGCTGCAGATCGACCAGCCGGGTACGATCCATTGTCTCCAGCAGCAGCCAGGCCAGATCCACACCACGCTCTGTACGCACCAAGGCATTGACCGAGGTGAGATCCAACGTCTCCAGCGCATCGCCGATCCGCTCCGGCTCCCCCCGCTTGATGTCATTCATGGCGACCAGAAAGGTCTCCATGACCGCCCGTGGTGAACGCAGGCTGTCCGGTGCAGATTCCGTGACTTCGGAGACAGGCGCCTCCGCCTCTTCGGCTAACCCCTGTAGCGGCAGCAACAAACCGAGCAAGGGCAGAATGCAGAGATATCTGATCAGAGAGGAACTATGTAGTTTCATGGCAGGCAAATTATGTTTCGACAAGAAAGAGGCGAACGGAACCGGGTCACGCAGCAGGCGCAGACCGACTCACAGTTCCGCCGATTAACTTTGCAATCGCCCGATTATAGAGGCTTATTCGACAGACCACATAGGAACTCCTTCCAGACTTTTGGAGAACATGCAATGCAGAAGTATTTTAGCCAGTATCTGCCAGTGGCAGCCGCATTTTTTATTACCACCTTTTCAACCCAGTCAAACGCCGCAGATCAGATCTATCAGTGCGAGTTCAACGGTCTTGAGCGGCGTATCGAAATCCACTATCAACAGGAGACCGGCCTTCCACCCTGCGAGGTGCGCTATTTCAAAGAGGCTGAGCAACCCGACTCGATGCAGATACTCTGGAGTGCCGACAACGACACCGGCTACTGCGAACAGAAGGCCGCCAAGTTCAGGCAAAAACTCTAAGGCTGGGGCTGGCAATGTGCGCCAACTCCATCCACTGATGAGGTGCGGCTGCAACAATAGTCTTTTACCTGATCAAACGTAGCGGATCAGGCCTGCGAACCCGGCATGTTGCTGGCTTTATTTGCTGGTGGCTGTAGCAGCTATACTCTTTTAGGAAACCCTGCAATCACCATCTGAACACCCACACTGTTGACACGCCAAGGAGGAAACATGTCACTCAAAGACCTCATTAACGACAAGCGCGTAAAACGGATTATCACCCACCCGGACAACGACGACGCCATCTGGCGCGCCGATCTGGCACGTTTTCTCTCCGGAGACACCACTCTGACACGCAAATCCGCTGGGGAGGCGGGCATCAAAGCCGTGCAGAGGTTATTGATTTTCCTTGGCTACTCCACATCATCCAACGGCGCCTTCGCTATCGATGGGGATTTCGGGCGCGGCACCAACCGTGCGGTCGCGCAGTTTCAGGTGGAAAACCGTCTCACCCGCACCATTAACCGCGATACCCTCTGCTATCCCTGCAAATGGAATACAGCCAGGACGCTGATCAGCGCAATCCCCGATGCCAGGTTAACATCCAGCACACTGGAAAAAATGCTCAAAACGGCGATTGCACGGGCCGATTCCGCACAGGTGATGACCGGTAATTTCGATGACGCCATCTTCCATCTCAATGCCCTGCATAAACGCGCATATCTCAATTGCCGCAAGATACTTGAGCGTTACGGCGCAATGGCAGCATCGGTCTCCGGGGCACTTGCAGATGAAACCGGAACATTGGTCAGACCGGAGTGGATCCTCTCAATCATCCGTCAGGAGACGGCCGGCATCATCCGCCCAAGATTTGAGCAGCACTATCTGTCCCGTCTTAACCGGCAACACCCAGATACAGGACTGGAAGAGCTTCGCATGCAGTCCATGAGCATGGGATTGGGTCAGGTCATGGGCGCCAACTACAAGCGTGTGGGGGCACAAAATGCAACC
>JAMJIN010000064.1:0-18828 GCA_036784775.1 Chromatiales bacterium | reverse complement strand
CACTCGGCATTGTTGAATTCGTAGAGCGCCGCAGAGGCGGAACCGGCAATCAGCGCAGTGCTGCAGATGACGCCTGTAATGATGTTTTTAATGTTCATGTGTCTCTCCAAGTGAGGAATTCGTGATTTGCCTAAACAGCCGCACCCAACGTGCCAACTTTTATAAGCTTATGATTCATATATAAAAACCAATCCCTCCGAAGACCAAATGTCAACACTCTGTAAAATTATCCGACATGTAACATTTATTGACACTCCTGAAAAATCAGCATTAACCCAGTGTATTTATTAGGTTTTTTTAAAACCCCCTAAAAATACAAATTATATTCCTCTTCAAAATGTAAAAACCCCATTACGGACTGTAAAAAATTCCGACAAGCCTGGCATTGTCGGGAATGCTCTGGGAGCACCTCTTGCAAGTCCAACCCCTATTTTTCCGGTTCAGGCCCCAGGAAATCGGCAATGACCCTTGTCTCATCGCTGCTACTAAGAATGATCTTCACGATCATGGTCAGAGGTACCGACAGGAACATGCCCACCGGACCCAGGATCCAGCCCCAGAATACCAGAGAGAGGAATACGATCAGCGGGGAGAGCCCCAGTCCACGCCCCATGAAACGGGGCTCGATCACATTGCCCACAAGATTGTTGACCACCAGGTAGCCAACTGCGGTCCAGAGTGCAGCCCCTACACCCAGCTGAATCAAGGCAAGCAACACCACAGGTATCGCTGCAATGATAGACCCGATATTGGGTATATAGTTAAAGAGGAAAGCCACGGTTCCCCAAAGGATCGGATAATCCACACCCAACACCTGCAGCCAAACAGCAATGATCACGCCGGTCAGCAGGCTGGTTGAAGTCTTGATCGACATGTAGCGCTTGATATCCGAGGTAATCTTTTCGATATGGCTCAGCGCACTTTCAGGGTCTTTGATAAATAGATGTAATTTGCGACGGAATCCTGCTGCTTCGACCAGGATAAAAATGACCGTGATAAGGATGAACAGCGCTTCGGTCAGTACATTACCCAGACTGCTCAGGACTTTTCCGGCCATCGCCATGGCCTTTCCTGTATCAAAATAGGTGGTCAGCGTACGCTCATCAACCTCCACACCCTGTTCACCCAGCCAGACCAGAAAGCTCTGGCTTTGAGCCGCCAGCCGCTCCTGGTATTTCGGCAGGTTATTGATGAAGTCGTTCAGCGAACCTCCCACAAGCCAGCCCAACAGCAGGCCTGTGCCGACAATGCCCACGATCACGATCAGCAACGCCAGTGCGGTTGGAATGCCTCTCTGTTTGAGGAGAAACAGGGGTGGCGCGGCTATCACGGAGATAAAGAGCGCCAGCAGAAAGGGCACCAGCAGCGATACTGCGGCTTTCATTCCCGCTACCAGCACCACAAAAGCGGCGGCCAGCAGCAGAAAGCGTGAGGTTGGAGATAATTGCGAATTTCCTTGCATTGGTGTTCCTCTACTCAGCCACTCTAACCGCATATTGTGCGCAGGTTCGCACCCTTTGGTCGTCACATTTACTTGGGCTACTTAGTGTCCGCCCGAAAACCCATATTTAACCGCGAAGAGCGCGAAGGTAAAAGATTGATTAACAATAAAATATCTTCGTGTACTTCGTGGTGAAAACGGTATTTCCGGTCAAACACTATTTAAATAGGGGCACTGGGGTCTGCAACTGCCAGAGTTTTTTCGATTCATCGTACTTCCAGACCTGCTGATCGACGATCGATCTGAGCACAGGACGCTCGTCAAAGGTGTATTGAATATCGGCAATCTGTACTGCCGTCGTCTCATCGAGCATTGTCGGTCCCTGAACCACCTCGTAACTCGTAACCCTCAGATCAGCGCTGACCGGCGGGGGGGGATCACCTGCAGCATCGAGGACGCGGAAACCCTGGGCACTGTCCACACTGCCCCAGCGAATGACACCTTCATACCGGCGTAGCGTATCCTCCAACGCCGAGACCTGCTTGTGTTCATCCATGGTCTTACATCCGCTCAACACCAGCAGCAATATCAAGCTCAGCTGAATCACTCTTTTTAACATTCCAACCCCCCGCTTCTCTCTGATTCCTGCGATGTCAGATAAGACTACCCGATTCAACTCATGGCAACTACATATTCGTCTGGCTATTGATACCCGCGCCAGGAGATATTTTGATCGAAAAACCACCAGCCACGACCCTGCGATACCCTGTGTATTCTCCTTATCACTGGTATGATGCCGCTTTCAGAAATCACCTGGCAAACAGAGATGACTGCAGGGCAACAGGAACCACAAATTGATATCGAGCTTGATGGCAGCCGGATTACCCTGCTGGGCACCGCGCACGTATCCCGTGCCAGTGCAGAGAAGGTAACGGAGCTGCTCGAGAGCGGAGAGTACAATGCCGTCGCGGTGGAACTCTGCCCCAGCCGCTATAACGCCCTGCTAAACCCCGACGCCCTGGCGAAGATGGACCTCTTCAAAGTCGTGCGTGAGGGACGGGTACCCCTGGTGATGGCAAGCCTGGCCCTTGGTGCCTATCAACAACGGCTGGCCGACCAGTTCGGCATAGAACCCGGCGCAGAACAGCGTGAAGCGATCCGCATTGCCCGCGAGGCAAACCTGCCACTACTGCTCATCGATCGGGAGATCGGCGTCACCCTGAAGCGGGTCTCCCGTAATCTGGCCTGGTGGAAACGCTTCGGCCTCTTCGCTGGACTGCTCGCCAGTATCGTCTCCAAAGAGGAGGTGGATGAGGCCGAGATCGAACGTCTCAAAGAGGGCGACATGCTGGAGACCACCTTCGCGGAGTTTGCTGAAGACCGGCAGGACCTCTACCTCCCACTCATCGATGAACGTGATCGCTATATGTCGGCCCGGCTGCGTGAGGAGATCGAACAGGCAGGACATGAAAACCTGCTGGTGGTCATAGGTGCAGGACACATGCAGGGCATCGCCGGATATTTGGAGACAGAGCAGGATCCCCCGAAAAAGATCATCGAAAACCTCGAACGGATTCCCAAACCAAGCCGCTGGCCAAAACTGATCCCCTGGGCAATCGTCGCCCTGGTGATGGTGGGTTTTTTGATCGGTTTCATGCGCAGTCCGGAACTCGGCTGGCAGCTGGTGATGGATTGGGTACTCATCAACGGAGGCCTCTCAGCCCTTGGCGCACTATTGGCCGCTGCCCGCCCCATAACGGTGATCACCGCATTTCTGGCAGCCCCGATCACCTCTCTCAATCCCACCATCGGCGCCGGCATGGTTACCGCCGGCATGGAGATCTTTCTGCGCAAACCCTCGGTCGCCGATTTTGGAGCGCTGCGCAACGATACCACCTCTCTCAAAGGCTGGTGGCGCAACCGGGTCTCCCGCATTCTGCTGGTCTTTTTCCTGAGCACACTGGGGTCGGCAGTCGGCACCTATCTGGCGGGATTTCGAATCTTCGAACGGCTGGCGGGTTAGGGACTGCGAAAACGTAAGAGCCACGCCCTCGCGGCGAGGCGCCGCTCCTACGTGTCACATCACAGCCTTGATCGCCTCGAGCCGCAATACCCTGATCGCTTCACCCACCGCCTTACCCGGTTTCATACGCTTCAAGTCCCCTTTATCGATCTGTGTCGCTGCGTGAAACAGATCGTTGAAACGCGACGCCTGGGGATAGGGCCGCGCCTCAAACCCTCCTCGTCCACGATAATCCGCCTCGCAGACCAGCAGAAAACGTGCAACGTTCTCCGGCTGGCGAAAGGCGTCCAGCCCCTCCAGCACCTTCAACACCGTGCCCGGTCTCAAATCATCCAGACGATGGATGTGCCCATGGTAGGTTGCACAGCGCTCAGCAAGAAGGCGGTAGTCGGTCGGCACTCTGAGCCGCTCGCACAATAATCGGATGATGCGCGCGCCGCGCCCTTCATGCCCGTGGTGGCTGGGCAGTATCTTTTCCGATGTGTTCCCCTTGCCAAGATCGTGGGTCAACGCAGCAAAACGCACCAGGGGGTCATCGGAGAGACGGGTCGCCAGGGCCATCAGCGTATGCAGACCGGTATCGATCTCGGGATGCCATTTGGGCGGCTGCGGCACGCCCCAGAGGCAATCGAGCTCAGGGAATAACGCGGCAAGCGCGCCACATTGCCGCAGGGTTTCAATAAAAGGGATTGGATTCGGCAGCAGCAGTGCTTTCTCCAGCTCCTGCCAAACCCGTTCCGGCGCCACAGTTTCAAGGGAGCCGGCTGCGCTGATCTCCCGCATCAGAGACAACGTCTCAGGGGCGATCTGAAATCCGAGATCACAGTATTTCGCCATGAAACGGGCCACCCGTAAGACCCGGACGGGATCTTCACTGAAAGCCGGGGAGACGTGCCGCAGGCACTTTGCCTGCAGATCACGACGCCCCTGAAAAGGGTCGAAAATCTCCCCCGCTTCACTCTCGGCTATCGCATTGATGGTGAGATCACGACGCGTCAGATCCTCTTTCAAGGTGACATCCGGGGCGGCGTGGGGTTCAGGAAAACGGCTACCTGAAACAGGATTTCGCAGGGTACGGGCCAGCGCATACTCTTCACTGGTCTGAGGATGGAGAAAAACGGGGAAATCCTTGCCCACCTGTTTGAAGCCCCGTTCCAGCATCATCTGCGGGGTAGCACCCACTACCACATAGTCCCGCTCAACCACCGGCAGTCCGAGCAGTCTGTCACGCAGGGCGCCGCCGACAAGGTAGACCTCCATCAACGTCCGTTGCGTGCCTGTTGCAGCTTTTTCCGTGCCACCTCCACGGCTGCTTCTTCCTGCTTGATGCGTTCGAAATACTCGGGGCGGATACGACGACCCCCGCCAGCCGTGGATTGACGATCCTCATCCCGCAGGATCTTAGCATAGCCCAACCTGGCCTCGGCCGCCTGCAAATTCCGTTCGGCTTCACTGATATTGACGGCACGTTGCTGATCACCTGACTGCCGTTGACGCCCGGCCTTGTTGGCGGCATCTCTGATCTCTTTATCCCGAGCCTGGGTCTCCCGCTTTGCTTCCTGGGATGGCCCGGACGGCATCTTTACCACATCCGACCGGCCCTTTCCCGGCGTGTCGGAATAGGTCACCTGCCCTGCCTCATCCACCGAGCGATAGACAGTTTCCGCATTTGCCACCGAGAAAACCGGCAACAACAGCAAACAAAACAGTAGGTGTTTCATCATGACCATGACCCTTGCAAAATTCTGTGCAAAACGGTTAGCTGATTGCCCGATCCGCAAGCTTGATCGGGCCTACGCCTGTTTCGGGGACAGACGTCTTAAGTTTACCCCGTTCAGAGCGATTCCGCTTGAAGACGCTGTCGGCAGAAATAGACTCTGTGACAAAAACCCAGGAACAAAAAGCCTCTCTGGGCAGAAAAAGCACTTTCGTTATCTGTAAAGGCTGCTACATTTATTCTCAATCGGAAATGTCGGAAAATTGTCGAATTGCAATTTTCCCAAATCGGTCGTCACAGACATTAAAGGAGTAGAGAGGATGAATGACTATGCCGAAAAGCGAGACTTTTTGCGGATGAACATCGAATGCCCGGCCCGTTTCCGCATCGTTGGAGGCAAAAAGGTCTCCGCTGCAGTGGTCAAGAATCTGAGCAGCACCGGCATACTGCTGGAGTCTGAGCAATCACTCGAGCCAGGCACCCAGCTTGCAGTGGAGATCATGCCGGGAAAGACTATCACGCCGCCGCTATCCGCCGAAGCATGCGTCATAAGAAGCTATCCGTCGGATGAGGGCAACTTCAATATCGCCTGCAACATTGAACGTATTCTCGAGGATCACGAAGTCCACGCCGACTTCCCCTGATCGAGTACGGCAAACCCTTCTCCACCCCCAAAGATTCGACATCCAGGGGGCAGAATCCCCTGCCCCTCAACTAAAATTTCCGGTCGTTTCACTTACTACCTTTTTGCGTCTTTGAATAACCTCTGAATCTGCTTGAGAACCCTCACTGCGTCCCCCATTTGAATTGGGCTACAATAGGCCACTCCCTCGAAGAGATTGATACTTTCGATAACTGTTTTTATCCCAACCGGCAGCCTGATGAACGAACAGCCAGTTCAGCGTATTCGCGAGATTCCCTATAACTACACCTCCTTTTCAGACCGTGAGATCGTTATCCGTTTTCTCGGCGAGGAGATGTGGCGCACCATCGAGGCACTGCGAGGCTCTCGCCGCACCGGTCGCTCCGCCCGTATGCTGTTCGAGGTGCTTGGGGATATGTGGGTCATCACCCGCAACCCCTATCTGCAGGACGACCTGCTGCAAAACCCGGAACGCCGCCGGGCACTGATCAACGCATTGACTCACCGGCTCGATCAGTTCGAATCGCGGGCCAATGACAACGCACAAGCCCTCATGCTGCTGGAGGCCGCGCGCCAGGCCGTCAACACCTTCGCCAGTCTGTTCGAGCAGCAAATCGAACTGCGCCGCAGGACCCAACGCAACCTGATCGGCCTGACCCGCAAGGACAATATCGATTTCAGCGGCCTGGCACGGGTCGCTCACGCCACCGACGCCACCGACTGGCGCGTCGAGATCCCCTTTGTGGTCATCACCCCCGATACGGAGGAGGAAGTCGCCCCTATCGTGCGCGCCTGCATAAACTCAGGCCTCACCCTCATTCCCCGTGGCGGCGGCACCGGTTACACCGGCAGTGCAGTACCCCTCGACCCCCACTGCGCGGTGATCAATACCGAAAAGCTTGAGCAGCTGGGCATCATAGAGACCCTCTCACTGCCCGGTGTCAACGGCAAGGCACCCACCGTCGCCACCGGTGCCGGAGTTGTCACGCGCCGGGTCTCGGAGCTGGCGGAGGCGGACGGCCTTGCCTTCGCCGTCGACCCCACCTCCCAGGACGCCTCCACCATCGGCGGCAATATCGCCATGAATGCCGGCGGCAAGAAGGCGGTGCTCTGGGGTACCACCCTCGACAATCTGGCCAGTTGGCGCATGGTCACACCCGATGGCGAGTGGCTGGAGGTCGAACGTCTCGACCACAATCTGGGCAAGATCCACGAGCAGGCACAGGTTCGTTTCCGCATCTCCCGTTTCGACGCCGATCACAGCCACCTCACTGCCGATCCGGAGATCCTGGAGATACCCGGCTCCGCCTTCCGCAAGGCGGGGCTCGGCAAGGATGTCACCGACAAATTTCTCTCCGGACTGCCGGGGGTGCAGAAAGAGGGCTGTGATGGCCTGATCACCTCCGCCCGTTTCATACTGCACCGCATGCCGGTGCAGGCGCGCACCCTCTGCCTCGAATTCTTCGGCAGCGACATCGGCCGGGCGGTGCCGGCCATCGTCGAGATCAAGGACTATCTCGACCAACAGCCCGATGTGCTGCTGGTTGGGCTGGAGCATCTCGACGAGCGTTACCTCAAGGCAGTCAAGTACTCCACCAAGGCACCCCGCAGGGAACGTCCCAAGATGGTGCTGCTCGCAGACATCGCCAGTGACGACGAAGCAGCGGTGGAAGCGGCTGCCTCGCAAGTGGTGCGGCTTGCCAACGCCCGGGACGCGGAGGGCTTCATTGCCGTCAGTCCTGAGGCCCGTCGCAGTTTCTGGCTGGACCGGGCACGTACAGCCGCCATCTCAGCCCACACCAATGCGTTCAAGATAAACGAGGACGTGGTGATCCCCCTGGATCGGCTGGCGGACTACAGTCGGGGTGTGGAGCGGATCAATATCGAAGAGTCGGTCGGCAATAAGATTCGCATCGCCGACGCAGTGCTTGAGTGTCTCACCGGCGATTGTGGTCAGCGGCTGATGGCCGACGAAAACGAACCGAGCGCAGAGAGCCACAAGATCCTGCAGGACAAGATCGACCTTGCACAGCAGGCGGTGAAACAGGCACGGGGACGCTGGGAATTGATCCTGGCACAACTGGATGCTCCGGCAGCAGAACATGCCCAGCTGCTCAGCGGCGACGAAAAGGAGCATATCCGGGAAGATGACCGGATCGTCGACCTGCTGTTACGCCGCGACCTGCTGATCTCCTATCGGCGGGACATCGCCAGCCGTCTCGATGAGATATTCACCGGCCAGGATATGAGGCCGTTGCGCCATGCACTGCGGGAGATCCATCAAGAGATTCGTGGTACCCGCCTATTCGTTGCCCTGCACATGCACGCCGGTGACGGAAACGTGCACACCAACATCCCCGTTCACTCCGACGACTATGAGATGCTGCACCAGGCCGACCGCATCGTCGACCGCATCATGGAACTCACCACCACATTGGGCGGGGCTATCTCAGGCGAACACGGCATCGGCCTGACCAAACTGCAGTATCTCGAAACAGACAAACTCAATGCCTTTGCGGCCTATAAAAAACAGGTCGACCCCCAAGGCTGGTTCAACCGGGGCAAACTCGCTGCAGACGCCAACCTGGAAAATGCCTATACGCCATCCCTGCGCCTGCTGGAGCAGGAAGCGATTATCCTGGAGGCGAGTGAACTCGGCGCCCTCAACGATGAGATCAAGCACTGCCTGCGCTGCGGCAAATGCAAACCGGTCTGCATGACCCATATCCCACGCGCCAACCTGCTCTACTCGCCCCGCAACAAGATTCTCGGCACAGGGCTGATCATCGAGGCCTTCCTCTACGAGGAGCAGACCCGGCGCGGCGTCTCCCTGCAGCATCTCGGCGAGATGAACGACATTGCGGATCACTGTACCGTCTGTCACAAGTGCGAAAAACCCTGCCCGGTCAACATCGATTTCGGTGATGTCACCACCCGGATTCGTAAGATACTGGTGGATAAGGGGCAGAAAAAACGCAATCTCGGTGCCCAGGCCGCGATGACCTTTCTCAATATTTCCGACCCCCGCACCATCCGCTGGATGCGCAAAGGCATGGCTGACTGGGGTTTCAAGGGGCTCAGCCTCGGACACCGGCTTGCAGGCAACTTTGGCCTGCTGGGCAAGCCCGACAGGCTGCCCGTCAGCTCCACAGGCAAACCCTCACCCCGCACCTTGGCGGTGGAACTTGTCAGCCGCCCCATCCGGGTGAAGCTGCAGGCGCAGACCCTGCGTGCCGCCTTGAATCTGGAGGATAAGACCACTATCCCAATCTTGAGTGACCCCGCAAAAGTCACTGAGGAGAGCGATGCGGTCTTCTACTTCCCCGGCTGCGGCTCAGAACGGCTCTACAGTGAGATCGGCATGGCCACTCTGGCGATGCTCTACGAACTCGGCACCCAAACGGTACTGCCACCGGGTTACCTCTGCTGTGGCTATCCGCAAAACGCCGCTGGCCTGACCGATAAAGGACAGGCCATCACCACCGAAAACCGGGTGCTGTTCCATCGAATGGCCAACACCCTTAACTACATGGATATCAAGACGGTAATCGTCTCCTGCGGCACCTGCATGGATCAGCTGTTGCAGTATCAGTTTGAAAAAATATTTCCCGGTTGCCGCCTGCTCGACATCCATGAATACCTCATGGAGAAAGGGGTTAAGCTATCCGGAGATCAGCCGACGAACTATCTATATCACGATCCCTGCCACAGCCCGATGAAAACATACAATCCGGTGGCAGTGGCCTCGGCACTGACCGGCAAGGAGGTTCTGCTTTCAGACCGCTGTTGCGGCGAAGCCGGCACACTGGGGACCAGTCGGCCCGATATCGCAACCCAACTGCGCTTCCGTAAATCGGCAGAGTTGCACAAAGGCAAAGCACGGCTGTCAAAGGAGGGTGGATGCAACGTAAAAATGCTGACTGCCTGCCCAGCCTGCCAGCAGGGACTCAGTCGCTATAGTGATGAGACCGGACTCAATGTTGAATATATCGTGGTAGAGACCGTGCGCCGCTTGCAAGGTGACTCATGGTATGACAACTTTCAGCGCAAAATACAATGCGGCGGTATTGAACGAATCCTGCTATAGGTTGCCCAGCCCTGCACCCGCTGTGGAAAAATAACGCATGTCCAAATCACATAATGACCCGGCAAACATCAAACGCCTGAGACTCCCGTGGAGGTTTTTCATCCTGCTTGGGGGATCCCTGTTGCCTGGGTCAACGTTATTTGCCATGGAGCCGATCCAACCCATTCCACAGCATGTTGAATATGACAAACAGAAGGCCGCATTAGGGAAAAAGCTCTTTTTCGATCCCATTCTGTCACAAGACCAGACTGTCTCTTGCGCCACTTGCCATAATCCTGAGACCGGTGGCGCGGACTACCGTACCGTTTCCGAAGGGATCCTCAATCGGCCGGGAAAGATGAATTCACCGACGGTTTTCAACTCCTATTTCAATTTCCGCCAGTTCTGGAACGGCCGTGCCAGCAACCTGGCCTCTCAGGTATCCGGTCCACTGCACAACCCGGTAGAGATGGGGCTGACCCTGGAGGAGGTGGACCGGCGCCTCAATCAACACCCGGAATATCCTCGCCAGTTTAAATCTATCTACGGAAAACCCCGCGTCGACATAGACGATATGGCGGATGCCATTGCAGAATTCGAAAAGGCACTCTATACCCCCAACGCCAAATTCGACCGCTATCTGCGGGGTGAACTCGAACTGGATAAAGCCGCGCTGGACGGTTACCGGCTGTTCAAAAAGATCGGCTGCGCCGCCTGCCACAACTGTATCAATATCGGCGGCAACTCTTATCAATACCTGGGCGCTGTCATTCCAGTTGAATGGCACAAGGATCAGGGTGATCTGCATCAACGCACCGGCGACCCCTTCGACAAGAATCGTTACAAGGTGCCCAGCCTGCGAAATATTGCACTAACGGGTCCCTACCTGCACGATGGCAGTGCGGCCTCCCTGAACAAGGTATTGAAAAAGATGGCCTTTCACAATCTTGGTTTTGAGCTGTCAGAGGATCAGCTCACCCAGTTGATGGCCTTTCTCAATACCTTGACTGGCGATATGCCGGCCATCCTCGATACACCATGACTGTCACAGGAAATATCTATGCCGCCGTCCTTGCCGCGTTCTTCGTCGGCGCGCTCTTCTTTTACACCGATTCCCAAACCAGCCGTCTGCTGCAGCTCCACTCCACAGTCTATGACACCATAGGTGACATCGAACGATTGGAAGTGCAGTTGGATCTCCATCTGCTCAAGGCCTCTTTCTTCATCTATTACAATTTTGACCATAGTCACAACCAGCTTCGTAAGATCCGCAAACGCATTGCAGAGATTCGGGAGAACGCCTATCTGCAGGATCCGGCATTCGCTGAAACACTTGCCGGGTTCGGGCAGTACGAAGTCAGGCTGGCAGAAAAAGAGGAGTTGATTCTACGTTTTGCCACCATCAACTCATTGATACAAAACTCCACCACCCATATCCCCTCTCTGACTGCCCGCTATCTCAACCTTTTTGAGCAGAGTGACGGGCAATATTTCAATGAGCTCTCTCGCATCACCTCTGCTGTGTTCCTTGCCTCTCGCAGCCTGGACAAGGACTTCCTTACAGAGTTGCGCCAAGGTGTGGAAATACTTCAGGAGTACCATTTCGAGAATGACGCCCAGGCCCGCTTTAACCTGGTATTCCTCTCCCATGCCAAGATCTTCCTGAAGTATCTCAGCCTCTACGGCGATACCCTGCAGGCGGCGCTAGAGGTCGACACAAGAGGCACCTTGCACCAGGCAAAACACCTCTTCCTGGAGATGAGCCTGAACAAAGCAGACCAGATAAACCGTATCTCCACCCTACTGGGTTTCGGCTTTATTCTCTCCATTTTCGTTATCATCTTTCTCCTTATGGGCACCGACAGAGAGCACAAAAAGCTCATCGCCCTGCATCGAAAACTGGAGGCCAGCGCGGCCACCGATACACTGACGCAGCTACCCAACCGGTTTGCGTTCGAGGCCGAGCAGAAAACACCAGCCGATCATCCGACGCTGGTAATGCTCAATATTGACGGTTTCAAACACATCAACGACTTCTATGGGACAGCGGGCGGTGACGAGATCCTTACCCAGCTATCCAGGCAGCTGAAAACTCTGCTGCATACCCGCTCCGGCAGCCGCCTTTTTCGATTCGGCGCCGACGACTTTGGCGTGCTTATCTCCACGCCTGAAACTCAGGAGAGCCCGCTGAAACTCACGCAAGATCTGATCAACTCTGTCGAGCACAACAGTTTCGACATCCACGGACATAAGGTTCAGATCAGTCTTCGTGCAGGTTTGGCAAGTGAACCCCCCTTGTTGGAGAGGGCCAACATGGCGCTGCAGCAAACCAAAAAACAACGCAACAAGGTGGTTCGATATGATGAGTCACTGGGTATCGAAGAGAAGGTCGCCACAAACCAGCGCATCACCCGTCTGCTGAAAAATGCGGTGAGGCGAAACGCCGTCATACCGTTTTTTCAACCACTCCATAACAATGTAAGCAAACGGATTGAACACTATGAATGTCTGATGCGCATCCAGGATGAGAAGGGACAGCTACACGCTCCCTTTGCCTTTATGCAAGTCGCCAAGGAGAGCCGCATCTACTCCGCGCTCAGCCGCATCATGCTGGAGAAGTGCCTCGACCGGTTTCAATCGAGCCACTACGCTTTTTCGGTTAATCTCGCCGTGGAGGATATCCTGGATCCTGAGATTCGAGAGTATCTCTTCGACCGCCTGAGCAGCGATCCTGACCTGGGTGAACGCATGACCATCGAACTACTCGAAAGCGAAGAGGTGGCCGATTATGACGCCCTGAAATCCTTCCTCAGCCAGGCCCGGTTACATGGTTGCCATCTCGCCATTGACGATTTCGGCGCCGGTTACTCCTCTTTCAAACACATCCTGGAACTGGAAGTGGATCAGCTCAAGATCGATGCCTCCCTGATCAGGGATCTCGATAGCGACCGTGAGGCCCAACTGCTGGTCAAGGCGATCGTGGATGTCGCCAGAGAGATCGGCATCAAAAGCACTGTGGCGGAGTTTGTCCACTCGCGTGCTGTATTTGAAAAGGTCAATGACCTCGGCGTCGATTTCGCCCAGGGTTACTTCATCGGCAAACCAGCGGAAGATCTGCTGGCGGATGAAAGACCGGTTTTGGTGGACGAGGTTTCGTAGGCTGGTTCAAGCGTAGCTGAACCGGCAACCCAAGTGCTCCGTCAATTCGAGAACGCCCGATCCGCTGCGCTTGATCGAGCCTACGCTGGCAGCAAGGTTTCCAGTTCCCTCAGACGGCTCCGGGCATCCGGCATTTCGATACCTTCGGCTTCCCTCGCTTGCAACAAGTCTTTGCCCTGGGCACAGAGAGTCTCAATATGTACCGGGTCGAAGAGGGTAACCGCCGCTTCGAAATCATCCTGTGCCTCGCTTAGCAACACGACGATCAACTCTTCCTCCTTTATCACTGAATCCGGTGACAGGAGGTCGGCAACCAGGGGAAACTCCAACACCCCGTAGTGCAACTTGCGGGCCTCTTCCTCCTGCTCCAGCTCCTGGCGTGCCAGCGTGTCATTGCCCGCGCCTTTCCAGACCGCCTGCATGATCACCGAGATCAACTTTTTGATCGCCGCTTTGTTGTCCGACTGATTGTCGGCCAGACCACAGGCCGTTTCGTAGGATTTGTCCAGGCGCTCTTTAAGGCTGAGTATTACGTCGCTCTGCTCATGGGGTCCCAGGGCTATGGCTTCACCCACCAGTTTGCGCAGGTCGCCAATATAGGCCACCAGCTCCTCATGATCGAGTTTTTGCGCCTCTTCCAGGATCCCCGGGGTTAGTGAACGCTCACTCTCGGGAAACAGTAGATTTTCGTGTTTGCGCATCAGGTGCCGCTCGTGTCGGCCCGGCAGTTGACTGAACAGCAGTTGCATAGCTTTCTCAGTTAAATAGTGTAAGTACTAACATCCCTGATCCACTCCCATATCCATCTCGGGATTGATCGCCTCATAGAGGGAGGAGTAGTCATCCTCGGCGTGACCGTTGGAGCAGCCCTTTTCAAACACCCGCAACATCGCTTCCGGCAGCCCGGCGTCGATACCGCTCTTCTCGGCCACCTGTTGAAACAGGGCCAGGTCCTTGATCAGGTGTTTGAGGGGAAAGTTGGGATTGGCGTAGTCGTGTTCCAGCATCTTGGACAGCTTTTTATCGAAGGCCGGCGCATAGAGGGCGCTTTCGCGCAGCAGCTCCATGAAGACTTCCACGTCGACCCCTTCCGACCTTACCAGACCCAGGCTGAGTGAAAAACCGGCGGTCAATGAGGCAATAAGCTGGTTCATCGCCAGCTTCATGGCCGCACCCTGTCCAAGGAAACCGACATGCTGCACCTGTTTGCCCAGACAACGCAGCAGAAGCAGTCCGCGCTGGTAGTTTTCGTCAGAGCCTCCGGCCATGACGGTCAGGTTGCCCGAGCGGGCTTCCGAGATGCTGCCCAGGGCCGGGGCCTCCAGATAATCCCCGCTCGCAGCCTCCACGGCAGCGCCGATCTCACGACTCTCCTCCGGCGCCACAGTACCCATCTGCAGTACCAGTTTCCCCGCCAGTTCCGCGCTGATACTGCTCTGCAACAAGACTTCCCGGATCGCCGGGGCATCGCTCAAGGTGAGACAAATGACGTCCGCCACTTTAACTGCCTTGAGTAGATCCGCCTCTACCTCGAGTCCGACCTCTTTGGCTGCCTCAAGGCGATCCGAGGAACGATTCCAGGCCACCACAGTGTGCCCGCAATATTGCAGGCGCTCGGCGATAGGCAGTCCCATCAATCCCAGGCCCAATACTGTAATCTTCATCGATATTCGCCCATTGTGGCGAAGGGGTCGGAGTCAAATTTAGCAAGGGTCACCACGCCGAATATCCTATCGCTTCGATCAAATTTGACTCCGACCCCCAGGTCCTACCTTAGACTTGGTGATAAGGTTTGCTCAGTTCATGCACCGCTTCAATAAAGGCACCGGCATGCTCCGGATCTATCTCCGGGTGGATACCGTGTCCCAGATTGAAGACATGTCCTGGACCTTTTCCGTAACTCGCCAGCACCTTGCCTACCTCTTCGCGAATGCGTTCTGGTGAGGCATAGAGCGTGCAGGGATCCATGTTGCCCTGCAGTGCAACCTTGTCGCCAACTCTGCGCCGGGCGTCCGCCAGGCTGAGGGTCCAGTCGACACCCAGGGCATCACACCCGGTTGCCGCCATCTGCTCCAACCAAAGTCCACCGCCTTTGGTGAACAGGATCACCGGCACCTTGCGTCCCTCGGATTCACGGGTCAGCCCCTGGATGATCTGTTCCATATATTTCAGGGAGAAGGCGTCGTAGTGCTGCGGGGTCAAGGCACCGCCCCAGGTATCGAAGATCATGACCGCTTGGGCACCGGCAGCAATCTGGGCATTGAGATAGGCGGTCACCGATTCTGCGATTTTCCCCAGCAGGGTGTGCATCAGCTCGGGGCGATCGAACATCATCCCCTTTACCTTGGCAAAATTTTTGGTGCCGCTCCCCTCCACCATGTAGGTGGCAAGCGTCCAGGGACTGCCACTGAAACCGATCAGCGGGACCCGGCAGTCGAGTTCCCGGCGAATGGTGCGCACCGCATCCATCACGTAACCCAGGTCATCCTCCATATCCGGCACACCCAAGGCGTTGACCGCTGCCTCATCCTGCACTGGTCGCTCGAACCTGGGACCTTCACCTTCGGTAAAGTAGAGCCCAAGGCCCATTGCATCAGGAACGGTAAGGATATCGGAGAAGAGGATCGCCGCATCCAGCGGGTAGCGGTCCAAGGGCTGGAGGGTAACTTCGCAGGCCAGTTCGGGATTACGGCAGAGATCCATGAAACTGCCGGCACGGGCACGAGTGGCCTTGTATTCAGGCAGATAACGCCCGGCCTGTCGCATCATCCATACAGGGGTTACATCCACCGGTTCGCGCAGCAATGCACGCAGCAGTCTATCGTTTTTCAGGATACTCACGCGAAATTCCTTTGGTACATTCATTATAGATTTGCGCGAATTGTACACGGAATGTGAACGCGGAGGGAGGTGCCATCAGCGGGGTGCCGCTCCGCTGCCGGATCAAGGCATGGAGCGGAAGATCAACGTATCAGGCCCTTGCTGTGCAAGATTCCCATCAATGTCTGTTTGTGTCGTAAGAACCTTTCGGGATCCGCCGCCACGCAGCCAACGCCAAACAGACCCACTGTTCCTATCGATTTCTGGCAACCCTGCAGAGCCCAACGCCCCTCATCCAAGGCCTTTTTCCCCAGATCCTTCTCCAGCATGCTGAATAACCGGCTACACTTCATCAACAAGTGTTTGGCATCTTGACTGTGGCAGAGATTCTCCTGCACTGCCGAGAGACACCGTACCAGCTCTGCAGCCACAGCCTGTTGCAGTGTAAGGTGAATGCCCTTTATGTCTCTTCTTTTCAATGCCCGTTCCAAGTCACTCATCAGGCCTGGCGCATGCTCACGATCAAGGTGGCGAAACGCATAGGCATTGCGAGCCACCACTGCGCCGGCGACTGCGAAATCATCCCGGCCGAGCGCTGTTAGTACCGCTTGTCTGGCATGCAGCACCGGCTCTTTACGCCTGGACACAGTTGGTGCAAATAGAAACGGCGCTACGTTTGACATCACTCTTCGTTGTAATCTCATGCGAAATAATCTCCAACCAACCTTCTACAAGCTCTCAGGGTCGCTGACCCAACCTCTTCATCGGCGCGTAAAATACCCGCCGTCTTTCTCGCCCATAACCAATGGGAATTAGAGTCTATCTGAATCCTAAACCCTTGAGTGTGCCAAACCGTTAAACCTTTCACTGTCATCAACGTGAAACATCAAACACTTACTCTGTTGTTTCGGTGTAAGATACTTCCAAAATCATCAAACGCAGTGCACATGTCATCGATCCAACAGAATATTCTGGAAAAAAAAGCCGCACTTGCCGGTGCAATCGGTGAACCCCTCTCAGCACTTGCGAAAGACTGCGCAGAGGTGTGGCAGGACCCTGATCAGCTCGACCAACGGCTATTGGATCATCAGTCCGACATCTCCAGCTGCGACTTTCTCTACGCTTGGGATCTCGATGGCCTCGAAGTCTCGTCCCTGATCAGTGCCGGCATTGCCGATCGCTCCTGGCGCGGACGTGACCTTTCGAATCGCCCCTATCTGAAAAACAACCTGCCGTTCAAAGGCATCATGCTCTCGTCTGTCTATCGCAGCATGTACTCCAGTACTGAATGTGTTACGGCCCTGCAGGCAGTGCGCATAAATAAGGGTCTGGTGGGATTCATCGCGGCTGATTTCTCCCTCGACAAATTGCTTACCGACAGCAGATTGGACAACCCGGAGTTACGCTGGCAGCAGTTCAAGGGCGATCCAGCGGTGCGTGGCACAGTTTTTATGCAACAGCGGATTCAGAGCCGACTCGATGATCAGCTCGATTCGGTGCACGACATGGTCCATGCTCTAATGACCGCCCACGGCATCTTCCACACAAAAATCCATTACTCCAGCGGACGCTGTTCATTCTGGCTGTTGGATGATCCATACAGTTATCGAATACACGGCGTGGAAGAGATCATCGACCCCGATCTCAGCCTTGTCTATCCACTGCACACTTATCCAGCGGAAGCCAAGGTTACACCCGCGCAGATTCGGGCCGTGCTCGATGAGTTGAAGGCGTTGCGGTTTGCAGACGAAACCATCTATCTGCGCAGCAGCTCACTGAATATCATGAATGGCATGCTCGGACTCACCTTCTCCTGTGACGGTTCCCACTACATGCCCATGGATGAGTTTCTGGAAAAAAATCTCGGTTTCTGGATTGGAGAGCTGGCAGGGTCGAAGGCTGACGGATAGTTCCCGTCGCCCGGGAAGGGCAACGGGTTTGAGGTTGTTCTATGCGATCACGGTACCTGGTAGTGACTCTGGGTCATCAGGTCGATCCCACACTCGAGATTTGCGACCCAATTGATAAATTCGGCGACCGCCTTTTTACCCACGAATGATCTGCCATGTTGGGGCACAATCATGTCGATATCCATTGAACTCGCCATATTCGCCCAGTAGCGGCATACCCGGTTGGAGTTCATATAGCGCTTATGGAAGCCTTCCATATAGGGGAGGATTTCCGCCAGTTTTTTCACCGGTTTGTCGAGATCTCCAGGCGGCAGGTTGGCCCCGAGGTCGCCGGAGAAGAGGATCTTGCTTATCGGATCGTAAAACTGGAAATTTCCTTCCGCATGCAGAAAGTGGGCGGGCAGGGCTTTCAGCCGGATATTGCCCAGCTCGAGGTTGATACCCTGGTCCGGTATGGAAACCACCCGGCCCTGCAGGCGGCCGGGACGGGTGAAATGGGGGATAAAACGCTCCCAGAGCGAGGGGACCACCACCTTGCAATCGGTGCCCACCAGCCACTTGTTCACTGAGGCGACGATATCGGGATCCTGGTGGGAAGCGATAACATAATCGAGCTTTTTCACATTCATGTAGTCGCTGATCGCCATGAAGAGGCGGGAGTAGGTCAGCTCACCACCTGGGTCGAGTAAAGCGGCGTGGCCGTGGTCAAAGATCAGAAACTGATTGGCCTGCACCGCATCTCCGGTCACCAAGTCCCGAAAGGCAACACAAATGTGGTCTTTTTTATTGTAAAGCTCGACGGACATAATTTTTCTTGATTAGCACGAAAGTTCAGCAAGCCGCAGCCATGTCTCGGGACGTGGTGAAGTCGTTGCAGCAGCCCGAAGCAAACGAGGTAGCATGGCTCTGAGGTCGAAGCGGCGGTTGAATCGGTACTGATACTCGGCCAAGTATCTGTGGGCATATTTCTTAAATCGAAAGGCATGGTATGTACCGGCAAGCGATGTTTTCAGATTCCCAATAAGGATATTGACCCACGCAAAACAGGG
>JAMJIN010000063.1:0-19043 GCA_036784775.1 Chromatiales bacterium | reverse complement strand
CCCATTTATTGCTCTCTCTGCCCACTCTCATTGGTTATTGAAGTCCCATTTTACTGGGTGGACAACTATCCTGACAGAGGGGGACGGTATTCAGCCATATCCATTGGCCTCCATTGCGTATTTTTTATCTCGACCGATGCGGTTCGCAGGCTCACCACATCCTACGTATGAAGCGATTCAAATGGTAATAAATCGCGCGAGACCGCCGCTGTGCGGCGGTATCAGCGGGCAGTGATCATCATGGGCCAGAACAAAACACCCGAAAACCCACAAGGCTGACCCGACCGTCGGGATCGTACCTGACGCGGTAGGCGGAACGCGAACCCCCTGGATTGCCGAGCCAGGTGCCGCCGCGCAACACGCGTAGTGCGTCACTGTCTGACTGATTTTTCCAGGCTGAGCCATCATTCGGGGCAACTTGGTAGTTGTCATGCCATTGATCCTGCACCCACTCCGTGACATTGCCGTGCATGTCGTAGAGGCCCCAGTCATTGGGTCTAAAACTGCCCACGGGTGCTGTCTGGTCTTTATCATCCCATCTGCCACCACAGCCCCCACAGTTTGCCAGTCCCTTGTCTCTGATATCGTCACTGCCATTGGGGGCAGGTAGGGCGTATTCAGTGGTCGTGCCGGCACGGGCGGCGTATTCCCATTGCGCCTCGCTCGGCAGGTCGCAGGTCTGCCCCAACTGGTCTGACAGCCATTGGGTATAGGCCTTGGCATCCTGCCAGTTCACATTGATGACAGGTCGATCGCCGCGCCCCCAGCCAATGTCACCAGGTAATCTACGTTTTGTGGCTTTGGCAAAGGCGGCGTATTGCTCAAAAGTAATCTCGTGGCGACTTAACTGGAAGGGTTCCAGGCAGACCTTATGCGCAGGCTTTTCCGCTTTATGCTCGCTTTTCTCAGAACCCATTGTGAAACACCCGGCGGGAATGGAAACCAGTTCCGGCAGGGGAAATTCAGCGGTCATGTTCTTCTGTGACTTTGGCAGTGATTTCACAGTTGCAGCCGGTGGCGCAACAGGTATCGGTTTTGTTGAAGGGCTATCCGGTGAGTTCTGTTGGAGAATGGCAATGCTTGAAATGGCAATGAAGGTTATCACGGCGCCGATCATCACTCCCTTTGTCGGCAACCTGGAAGAGTGTGCTTCAGCGTTCGATTCCGTGTGACTGCCGGTATTGGATTGTGTAGCCTCGGTGCCGGCAGGTTGTTCAGGGGCGACCGGAGTCGGTTTTATTTCCGCATTGGAATCAACAGGCGACTGTTTTTCCTGCGCCTGTTGAGGATGGTTTGCAGTGTCATCAGCAGGGTTGGGGGGAGCGGTCTCCGTTGTTGCTGGTTTCGGGAGAGGTGCAGTGGTTTTTCGTGGTGAAAATCGCTCAACTGCTGCAATCAATCCCAGCCATTCATGGTGATTGTTGCCGCCGGACCAGCCGGTCAAGTCGGCGGACTGAACATCGTCGAATCCAAAAGGGGGATCTACCGGGTCTATCCGTAAGGGTACAAAACAGCCGCGTTTTTGCCCCTGGCGCGCTTCCATGCGTACCCAGCGTTTGTTTGTGGAGATTTCACTCCACACCGCCAATACGCAGGTGGCCTGACGAAGCTCCTTTTCGATGAAGTCTTCCCATGTCATTCCCACCGGGGTTTTGCGATCCCAGAAAACGCTCCAGCCTTTTGCTTCCAAAGCATGAACGATCGGGATGATGCGTTCCCGGTCCTCGCTGGCATAGCTGAGAAAGATGTCCACCGTACGTCCTTATTCAGTCTCTGTGGTGTGTTTCAACAGGATGTACGTTACTGATTATATGTGAAAACCTGTTCGATAGTCATTGCTATGCACTTCATTGTTGGAGATCTCTCCCAACGGTCGAGATGACAAAAAACCAATAAATCAGAGGTCCCTTGGGTGATGCGGGAAAGACGCTCTGTGCGGTTCAGCCGCTATCCCAAATGCGGCATCAAATAAAACCGCCGAAGTGCGTCTTCTTTATCTGCTTGGCCATCTTCTCGCCAATACGCAGCAGGTCATCCATACCGTCGGTGGAGTCGAGTTTGCTGACCTTTTTCGGGTCTACATCTTTCAGTCCCAGTTTATCGAGTCCTTCACGGGTGAGTTCTGCGTCGTAGCGTAGATAGAGGAATTGCCGGCCCAGATCCTGTTCCAGCGGAATCTGTTTGTGCTTTGAATCGCGGGGCACAAGATCTTCGATCTCCAGGTCGAGCCAGGCACCGTGGCTGCAACGGCCAACGGTGCGGCAGTTAACATCCTGGTCGACCTGTGCCTGGTTCATTGTTGCAGAGAGCGTGTTTGCCGCTGCGGCTGCCAGGTTTTGTTCCGGGTCTTCCGCATCGGTGCCCAATACGGGGGCAGAACCCGTACCGAGTGATACGATCAACAGGTTCTTCTCCCCGGTGTCCCAGCCCAGTCGATAGGCGGGGGAGGTGGCCATACGGTACATCAGGAAGGCGGGGTTGTTGTAGGGGGTGGTGCCGCCGTCGACGAAGACGAAATCCTGATTGGGGTTCTTCGGATTTACGCGGATCACTTCCGGTGGGAAATAGACCGGCGCCGCGGTGCTGGCGCGTACCAGTTGCCAGAGCGGAATCTTCAGGTTGCAGTTGTCCGATTTGGGATCATTGAACATGGCTGCAGGATTACTGCTGATGGGCCAGGCGGAGTCGGTGGTGGTGTTGCGGGTCACTACCAGCAGAAGCGTTTGCAGGTCTTCAGGAAACAAGGTGGTGCCCTCATCAAACACCTCTTTCAGCTTTTGTTCCAACTCGCCGTTTTGATATAGCGATTTCCAGCGGGCAAACAGGCTGCGTTTGGTAAAGGCTTTTTTGCCGAAGTCCTGGTAGAAATCCAACAGCTCGTTGGCTGACATGCCGCGCGCTAAGGCTGCTGCCATAATAGCGCCTGTACTGGTGCCGCCGATGTAGTCGAAATAGTGACAAAGACGAAACTTTTTTCCGCCCCGGCCTTTAGCCAGTATTTCCTCCAGCCGGACCAGCATACGTGCGGTCATCAGGCCGCGAATGCCTCCGCCATCCAGTGCCAGCATTTTGCGCGGTTGTTTCGATTTGTAGCGTTCTTCCAGGTGGTCCCAGTGATCCCAGTTGGTTGATTTCATCTCTGTTTCTCCCTTGTTTATTGATTTCCTGGTCTTGTGCTCCATGCCCGGGTTGGTTGGTATGACGGTATGAGCTCTACATCCTCGTCACAGAATATTCTCATGATTTACTGCCCATACTGCGGCTTCTACCCGGGTTTTCAAACCGAGTTTCTTTAACAGGTTTTTAACATGAACCTTGACGGTGGCCTCGGCAATGTTGAGCTTACGCGCGATTATTTTGTTGCTTTCACCGTTACGTACGTGAAGCAGGATCTCTCGTTCACGCTCAGTCAGCTTGCTTACACTTTGCTGCAGTTTGTTCTGCCCTTCGGCTTGCATTGCACGAGCCAGGCATTCGGCGATGTTCGGTGACATGATGATCCGCCCTTCCGCCACTTCCCGAAACTTTACCAGGATCTCTGCCGGGTCCATGTCTTTGAGCAGATAACCATCGGCACCACTGCGCAGCGCAGTGACCACGTCCTCTTCCGCATCGGATACAGTAAGAATTACCACTCGTGTTTCAAGATCCAACTGTTTTATTGCAACCAGGGTTTCCAGCCCGTTTATTCCAGGCATGTTGAGATCCAGTAGCACCATATCAGGGTTGAGCTTCTCTACCAGAGCGAGTCCTTCGGTACCGTCATCCGCTTCACCGACAATCGTGATGTCGGGGCTGAGATCAGCAAGCTGTTGCAGACCTTTGCGTAATAACGGATGGTCGTCGATCACTACAACCCGTTGAATTTTCGGCTCACTCATGATGCTGCTTGCTCCTGAATTGTCTTCAGATTTGGCTTTGTGCCACCGGGTTTGAATTTGAGCAAGACACAGGTTCCACCTTCCGGACGGTTTTCAATCTGTAGTTTGCCATTAAGGGAGTTGGCGCGTTCGTGCATAATTGCCAGGCCATAATGGTGTGTGCGTGCGGTTTTTTCCTGTATGCCCATGCCATTGTCTTCGATGCGGACCTGTACCTGGCTATTCTCCAATGGTTGGATAGTCACCGTTGCTTGAGTTGCCTGGGCGTGGTGTACCAGGTTGGCCAGAGATTCCCGTACGATCTGTAAGAGATGGATCTCTTCATTGACACTGAGGGGGAGTGTTAATTGATTGTCCAGCTGGATCTCGACATCGCTCCGTGTTTTGAACTCGGAGATGGTTTCAGACAACGCAGATGCCAGGCCGCGGCCATTCATCTGTAAGCGGAAGGTGGTAAGTAACTCGCGTAGTTGACGATAGGCTGCATCCAGACCGTCTTTCAACTCATTCTGAACCTCGTCAATTTGTTGGTCGTCGGCCCTGGATTCACGAAGTATGGTCAAGCGTGTAACCTGGATCTTGAGGTAAGAGAGAGACTGGGCCAGTGAGTCATGGAGGTCCCGTGCGATTGCACTGCGTTCGTCAAGCAGTGCCAGGCGGCGGTGTTGGGTAACCCGGTGAGTAACACCGATAGAGATGCCGATATGTTTACTCAGAGTTTCCAATAGCCTGATTTGCCAAGACTGTAAAGAGTCCTCTTTCGGTTGTACCACCAGAAGGACGCCGTAATGATTCTCCTGATCGCGTACCGGAATCGATAGTACTTTGCCGGGGCCACCATGTTCGGTGCTGTTGATCTGCCGGGTCTTACCGTCTCCCAGGCAGATGTCGCATGCCTGATTTTGGCACATGGGAGGAGTTGTACCGCTGCCGGCAAGCGCATGAACCTTATTTTTTTCCTCATCGATAAGACAAAGCGTGATGCCTTCACACTCAATCACACCACCGATCTCCTCCAGCAGTTCCAGGTAGGTGGTTTCTGAAACTGCCGCTTTTGTCAGACGTTGAGAAGCATTATAAAGCAGTTCTAATGAGCGGTTACGGCGGGTTAGCTCTTCGGTTTTTTCTGTAACTCGTTTCTCCAGGTGGCCGTACATCTTGGAGATCTCTTCGGTCATGGTATTGAAAGTTTGTCCCAGCCGGCCCAACTCATCGGGTCCGGTGTGTGCCACTCTTACATTGAAATCACCTTGCCCCGCACGTTCTGCGGATTTTAGCAGGTCGTGTAGTGGACTGAGTACGTCTGTATGCAGCAGATAAAGTGTGATGGCAGCGACCAGCAGGATCAGCATCAGGCTGATGCTATGCGTCAGTCCAAGTAGATGGATGCTTGACTCGGCATCTTCTTCGAGTAGTCGTACCATTCGATCGATATCGACGACAAAACTGTCTACTGTGGTCCGGTAGGTCTGTGAAATCTGCTGGAGGCTGATCTTTGAAGCAGGTTGATTGATCTGGTGAACATATTCCTGAATCAAAGGAAGTATAGTTTGTGTCCAGTCTTTTTTGATCTGACTGTACGACTGTTGAAGTGATGTACGATGGGTATTTGACACCACCTCCGTCAGTTTTGGGCTGTTGAGTCGCTGCTCAAACTCTTGCGCCAGTGATGAGGTTGTATCGGCCAGATGAGCCCCGGACTTGTGATTGGCTTCAAGTGTGGCCACCAAGCGATAGGACTGCATACGCAGGCTGCCCGCCATATTCACTGCCCCAGCCTCACCATGGGTTGTACGAGCAACATACACCGTGCCCGCCATAGCGGCTACCGCAAGTACAGTGATAACGCCCATTGCCGAGCCGGCACGCAGCAGGAGAGAGCCGTTCAAAAAACTGAACATGGGTGACCTCGTTGATGATGATATGCGACCAGCAGGGAATTCTCTGTCTGGACAACGCCTTATGTCACACTTTAATCTGATTCACTATGAAAATCCCGATCATTGCGTAGGAGTCACGCCTTGCCGCGAGGGCATGGCTCATACTCAAAGATAGAACCAACCCTCGCGACCCTGTCTGAATAATTGTGCACGATGCCCAAACTTTATGGTGTTAATGCTTCTGGGGTACTGCTGTGTCCAGCAAATTATCAACCCTCACCAAAATACAAAAAATTGACTTAATTAACAAGTGGTTATTGGGAGTAGTGAGGCTACCACTAAAGTATTAGTGGCGTAATGGCGGCGGACTTCACTTGATTCTGATCAATAGCATACCGGCGTTAGTTGCCGTATTTTTGCCCCACGGAAATCGTACTAGAGGAGCGTAATATGGCCAGCAACAGACGAATGCAACTCTCTGTTCTCACCATGAATACTTTTGCATTCACCGCCTGCTTTGCAGTGTGGGTGATGTTTTCCATCATCGGCATCCCGATCAAAGAGCTGCTGGCGCTGAATGAGACCCAATTCGGTATCCTGATTGCCACGCCAATTCTTACGGGTTCGGTGATGCGTCTGCCGGTGGGGATCTGGACCGACAGATATGGCGGCCGCATCGTCTATTTCATTCTGATGCTATGCACCATCCTGCCCCTCTATCTGATTGGTGAAGCGACCCAATATTGGCAGTTCCTGTTGCTGGGGCTTTTTGTTGGTATTGCCGGCGCCTCCTTCTCGGTGGGCATCGCCTATACTGCACGCTGGTTCAGCAGAGAGAAACAGGGATTTGCGATGGGCATCTTCGGTGCCGGTAATGCCGGTGCAGCGCTGACCAAGTTCGTCGCCCCGTCCATCGTCGTCGCCTATGGCTGGGAGACGGTGCCGCAGGTCTATGCCGTTGCCATGTTTGTGGTGGTGGTGCTGTTCTGGATGTTCACCTATGAGAAACCCGAACACAGGGTGGGCTCACATGTCACGCTGAACGAGCAACTGGCTCTTCTGAAGGACCCGCGTATCTGGAAGTACATGCAGTACTACTCGCTGGTGTTCGGTGGATTTGTTGGCCTTTCGCTGTGGATGACCAAGTATTACATCGCCGAGTACGGCTTCGATCTGACCACCGCCGCACTGCTGGCCGCCGTCTTCGTGCTGCCCTCCGGTGTGATCCGGGCGCTTGGTGGCTGGTTCTCCGACAAGTTCGGCGCCTACAAGGTGACCTGGTGGGTGATGTGGATCTCCTGGGTCTGCCTCTTCGTGATGTCCTACCCGCAGACCGAGATGGTGATCAAGACCATCAACGGAGATATGAGCGTCGGCATCGGCCTCGATGTTTGGGCGTTTACCTCGCTGCTGTTTGTGGTCGGCATCGCCTGGGGTTTTGGCAAGGCCTCGGTCTTCAAATTCCTCTCTGACGAGTATCCCGACAACATCGGCGTCGCCTCCGGCATCGTTGGTCTGGCCGGTGGTATGGGCGGTTTTATGCTGCCGATCATGTTCGGTGCCCTGATCGATCTTACCGGCGTCAATAGTGTGGTCTTCATGCTGCTCTACGGCGCCACCTGTGTCTCCCTGATCTGGATGCACTACACCTTCGCCAGGGAGCACCAGGAGAAGGACCAGCGGATCGCCAAGGATCATGCCTACGACCAGTATGCCCGTATGCATGAGAACCCGGACGAGTATGTTGCTGCTCGTGCCGCGGTCGAGCAGGCCGATCTGCTGGAGGAGTTGATCGAAAAATACACCGCCGCTCGCGCCAAGGCGGAAGTGGAGGCACAAAAGATCCGCGATGGCCAGCCTAAGAACGCCGACTGTCTCGAATAGATCTCTGGAACATATGCACTGTTATTTATTACTTAGAGGAGTAGATAATGTCTGATATAAAAAACTGGAATCCGGAGGACTCGGAGTTTTGGGAGTCCACCGGTAAATCGATCGCAAACCGAAATCTGTGGATTTCGATACCCAGTCTGCTCAGCGGCTTTGCCGTCTGGCTCTACTGGGGCATCATCACCGTACAGATGCTCAACCTGGGCTTCCCTTTCGAGAAGGCGGAGTTGTTTACCCTGGCGGCCATCGCTGGCCTGACGGGCGCTACCCTGCGTATCCCTTCGAGCTTCTTCATCCGCATCGCGGGTGGCCGGAATACCATCTTCTTCACCACCGCGCTGCTGATGCTGCCGGCAATCGGTGCCGGCTTTGCACTGCAGGATCCGGACACGCCGCTGTGGATGTTCCAGGTGCTGGCATTCCTCTCCGGCTTGGGTGGCGGTAACTTCGCCTCCTCCATGTCCAACATCAGCTTCTTCTTTCCGAAGCGGATGCAGGGTCTGGCGCTGGGCCTGAATGCGGGACTGGGTAATGCCGGTGTGACCACCATGCAGATCCTGATTCCCCTGGTGATGACCTTCGGCATCTTCGGCGGTGAGCCGATGATCCTGCAGAACACCTCCGGCACCCTGATCGGGAAGATCCCCGCCGGTTCGGAAACCTATATCCACAATGCCGGTTTTGTCTGGTTGCTGCTGTTGATTCCGCTGGCCTTTGCCGGTTGGTTTGGCATGAACAATCTCCGTACAGAAGAGGTCAGCCCGCACATCGGTTCGCCGCTCGGCGCCATGTCGAAGATCACCGGTATGCTGCTGATTGCCTTCTTCACCGCTGCGATCGGCCTCTACATCATCCTGCCAGCCCCTACCGGATTGGGTGCGCCTGGTTGGGCCAAGTGGCCGGTTATCGCCGGTATCCTGTTCGGCACCGTCATGCTGATGAAGATGATCCCTGGTGACATCAAGCCCAATCTTAAGCGTCAGTTCAAGATCTTCGGCAATAAACACACTTGGGTGATGAGTATTATCTACACCATGACCTTCGGCAGCTTCATTGGCTACTCCGCCGGTTTTGCCCTGGCAATCAAGGTGGTGTTCGGTTATCAGCATCTGATGGTCGATGGTGTGATGAGTCATGATCTTGCCAACCCCAATGGTCCATCAGCACTGATGTACGCCTGGATGGGGCCTTTCATCGGTGCACTGATTCGCCCAGTGGGTGGTTGGATCGCCGACAAAATGGGTGGCGCAAAAGTGACACAGCTCGTTGCCATCGTGATGATCGCTTCTGCCTTGGGTGTTGCCTACTTCCTCAAGCAGGCTTATGTCTCTGCCACCCCGGAAGAGTTCTTCATGCCTTTCCTTCTGCTTTTTCTGGTGTTGTTCGCAGCCACCGGCATTGGTAACGGCTCCACCTTCCGCACCATCGCCATGGTGTTCCCCAAGGAGCAGGCGGGTCCGGCCCTGGGTTGGACCTCGGCAGTGGCCGCCTATGGTGCTTTCATCATCCCAAAGGTGTTTGGTGAGCAGATCAAGCTGGCAACTCCTGAAGTCGCACTCTATGGGTTTGCCGTCTTCTATGCGGTCTGCCTGGTATTGAACTGGTGGTACTACCTGGGCCCCAAGGCTGAGATCAAGAATCCCTGATTTTTTCAGGACAGATATGAGAACCGGGGCGAATCTGCTTTAACCCCCACAAGGCACCCTCTAGTTACACCCCCCCCGCCTTGGTGGATTCGCCCCAACTGAATAATCGGGACGCAGGAATAAAACTGATGCCTGCATCCCATAGGAGAATGCAATGAGCCACTTTCTCGACCGACTCAAATACTTCAAAAAAGTGGAGAGTACCTACTCCGGCGGTCACGGCATCGTGACCAGTGAAGACCGCCAGTGGGAAGACACCTACCGTAATCGCTGGCGCCATGACAAGGTGGTACGCTCCACCCACGGTGTCAACTGCACCGGCGGCTGCTCATGGAAGATCTATGTCAAGAATGGTCTGGTTGCCTATGAGATGCAGCAGACCGACTATCCGCGCACCCGTGATGATATGCCTAACCACGAGCCTCGCGGCTGTCAGCGTGGCGCATCTTTCTCCTGGTATCTCTACAGCCCGCACCGCATCAAGTACCCTTTGGTGCGCGGTCGAATGGTGGATTTGTATCGTAAAGAGAAGGCCTCAGGTAAGGATCCTATCGCTGCCTGGGAAGCGATTCAGAGCGATCCGGAAAAGCGCAAGAAATATACTGCAGTGCGTGGTTTGGGTGGCTTTGTGCGCGCCGACTGGGAGGAGATGACCGAGATCATCGCCGCCGCCAACATCTATACGATTAAGAAGTGGGGTCCGGATCGGATCTACGGTTTCTCGCCCATTCCTGCGATGTCGATGATTTCATACGCTGCCGGCTCACGTTATCTCTCTCTGATTGGCGGTGCCTGTGGCTCATTCTATGATTGGTACTGCGACCTGCCGGCGGCCTCTCCTCAGGTTTGGGGTGAGCAGACCGACGTGCCGGAAGCGGCCGACTGGTACAACTCAAAATATCTGATCGTCTGCGGCGCAAACCTGCCAATGACCCGTACCCCGGATGCCCACTTCGCCATCGAGTCCCGTTACAACGGCACCAAGGTGGTCTCCATGGCGCCGGACTACGCTGAGTATGTGAAGTTCGCCGATCTCTGGATGCCGGTCAAACAGGGCACTGATTCCGCCGCCTTCATGGCGATGGGGCATGTGGCGCTCAAAGAGTTCCACATCAACAAGCAGGATCCCTACTTCACCGAATACACACGTAAGTATACCGATCTGCCGATGCAGATCATGCTGGAGAAAAACGGTGATCGTTACGTCTCTGGTCGCTTTCTGCGTGCCTCCGACTTCGACAAAAACATGGGTGAGACCAACAACCCTGAGTGGAAGACGGTGGTCTATGACGCCAAGAGCAAGGCGTTCGTGGTGCCCAACGGCTCAGTCGGCTTTCGCTGGGGTGAAGAGGGCAAGTGGAACCTGCTGGAGAAGAGCGGAGCCGATCAGTCCGAGATTGAAGCTGAGCTGAGCTGCGTCGACAGTAAGGATGAGGTGGTTGCAGTAGACTTTCCGCATTTCACGCCTGACGAGAGCGACACCCTGACGCGCAATATCCCGGTACGCAAACTGAAGCTGGCCTCCGGTGAAGATGCGCTGGTCTGTTCGGTGTTCGATCTGCAGGTGGCTCAGTACGGTATTGACCGTGGTCTGGGTGACAACCTCGCGACCTCCTACGACGACGAGAATGTGCCTTACACCCCTGCTTGGGCTGAGAGAGTCACTGGCGTCAAACGTGCTGATCTGGAACGCACCGGTCGAGAGTTTGCTCAGAACGCCTCGGACACCAAGGGTAAGTCCATGGTCATCATGGGCGCTGCGATCAACCATTGGTACCACAACGACATGGGTTATCGCAGCATCATGAACCTGCTGCACATCTGTGGCTGTGTTGGTCAGTCCGGTGGTGGCTGGGCTCACTATGTGGGTCAGGAGAAGCTGCGTCCGCAGGCTGGCTGGGCGCCCATCGCCTTTGGTCTTGACTGGAATCGTCCACCTCGCCACATGAACAGCACCACCTATTGGTACTTCCATACCGATCAGTGGCGTTATGAGAAAGTGGACGCAGACGATGTGCTGGGTTCTACCGCCAAGGCCAAGTATCGTGGTCATCAGATTGGTGACTACAACGTGGTCTCTCAGCGTCTGGGCTGGTTGCCATCTGCGCCGCACTTCAACAAAAATCCGCTGGATATCGTCAAAGAGGCAGAGGCCGCGGGTGCCACCGATGAGGCTGGCGTCTCCCAGTATCTGGTCGATCAGTTGAAGAGTGGCGAGACTCAGTTCGCTATTGAAGATATCGATGCGGAAGAGAACTTCCCGCGTAACCTCTTTGTCTGGCGCGCCAATCTGCTGGGTTGTTCCGCCAAGGGTCACGAGTACTTCCTCAAACACCTGGTCGGCGCACAGAACGGCGTCATGCAAGAGGGTGTTGCAGGCAAGGATTCCAAGGAGATCAAGTGGCGTGAGGAGGCTCCAGTGGGCAAGCTGGATCTTATGGTTGACATCAACTTCCGTCTCAACTCCACCGGCGCCTATTCCGACATTATCCTGCCGACTGCAACCTGGTATGAGAAGGCTGACCTCAACACCACCGATATGCACCCCTTCGTGCATCCGCTGGGCAAGGCGGTCGATCCGGCATTCGAATCCAAGTCCGACTGGCAGATCTTTCAGGCCATCGCCAAGAAGTTCTCCGAGCTGGCCGAAGAGCATCTGGGAACACAGAAAGATATCGTCTCCCTGCCCATGCAGCACGACACCCCGACGGCGTTGGCTCAGCCGTTTGGTGAAGTGAAGGATTGGAAGAAGGGCGAATGCGACCTGATTCCCGGCAAGACCGCCCCGATGTTCAAGGTGGTGGAGCGTGACTTCCCCAACACCTACAAAAAGTTCACCTCGGTCGGACCTCTGATGAACAAGTTGGGCAACAACATCAAGGGTATCGACTGGAATACTGACCTGGAGATCGAGCAGCTGTGTAAGCTGAATGGTGTCATTACAGATGAAGGTATTTCCAAGGGACGGCCGCAACTGGTAGAGGATGTCGCGGTTTGCGATACCGTGTTGCAGATGGCGCCTGAGACCAATGGTGAAGTTGCACACAAGTCCTGGTCAGCACTCTCCAAGAAGACCGGTATCGACCATAGTCATCTCTACGCAGGTCGGCATGAAGAGAAGATCCGCTACCACGACATCGTTGCTCAGCCGCGCAAGATCATCACCGCACCGACCTGGTCTGGGATCGAGTCTGAAGAGGTGAGCTACAACGCCGGCTATACCAATATCCATGAGCATATCCCGTTCCGTACACTCACCGGTCGTGCCTCCTTCTACCTGGATCACGAGTGGATGCGTGACTTCGGCGAAGGTCTCTGCTGCTACCGTCCGCCACAGGATCTGGGTGCGCACAAGAACCTGCCCAAAGAGCTGGCTGGTAAGCTGAAAGGCAAGAAGACCCTGACCCTGAACTGGATCACTCCGCACTCCAAGTGGG
Source organism: Chromatiales bacterium (assembly GCA_036784775.1). Lineage (GTDB taxonomy): Bacteria > Pseudomonadota > Gammaproteobacteria > Chromatiales > Chromatiaceae > QGON01. The sequence continues at coordinate 6,309 of JAMJIN010000063.1, read as the reverse complement.
GCATCCACTCCACCTATCAGGACAACCTCCGTATGCTGACCCTGTTCCGCGGTGGTCCCTACTTCTGGCTGAATGAAGATGAAGCCAAGAGTATCGGCATCAAGGACAACGATTGGGTCGAGGCGGTCAACGCCAATGGTGCGACGGTGGCACGTGTGGTAATCAGTCAACGTGTCCCCGAGGGCATGGCGATCATGTATCACGCTCAGGAGAAGAACGTTAATGTGCCCGGTTCCAATACCACCGGCAAACGTGGCGGCATTCTCAATAGTGTCACCAAGGTGATCATGAAGCCGACCAATATGATCGGTGGTTATGCTCAGCTCTCTTACGCCTTCAACTATTACGGCACGGTGGGGAGTCAACGTGATGAGCACGTCATCGTTCACAAGATCGAAGACGCCGACGTGAACTGGTTGGAAGGTGACCTGACGCCACAGCGCGAGGCTCAGCTCAATCCCCCCGGGATTAATAACTGAGTCAGTTGATCGTATCGGTGCAGGGTGGCATTGATCGCTACCCTGCATCCCGGTGGAAAGAATTTTGAGGAACATAAGATGAAGATACGTGCGCAAATTTCCATGGTCCTGAACCTGGACAAGTGCATTGGTTGCCATACTTGTTCAGTGACCTGTAAGAATATCTGGACCAATCGAAAGGGCGTGGAGTACGCCTGGTTCAACAACGTTGAGAGTAAACCCGGTATTGGTTTTCCCAAGAACTGGGAAGACCAGGAGAAATGGAAAGGTGGTTGGGTTAAGGAGAATGGCAAGTTGGAGCTGAAGGCCGGTGGCCGCATCAGCAAGCTGCTGAATATCTTTGCCAACCCGGACATGCCGGAGATCGACGACTACTACGAGCCGTTCGACTACGACTACGCCAAGCTGCAGAACAAGCCGCTCTCCGAGGCGTGCCCCACGGCCCGTCCGCAGTCCCAGATCACCGGTGAGCGGATGGAGAAGATCCATTGGGGCCCCAACTGGGAAGATGATCTGGCCGGCGCGTTTGAAGATCGCGCAAAGGACACCAACTTCAACGGCATCCAGAAGCAGATGTACAAGGAGTTCGAAAAGACCTTCCACATGTACCTGCCGCGTCTGTGCAACCACTGCCTGAATCCTGCCTGTGTTGCAAGCTGCCCCTCCGGTGCAATCTACAAGCGTGCTGAGGATGGTGCGGTACTGATAGATCAGGATCGCTGCCGCGGCTGGCGCATGTGCGTCAGTGCCTGTCCCTACAAAAAGATCTACTACAATTGGGAATCCGGCAAGTCTGAGAAGTGCATTCTCTGCTATCCGCGTATCGAATCCGGTATGCCCACCGCCTGTGCCGAGTCCTGTGTCGGTCGTATCCGCTATATGGGCGTTGTGCTCTATGATGCGGACAAGATCAGCGATGCCGCGGGTACTGACAGTGAGAAGAATCTCTATCAGTCACAGCTCGATATGTTTCTTGATCCCAACGACCCGGCGGTGATCAAGCAGGCGCTGGAAGATGGTGTCCCGCAACAGTGGCTGGATGCCGCTAAAGACTCTCCGGTCTACAAAATGGCCATGGAGTGGAAGATTGCCTTCCCGATCCACCCCGAGTTCCGCACCTTGCCGATGATGTGGTACGTGCCACCGCTGTCACCTGTGCAGAGCCAGATCGATCAGGGCAACCTGCCGACCGAAGCGGATGGAGTGATTCCGAAGTCCGAGGCGCTGCGTTTCCCCGCACGCTATTTGGCCAATCTGCTGACCGCTGGTGATGAAGGTCCGATCCTCAGTGCCCTTAACAGGATGCTGGCGATGCGTAGCAATCAGCGCTCCAAGGCGATTGAAGGCAAGCCGAATGCAGCGGCACTGGAATCGGTTGGTCTGACTGAACTGCAGGCCGAAGAGATGTACAAGATGCTCGGTATCGCCAACTATGAAGATCGGTTCGTGATCCCGACCGCCCATGAGGCGTTGATGCAGGAAGATCCCTACGCTTTCCAGGGGCAGAACGGATTTGGTCCCGGCAACACCAGCTCACAGGGTAGCGAAGCAGGGCAGGGCTTTACCCTGTTCCCGACACCACGCAAGCGTACATACACCCCGCAGGGCATTCAGCCTCGCAAGAAAGGTTAACCGGGAGATATCACCATGCGTATATACAATATATTGGCACGGCTTCTCGATTATCCGGATGCGGAGTTGATGAGCCACCTGCCGGAGGTCATAGAACTGCTCAAACAGGAGAACGATATCAGCACGCAGGAGCATGATTCCCTGATGCAGTTCATCTCCTGGATGCAGCTGCATGAGCTGACTGGCATGCAGGCTGATTATGTTCAGACCTTTGACATGACCCCGGAGCACGATTTGCACCTGACCCATCACCTGTTTGGTGATGACCGGGGGCGCGGTCCGGCGTTGATCGATCTTTCTGAACACTTCAAGAGTGCTGGACTGGAGGTGGAAGAAGGTGAGATCCCGGACTATCTTCCCCTGATTCTGGAGTACGTATCCACTCTGGATGAGATGCAGGCAAGTGTCTTTCTGGGCGATGCCGCAAAAGTGATCAAGGTACTGGCAGAGAATCTGGAAAAGGCGGAGAGCCCATACGCGCGTCTGCTCCGGATCGTGGAAAATCGTGCACATCTGGCCAAAGCAGCCTGAGGAGATAGTTAAATGAGTTTACATGACTTGGTTTTCGGGGCTTACCCCTACTTGGCTGGCGCCATCTTTCTGCTTGGCAGCTGGATTCGTTTTGATCGTGAACAGTACACCTGGAAGGCAGACTCCAGCCAACTGCTCAGCAACAAGAATATGCGTCTGGCGAGCAACCTGTTCCACGTCGGAATACTGGGCATCTTCTTTGGTCACGCGGGAGGCATGTTGTTGCCACACAGCTGGTTCCTGGCCATGGGTATCTCCGATGTTGGTCACCAGTACATCGCTATCTACGCTGGTGGTATTTTTGGTGTTATGTGCCTGATCGGTGCGGCAATGCTGGTCTATCGGCGTGTCACCAACGCCCGGGTCAAGGCGGTGAGCCGCAATCGTGATACCTTTGTCATCGCCTGGCTGCTGGCTACCGTGGCCTTGGGTCTGAGTACGCTACTGGTCTCTACCGGCCATGCTGCCCATGGTGACGTGTCGGAGATGATTGCCCTGACAGAATACGTCAAGAGCATCGCCACCCTGAGTGTCGACCCAAGCCTGCTGAAGGACGTTTCACCGATCTTCAAAACCCATATGTTCTTCGGCATGACGGTGTTCCTGATCTTTCCGTTCACTCGTCTGGTGCATGTCTGGAGTGTGCCGGTGACTTATCTCACCCGCGCTTACCAGATCGTCCGCGTCAAGCGGGTACGCATGAACTGATAGAAAGCAGATGTTGTATAGAGCGGGAGCAGTTGCTCCCGCTCGTTTTGATGAGGCAGTAATCATGAGTACAAATCCTTACGCTACCCGCATTGAACACGTTGATGTCGACGGAAAAATGGTGGCCACGGATCAAGAGGGATATATCCAGGACATGGATGATTGGTCGGATGGCTTTGTAATAGCGTTGGCCAAAAAAGAGGGACTGGAATTGACCGATGACAACTGGGAAGTGGTGCGGTTTATTCGAGACTACTATTTCGAACGTCGTGTTCAGGCTCAGGTGCGTGACATGATCAAACATTTCAGAAAGGTGTGGGGAAAGGAGCGTGGCAACAACCGCTACCTTCACGACATCTTTCCCAAGGGTGGGCCGCAGAAACAGGGTAACCGTCTGGCGGGTATTCGCAAGACCAAGGGTGAGCACTAGAGTGCAAATGGGTTGAGCAAAAGTGGAGGCGTGGAGAGAGTCAGTGTAGAGTGCACCGGACGTTGTTGATAATCGATCCGGATAGCAAAGAATGAAAAATGTTTAGACATATCGTAGGCCTGAAGAGGGTTATGACCGAAAAGGAGTTCGTGATTTCGGTCGTGGGCGCCTTTATCGGTACCTTGATTGCAACATTTTTCAGTAATGAAATATTGCAGGCAGAGGCGATGCCGCTCATTCTGGCATCTACCGGTGCTTCGGCAATATTCATCTTTTCCTTGCCCTTCAGTCCCGTCTCTCAACCGTGGAATCTGGTGGGCGGTCACTTGGTCTCTGCATTCGCAGGGGTCTCCTGCTACCTGCTGGTACCCAATGATCTGCTCGCTGCATCCATTTCTATTCCCTGTGCGATGCTGCTAATGCACCTTTTTCGATGCATGCATCCACCTGGAGGAGCAACGGCGATTACCGCTGTAGTGGGGGGGCCAATGTTCATGCGCTAGGGTATGCGTTTGTTGTGATTCCTGTCTTTTTCAACGCGGTTATCCTGCTCTCTATCGCGATGGCTATCGCAACATTTCGCGATGACAATCCATTTGATACCCAGTCCAAGGGAGAAGGGGATGAGTCGTTGGATGTACTGGATGAGTAACATAGGGGCAAATGCCCTGTAGAGAATTTCTGTTGACTGCTGTTGATCTAACTGAAAAGTAAAATGTAGAGTTGTTATGCTGTGGAATTTAATGATGCATGCCCTTATGGGCTGGCTCGGTGCTTACTACTTCTTCTTGTCCCCTGAAGGGATAGGAATGGCCGTTCTGGTTGTCTGTGTTACTCAGGCAGTTGATCAGATCCGGCTAAGAAAAGAGGCGTGGAGTGAGGTCGAGGCGATGCCGGAGGTTGACCGTAAGGAAGCAACGCAACAGTTGAAGGCCAGTATCAACAAGAAAATGGCGCTGGTCTTTGTTCAGAACGTCGTTCTATATACGGCAATTGTTCTCCTGGTGGCGGAGATGGCCCGTACCCAGGGTTGGTTGTGATAAATGAATTGGCGCGTGCGACACTTATTGAATCGAAATCGTAAGGCAATCAAAAAGAATCAGGGCAACTCGACAGTATTTAGTCACGGGTACCCTGATTCAGGATCGTATTGAGATCAAGCATCTTCATTGCGCTGATAGCCGCCTCCCAAGCGCCTTCGTGACACAACCCGCTCATGGCTGCATGTTCGTAGCCTTCAAGCGCGGCACGTATGCATGCGTCTCTTACTTCGGTGGCCAAGTGTTGTGTGTCGTTTGTTGTCTGTTCCATTGTCATCATTTTTTACTCAAAGGGCGCTATCCTTACGGTGGATTGGACCTCGTGCGAAATATATTCGAACTAAACCCATCCATTGGTATTTATCCTAACAGGACTCGATCATGCAAGTAACAAAAGACAAAGTCGTAACCATCGAATACACCATGACTGACGATGAGAAGCGTGTGGTTGATACTACGGACAATGGGGATCCTCTCTCTTTTATTCAGGGTAGAGGGAGCCTGCTTTCTGCGATTGAAACGGCTATCGAGGGTCGCAACATAGGTGAAAGGCTGTCGCTCGTTCTCACTCCGGAGCAGGCATACGGGTATCAGGACGAAAATCTGATCAAAAAGGTGCCGAGAAGCCACGTTAAAGGCACGGGTGAACTGCAGGTTGGCCTCAAATTGAGGGGTCGGAAGGGGTCAAATGTCTCGCCGATTACTGTTGTCGGATTCGACGATGAAACGGTGACTCTGGATGCAAATAATCCACTTGCGGGCGCCACACTGAATGTGGATCTGGTGATCGTGGAGATACGGGATGCCGTCGATAAGGAGTTGCAGAGCGGCAAGGTGCAGAGCATGGAAGAGCTCTACGAGAAGGAGGCGGTTGACGGCGTGGAGGTGACGTTTAACCCATAGCAGGTTATGAAAAAAGCCTGTGAGAATGGACTTCAGGCGCTAACAAAACCCCCACAATTTTATTGCTATGGGTGTAGTTCTCCGCAGCTTGCTGCGAAGAGATGGTAGGCGCGCGCGGGGCCACCGCGCCTACCACCTGATTTCCAGCCGGCCCGTCTCAACCGTTATCCGCCAGTCGGGTGACGGTGATCTCAATCTTTCCCTTGTTCTGTCCCAACGACCAGGAATAGGGTAGTGCCCAGTATTTGCCTGGCAAGAAACCCAATGCTGCGTCGTTGACATAGAGAAACAGTTCTCCGTCGGTTTTGGCTGTGTATTCCGGGAGATCGCTGCCGATGGCGAAGGTCTCGTTGCCTTGATCGTTGATGCGTCCCATGAGTTTTATCCAGGGCTCTCCGATGTGACGGCGAAAAGGGGTCCAGGGTATAAGCTTGGACGGGGAGGTGCCCTCAGGTCCGGAGGGTATATCTCCATCCAGCAGGCCTTCAGAGTCAAAGACTGTCACCCGATCCTCTTGCATCAGCTCCTGCAGTTGCAACCCGTATCGACTCCAGATCACCTCACGTAGCTCATCAATAAATTCATA
>JAMJIN010000420.1:0-1599 GCA_036784775.1 Chromatiales bacterium | reverse complement strand
ACTGTCGAGGTCGATACACCCGGTACCACACCTTCTCAACGGCTCCCTACATCTTCCCGATTTCTTTCTCGATGTCACTCTTTGTCGCTGGCTGTTTCTTCTGACTCGCTATTTGCAGCTATTTCATCCGGTTACCGCTGTTCGCCAATTATGTTCGGGTTTTTACCGCCATCTACAGCTATTCATGCCGTGGGGCGGGGCGAGCGGGTGGAGATCCTCAAACGCCGCACCGACTGGTTCAAGCTGCGTACCCACAAAGGCGTTGAGGGTTGGGTCCATCTGGATCAGCTCAGTGGAAACCTCGACCACCAGGGCGAGCCGCTGCGTCTGGATGCACCTCGACTGGACGACTTCAGCCGACGCCGCTGGGAAGCGGGCCTGCTGGGCGGCTATTTTGAAGGCGCTGCCCTGCTCAGCGCATACGGCGGCTTCGCTCTGTCGCAGAATCTCAGTGCCGAGCTCGCCTTCTCCCACGCCTTGGGGGACGTCTCAAGTCAACTGATGGCAGACATAAATCTTGTTGCCCAGCCTTTTCCTGAGTGGAGAATCTCGCCTTTCTTCACCATCGGCACCGGCCTCATCCACACGCGGCCACGCAGCACCCTGGTGCAAAGCGAGGACCGCACTGACCAGACAGCGAACGTGGGACTCGGGGCGCGCCTCTACCTGGGGCGCCGTTTCATGTTGCGCGGTGAATACAAAAACCGACTGGTGTTCACCAGTCGTGACGACAACGAGGAGTACTCGGAATGGAAATTAGGTATCGCTTTCTTCTTCTGAAAAGCCGACCGATCAGACGAACTATCGGCTTCTGGCTGCTGATAGCACTGCTGCCCTGGCAATCCCTGTCAGCAGCCGGGGGGATGGAGAGCGGCAGGGAGCCGGTGATTCTGCCCGACCTCAATCGGCGCGAGATCGTCGAGCCTGAGATCGATACAGAAGACTTCGAGATCAACCTGTTTGCCGGCGCACTCAGCATTGAGGACTTTGGCACCAACCCGGTCTACGGCGCGCGTCTCAACTACCACCTCAGCGAAGATTTTTTCCTGGAGGCGGATGCAGGCTACTCCCGCGCCAGCAAGACCAGCTATGAACTGTTAAGCGGTAGTGCACAGCTGCTCACCGACAGCTAACGCGATTTCACCTACTACAACCTCTCTTTGGGTTACAACCTGTTACCCGGGGAGGTTTTCATTGGAAAGGGACGGGCCTTCAACACCCATCTCTATCTGATCGGCGGCGTCGGCAATGTCACCTTCGCGGGTGACGACCATTTCAGCGCCAATCTCGGACTGGGTTACCGCTTCCTGTTCACCGATGCCTTTGCCCTGCATCTTGACGTGCGGGACCACCTCTTCAACAGCGACCTGCTGGGAGAGGATAAAACCACTCACAACCTCGAACTGAGTGCCGGTCTGAGCCTGTTCTTTTGAAAACTCCGCCTGTAGACATAATGGATCTTGATTAGTACGAATGTTCAGCAGTGACTCACGGAATGAGCCACTGGTTGTTGCAAGATGATGCCACGATCCACAATAGGAGAGCGGACATGGCACAGAATCCAATCCAATTTCAGACAGGCATGAGCTTGAGCGATTT
>JAMJIN010000419.1:0-1600 GCA_036784775.1 Chromatiales bacterium | reverse complement strand
GGTGTCATTGGTTGAGTGCTCTCCGTGCCATTGCCTTCCTTGGTGTCATTGGTTGAGTGCTCTCCGTGCCATTGCCTTCCTCGGTGTCATTGGTTGAGTTCTCTCCAAGCCGTTGCCTTCCTTTGTGTCATTGGTTGAGTGCTCTCCCTGTCATTGCCTTCCTTTGTGTCATTGGTTGAGAGCTCTCCGTGCCATTGTTTTCCTTGTCTTTATGTCTTTGGCAGTAGTGCTGACACAGGAGCCAAAGTACTTAAAGTCGGCGACGATCTCCAAAACATTTCGTAATGACGGTAATTTTTCGGGAAATTCGTAGACCACAAACATTGTCTTTACGGCAAGAATCTTCAGCCACATCTTCACACATGAGGATTCCACTCGCACGTGAAGCTCCTGTGTGATCTTTTCTCTTAGGAGAATAATAATATCAAATTCAAAATCAGTGGCGACCTCGGGTTTGACACGTCTGTTTTTTTCTTAATGTGAATTTGAATCCCAGTTCCATTCACATTCTCGGTGTTAGGATTTTGCCGCAGGATCCATTTTAAGGTTGGTTAATTAAAACAAATCGGGTAACTTGAAGTGGTAGTGTTTGTGGAAACTGGACACTCCGTTTCTTCAAGGTCTGAATTCACCCAGGCATAAGTCACTGCGCCTATTCAGCAATAGAACTAAAACTGTGCTGACGCTACCGTTGTATGATAATGACTGTTTTTCTCGGATTATTACCGGTAGTTATCGGAACTGAAAAGTCGAATATGTGAGAAAACCAGTCTTGATTCCATTCATTCTCGACAGGTTACATCAACCCACATCACTGCAAAGTGCCAGAAGACGTCCCCGTTGAACGCTACATTCCGAAAGATGTTTCAACTGGTGTTCTGTCTGCGTGTCGCATGTACGGCAATGACAGCGCCGGCGGCAACGACACAGTCGCGTGCACCAACGGCTACACGTACGACCCTGCTGGCTTCGACCCGAACGGCGGCACTATCACCATGCAGGTAGGGCTGTACGGCTGTCACAATGACTATATATGGCTATCACCATGCAGGTAGGGCTGTACGGCTGTCGTAAAGTGCGCAGCGGAGTGCGCAACGGAGAATAGCAATGGGGAACCGTAAGGTAAGGTTGGGGAACCGTAAGGTAAGGTTGGGGAACCGTAAGGTAAGGTTGGGGATCACTAAATTGGTGCGTAGAAAGCGGAGAAAGTGACCGACAAAACGTTTCAAGCATCGATAGTTTTATTTTTACGGCATAGAAAGGATGACTCCAGCATACGGTGCCCACCCACAGGGGAATCGGGCGGCTGGGATTCGTAAAAAAGGTAAGTTCTTATATAGCGCGGTATCCAGTCCATAGGACCGCTCAATGCGCTTTACACTTCACCCCCTGGCAGACCTGTTCATTCCAAGGCCATCTCAACTTCTTCGTTCACATTTCCACCACTGTCTGTATTGCCAGGCTTATTTATACAGCTGAGTGAACTGTGGCAACGTGGGGTGATCAAACTAGCCAAAGTTTCGAAGCGACCGCGGTGGGCCTTCTAACCGGGTCTGCCATCGCGCCCCCCAATTCGTCATCGCACGCGCCGTTTTGTACG
>JAMJIN010000418.1:0-1603 GCA_036784775.1 Chromatiales bacterium | reverse complement strand
AATTCCAGAAATTATGCAAAATATTCATTTCACCCTGTCTTTTATGCGATGAAACGGGTATCAGCACCGGTATTTATGCAACTACCGGGTAAAATTGGCAAAGAACTCGTGGATCTCCTCCAGCATCTTCCAACCAAACTGACCCAGCCCCGAAAACCAGGCGGCCATAGGTCCCGCACCCTCGACACCATAGGCGCCCAAGCCGGTTATTACGGTTATCATGAGGCTCAACAACAGGGCAATGATCATTGCCCCGCCTGCTGGGTTGTGTCCGATATGACGCTTTGCCTTCAGTACGGACATCTCCTTGAGATAGGTCTTAACCTCTGCGGCAGGCCTGACAAAGTCGCTAAAACGCGCAAAACGCGGACCGATGAATCCCCAGGCCAAACGAAACAGGAGCAAAACTCCAATCAGATACCCGGCCCAGGAATGGATCATCATCCAATCGTCTTCAGTTGAATAAGCGATCACGAAGGCTGCAACCAGGCTCCAGTGAAACAACCGTATCAGCGGATCCCAAACTTTTATCTTTTTCTGTTCATTCATCTCCAAACCTCGTCTATTTTCATCTTGTAGGGTTATCCTAGATCAGCAAAATGAAATCAAGCTGAATCAGAGCAACAAAATTCAGACAAAAAAAACACGGGCACAGGGCCCGTGTTATTCAGTAACTCCGCATGTACGGGGTCAGTGCATCTCCCGCCCCCACCTACTAATGCATAACCCTATTCGGATTCCGATCCATCACCAGGTGGTTGGGCCTGTTATCAATAAGGACGTCGCATTACCGGCTACGGCGACCTTTGCGGGAGTTCCGCCCCCGTTCCATGGGAGAGTCGAGGATCATATCCACGTCATCCTGCTCCATCATTTGGGATTCATAGGCCACGCCCAGGCTCTCTATCTGCCGTACGAATGCCCGCAGGTGGTTACGGGAACCCCGCATGAGATTTTCATAGACCTGGACCAGATCCGGGTGGGTCGATTCGGCAATGGCTCTCTGCAGATCAAGGATATCTATCTCCTCAATCTTGGCCCCTACAATGAGGGCGGCGAGAAGTTACTCAGCCCCCTCGGCGGTCAAAGCTGTATAGAGGGCAGCGAGCTCAGGATTGACAAACGCCCCCACAGAATCGTCTATAACGGGATCGAGTAACGCATATCGGTTCAGCAGCACAGCCAGACTATCCATGTGTCGTTGTTCCGACGTTGAAATATTGATAAAGACCGGCTGCGACCACTGCATAAAGAGCGTCTGGTAGACATCCCTGGCGAGCTTCTCCTCCTCCCGCATAAACAACAGACTGGCTGCTTCCGCATCACTCAGCTGTTCAATCACTTGAATCTGGGCATCACTTCCAACCTGAGACTGCGCCTTCCAGCCTGCCTGAATGGGCGCTGAAACGAGCAAGGAAACAATAGCGGCGGTAAGTATGGACTGTTTGATATTCATGATCGGCACCTGCAAGTTGGCCATGTGGTCCGGAGACCTGGAACGTTACGTCAGCATTAGTTTACTTGATTAGCACGAATGTTCAGCAAGCCGCAGCCATGTCTCGGGACGTGGTGAAGTCGTTGCAGCAGCCCGAAGCAAACGAGG
>JAMJIN010000062.1:0-19411 GCA_036784775.1 Chromatiales bacterium | reverse complement strand
CATAGTGCGCGCTACAAGATCAGCCATGACAGTTTCCAAACCAGAGTTGTACCATGACAGGATTTTTAGTTTTTTGCCCCAAAACCCTGTCAAGTGCTTTTTGTAATTATTTACTGCTTGCCACGGGTTTTTGAGAAGTTACAATCATCATACGTAACCAACTGAAGTAACGAGAAAAACAGACGAATAGTAGGGGTCATCGATTTGAACTCCCCCAAAACCCCTAGAATGCCGGAATTTGATCTGTTTTCAGAGGTAAATCATGCATATAGGAAAGATTGTCTTTTCCCAGGTGATGGAGCATCTTCCAATGCATACGTTTCGTCGCTGCGTACAGCGATACGATGGGAATTACAAGGTCAAATCCTTCAATTGCCTCGACCAATTCCTCTGCATGGCATTTGCGCAGCGCGATGTTCACCTGTTCACTGAACAGACTGCCGGGGCGGAAAATCTGCCTGACAAAAACAGTTCCTGATACTCAGTAAACGGGTTCAGAGCTTTTGGTTGAAAACAGGGATTAAGTGAGAGCTTTTGGCTATTGCTCAAAGAATCTCCTCGATTGGATAGACATAGACCTGGTAGAGATAGAAGAACGTCAGGGAGATTGCCGGGATATAGCGGGGCACCGCAGTTAGAGCCCTCTTAAATCAACAGAAGACCCAACGCCTGATCTTGCGCTGAGTCTTCTGTTTTCGGCGGTTTGCTAATCGCCCTCTTTAAGCACCCCGGGTTCATCTGCCTTCAGATAGGCCAGCTCCTCATTCGATAGTTCAACGTCATCGTAGCCGGTGATCATCGGTTTCACATGATCGATAAATGAATGGCCTGTTGTGAGCAGATAGACGTGGGCGATGACAAATAGCAGGACTGCGAGGGCCGCGATGGTATGGGCGAGTGCAATGGGTCCAAGTCCTATCCAGCTGAAAATCTCCCCCTGTCCAAAACTGATCAGCAGGTAGGCGATGCCGGATATCCAGATCGCAGGAAAGATCACGATCTTGACCATAAGATAGGTCAGCGCCTGAAGAGGATTGTGTTTGCGCCGGTAGGTCTTGCGATAGGGGTGGTGCTCCTCTTTGAAAATGCCGAAGGCGTAAAAGCGCGCAACCGTGATGAAGTTATCGGCGGTTGGAATATAGTGACGCCACTGTCCTGTTGTGAAGAGCCAGAAGACGGCGAATGCCCAGAGCGCCAACAACACCAGTGCGGCCCATGTGTGTACGGTGACAGCATCGCCAAACTCGATCAGATTATAGACTCCATGCACTGCAAATCCGCTGAACAGCAGGGTGAAGATAAGCGCCATCTGGCTCCAGTGCCAGAGACGTTCGAAGCGCTTGAATACCAGAATCTTATGCGTCGTCATCAGACTTTCCTCCTACGGGTGGCGATCATGCGCAATGCGCCGTGTCCAAGTACCCCACCCAGGGTGCCGAGAACTGCCAACAAACCGATAAGATCGAGCATTTCATTCTTGCCTCTACCCGGCATATAGAAACCCTCAAGATGATCGAGTCTGCCGTCATGTGAATGACAGCTGGAACAACTCAGTGCGTCGTCTTTGGGCGCCACCATGTGGTTGATGGGCCAGTAGGAGTAGGTTTCTATAAACCCCCATTCGCCGCTGTAGGGGATACCATTTTTCTTCATTCCGGCCTCAATGGCCTTGCCGAAATCGTAGTTGCCCCAGAGTGCACTGTCATCATTCCCCCAAAGATGCATATAGGGCAGTGTGTTGTTGCCCTTGTCGTAGGGTTGTGTGGTGTGCATGCGTTTGAACGGGTAGATGCGTGATCCCGGGTCATCATGGGAGCCGGAGAAACTGTTGATGTCGATCGGACCTTTTGATGGATTAAATTTGGTGGCAATCGTGGTGTAGTTCATGGTGCCGTCAAACCAGGCATACATTGGCTCAAGGTCTTCAGCATAGGTGAAGGTGCCCTTTATCGACTTGTAGGTGGCGCGGTGATGGCCATCCCCTTGGGTGTACTCCTTCAGCTTGAAGCCCTCGCCATCTTTCAGTTTGCCCATGGTGCGCCAGTCCCAATCGACCTCTGTAGCGACGCCGCCCCTGGCAATGGCCGGAATGTGGCAGGTTTCGCAGGCAACCGTTTGAGTATGGCTGTTGAGCTTGATCCCCTGGACCGATGTGATGGGATGGGGTGATGCGCTGTGACAGCTTTCGCATGAAGCGGTTTCCCGTGGCATGCCAGGCTTGCCGGTGCCCGTCTCGTCGTTGACAAGCATCTCGTACCGGCTGCCGGCCCACTCGTGACCTTCGCCCACGTGGCAGGTGACACAGGTAAAGCCTTCACCCGCTTCACTCATGTGTACATCGACCTCTTTGGGTGGATCAAAAAGCACAGATGAGAGATCGCCATGTTTCACATTGTCGCCGCCGCCACCATAGAAGTGGCACTTGCCGCAGTTGTTGCGAGTCGGCATCTCAACGCTTTTTGCAACCGCCGCCCAGTCGATGGCAGGCTTGCCCTCAAACATGACGGAGCAGGCCTTGTTGCCTTTTGATGTGGGTGTTTTGTAGTAGGTGCCAGTGGATTCGTGACAGACCAGGCAATCCATATTCTCCTGGTTTGTGAAATCAAAATCCGGACTGTCCATGTTATAACCGGCATGACACTGGGCGCACATGCCTTCATTGCCCCTGGCATTGGTGCAGAAGTTATTGATCAGCACGCTCTTGCCAAGGTGTTGCCCTGTCTTTGGGTGTTTGTAGTCCCAGGTCCAGTGCTTATTTTTCATGAACTGATGACCTGCGGTGTTGTGACACTCCAGGCAGGCTTTGGTCACTTCAGGGCCACTAAAAAACGGGCCTTGAAGCTCCTTCAGTTTTGTATGATCAGTGGTTGCCTTGCTCTCTTTTTTGGGTTTGAAAATCGCATGGCGTTCATCCGTTTTTGTATATTCGGAGATGCCTATTTCGATTTTTGAATCTGAAGAGGCCAGGGTTGTTGTTACCCAGCCCAGTGTCAGAATCAGGATAGAGAAGCTAAGAGATATGTAATTAAAGCGATACATCCGGCGCCTGTAGGCCGGAGGATAATGGTTGATCATCTTGACGACGTCCCCTTGTAAACACCAATCAGCGGCGCTGACAACGACAGATCTCTGCGGACCTATGCGGAGTGTAAATATACCTGCATTACACCAAGGTTGGAGTCTACCCGTTTTTATTCGAAAAAATCATGATATACATCAATGGGGAGGGGCCGTTTGAGTCTCGCTTAAGGTGCAAGCACCTTTTTGATGTCATACAGGGTGCGATGCACGCTGTGGCAGCGTGCACAGCTCTGGACAGCCAGTGTTCCCAGGTGGCGTCCTGTCTGCTTTATCTCTCCTGCTTTTATCGCCAGTTCAAGTGCTGCCAGGGATTTCTCTGTTTCAGCACCGAGGATTCTTGATTTTTGGGTTTTGTCCTTATGGCAGGATTCACAACTTTGTCCAAGATCATCGAGTCGCCGGCGAAGATCGCCCAGGCTATCGAGTGCCGTCTGTTTTCTCTCATCCTCACTGGCGATCTTGATCCGGTTGAGCAACAGGGTGAGACGCTCCATTACTCTTTTATAGGACTCCTCCTCCAATGTTTCAGTATCTTCGATCTTGACTGCACTGAAGTCCGGGCTGCGATAGAGTGCAGCAGCTACGGCGCGATAGTCCCGATGGCAGGAACGGCAGCTGAGACCAATTTTTCTCAGTGTGGTGGCAGCCTGTTTGTAATCGCCCTGTGCCGCCGCCTTTTGTAGTGCGTCCATCTGTTCGAGTTCCAGTTCATCCCGCCACTCCGGCACCATTTCGCCAATCTTGCGGTAGTGCTGCGCAAGGCGTGTGGTCCACTTATTGAGCCGCACCTGATCTTCCAGTGCCAAATAGTCGGAGACCGCCAGCATCTCACGGCGCAGTTTGAACATGTTGTGTAGCCAGACGTGTCGTTTATTGGCGGGTTTATACCACTGTGCCAAAGAGGCGGGAGGGAGCTGCAGAAGTATTTCCCTCTCTTCGCTGGCGCAGGTTGATGAGAAGGATATCAGCGTGGCCAGCACGACAAAAAAGAGTCTGGGTGAAATCAACTATCTGCTCCGGTTTTACATCGATGGACAAGGCATTCGGTTTCAGTCATATTGCCCGGCGGCAACCTTTGTTGCAATCGGCTTGGCGAGGGGTCGTTGTGCCGAATCAGGAGAAAGATGTGTTTGGTGATTCGAAAAAGTATAGCGGCACATTTTATTTGATTACCGCTCTGATCGTTGGCTGTTCATCGCCGTTTTTTTCAGCGGCACTGTCGGCTGCCGATGAGGTAGCGAATCCAGCCAGTGTTACCCATCAGATGTGGCGCAAGATCCGCTTGGGTGAACTTAAGATAGAAGGGGACCACGATGCGGTCAAGGCCCTGGTTTTGCAGGGAAATATCCCTATCACCTATGATTATATTGCCACGTTGATGCGGACGCCAAACGCCTTTGGCAATGGACCGGCTTGTATCGTTTGTCACAGCTCCAATGACCCGTCACGGAGTTACCGGGGACTGGACCTCTCCAGTTGTGAAGGTATTCTGCGAGGCTCCACTGAAGCCCCGGCCAGACCCGTCATTTCACCGGGCAAGCCAATGGAGAGCCGCCTGGTCCATAAGCTCAGGAATAACCGCATGCCGCTGGGTGTCTCTTTCCTGTACCCGACTGATACTGAAAGTATCCAAAAGGTCAAAAAGTGGATCGACAGCGGGGCGGCTGATGACGAGTTTTTCAAGACCAGCGTGCTGCCGCTCTTTGCCGAGCCCACGGCATTTGGCTCCGATATCGCATGTATCTCCTGCCATGCAGGATTCCGGGACCCGCCCAACTTCAATGAGGTCAACCTGAGCAGCCATGAGGCCATCATGACGGGGGCTTTCTCCCGAACCAAAAAAAAACAAGGCAGGCCGGGTATCCCTATTGTTATTCCACACGAGGCGGAAAAGAGCCGGCTCTACCAGCGTCTGACGGAGAATCGTATGCCGCCTGGTATCAATCCGGGCGAGGAGAGTGACCACCCGAATACCAGTCTGCTGATGCGCTGGATCGAACAGGGGGCGTGGTGCAAATAGCCCTCCAAAACCTTAACTTGATCAAGGTCAAAGCCTTGCTATCTATTAATATTTTCTAATTTACCCCGCAAGTCTGCATGCATAGGAGTAATCACATGGCCGAGGCCTTTACTAAATCGATGGCGCGCAACATCTTTTATGGTGGAAGCGCTTTTTTCTTTCTACTTTTTCTCGCCCTTACGTTCGACACCATGGGGCAGCTTCCAAATCGTGATAACCGGGCGGCCCTGGAGGGGGAGCTGGGTCCGGTTATCGCCCAAGGCAAGGCGCTTTGGGAGAACAATAACTGCATTGGCTGCCACACCCTGCTGGGAGAGGGCGCCTACTTCGCGCCTGAGCTGGGTAACGTCTACAAGCGTTTTGGCAATTCGACCGATGCGATCAAGGGTTTTATTTTGAGTCGCCCTAAGGATGGTATACCCGGTCGCCGCAGTATGCCTCAGTTCAACTTCAATGATGAAGAACTGACCGCGATTGCCGAGTTTCTGAAGTATGTTTCAGAAATCAACACCGCTGGCTGGCCGCCGAACATCCAGGGTTAAGGGGAGAAGTAAATAATGAAATATCAATCACAATCGGTTGCGAAGCTATATTTTATCGCGGCCATCGCCCTGTTTGCGGCGCAGATCCTGTTTGGCTTGATCATGGGCCTGCAGTATGTAGTAGGGGATTTTCTGTTCCCAGAGATTCCATTCAACGTGGCTCGTATGGTCCACACCAACGCACTTATCGTGTGGATGTTGATGGCCTTCATGGGTGCCGCCTACTATCTGGTGCCGGAAGAGGCGGAGACTGAACTCTTTGCGCCTTGGCTGGCGACACTGATGTTCTGGATCTTCCTGGTGGCTGCGGCTCTGACCGTGGCAGGCTACCTGCTGGTGCCCTACGCTACCCTGGCAGAGCTGACCATGAACGAGTTGCTGCCCACCATGGGCCGTGAGTTCCTGGAACAACCGACCATTACCAAGCTGGGTATAGTGATAGTTGCCCTGGCGTTTCTGTTTAACATCGGCATGACTATCCTCAAAGGTCGCAAGACCGTGGTGAACTTGGTAATGCTGTTGGGTCTGGTTGGTCTGGCTGTGTTCTTCCTGTTCGCCTTCTACAACCCCACCAACGTCGTCCTGGACAAGTTCTTCTGGTGGTGGACTGTGCATCTGTGGGTAGAGGGTGTATGGGAGCTGATCCTCGGTGCCATCCTCGCCTTCGTGCTGATCAAGACCACCGGCGTCGACCGCGAAGTGATCGAGAAGTGGCTCTACATCATCATCGCCATGACCCTGATCACCGGCATCATCGGTACCGGTCACCACTTCTTCTGGATTGGTACCCCCGAGTACTGGCAGTGGTGGGGCTCGATCTTCTCCGCAATGGAGCCGATCCCCTTCTTCATGATGACCGTGTTTGCCTTCAACATGGTGAACAAGCGTCGCCGCGAACACCCCAACAAGGTTGCGATCCTGTGGGCACTGGGCACCGCTGTAATGGCATTCCTGGGTGCTGGCGCGTGGGGCTTCCTGCATACCCTGTCCCCGGTGAACTACTACACTCACGGTACGCAGATCACTGCGGCTCATGGTCACATGGCATTCTACGGTGCCTACGTGATGATCAACTTGACGATCATCTCCTACGCTATGCCACTGCTGCGGGGCCGCAATGCTGCCAATCCGCCGAAGTCGCAGATCCTGGAGATGTGGTCTTTCTGGTTGATGACCGTGTCAATGGTGTTCATCACCCTGTTCCTGACGGGCGCTGGTATCCTGCAGGCCTACCTGCAGCGTATGGGCGAGAACCCGCAGTCGTTCATGGCGGTGCAGGATCAGATCGCACTGTTCTACTGGCTGCGTGAGATTGCCGGTGTGGTATTCCTGATCGGGTTGGTGCTCTACATCGCCAGCTTCTTTGTTGGTCAGAATGAGCCGGAAGCAGCTGCTGCCGACTGAATAACCATAAACCCCCTTGAGGTGTAACAGCCTCACTTAAGGCCGGCAGTCTCTGCCGGCCTTTTTTATTGTTTGGAATTTAGCTCCTGAGTAGGCCGGTTCAAGCGTAGCGGAATCGGAAAGCATCAATGCCAGAGCCAACACTTGTGCCAGATCCGCTGCGCTTGGGCATGCCTACATGATGCTTCGTGGCCTATAATTTGAGCTGACCACCCCGCAAAAATATGGATGCCAATGGAACGGAAGATTTTGTTATCCGTAAGAAACGCCAGTCGTATCTTTCGCATGGGAGAGGTGGAGGTTCCGGCGCTGCGGGATGCTTCTCTCGATATTCTCGATGGCGAGTTCATGGTCATCATCGGCCCGAGTGGTTCGGGTAAGAGCACCCTGCTCAACCTTATCGGCGGCATGGATCATCCCACCAGCGGGAGAGTGCTGTACGAAGGGATAGATCTGGCGCAGGCGACGGATCAGGCGTTGACTGAATACCGGCGGCACCAGGTTGGTTTTGTCTTTCAATTCTACAACCTGGCGCCGATGTTGACGGCGCTTGAGAATGTCCAGGTTGCCACGGAGATAGCCAGCGACCCGCTTGATCCTGGGGAAGCGCTGGCGCTTGTGGGGCTGGCTGGATACGAAAATCACTTCCCCTCGCAGATGAGTGGCGGGGAGCAGCAGCGCGTCGCCATCGCCCGCGCCCTGGCGGGCAATCCAAAACTGCTGCTCTGTGATGAGCCGACTGGTGCGCTGGATCTGGCCACCAGTCGTCAGGTTCTGACGCTGCTGGTGCACCTGAAAGAGGCGTTGGGCAAGACCCTGGTGTTGATTACCCACAATAGCGCGATTGCCGGTATCGGTGATCGGATCGCCACCATTCGGGACGGGGGCATCCATTCGCTACAGGAGAATGCCAGACCTGTTCCGGTGGACGAGGTCACCTGGTGAGCCGGGCGCTACGCCATAAATTGATACGCGACCTCTGGCGGCGCAAGGGGCAGCTTCTGACCCTGTTTGCGGTGATTGCGATTGGTGTCGGTGCTTATGTCGGGATGGCGGGTGTCTGGCGCGACATGGGTGATGCCAGAGACGCTTACTATCGAGATTATCGCCTGAGCGACTTTGTGGTGGATCTGAAGCGTGCCCCTTCATGGGCGGTGGAGGAGAGCGCAAGACTCGACGGGGTGGTGAGTATCGAGGGGCGGATTTCACAATCGGTGATGATCGATCTGCCTGGCGTCGTGCGGCCGATCGAGGGGGTTGCGCTATCTCTGCCGGATTATACCAGTCCCCGCTTCAATGATCTTATGATGCGCACCGGCAGCCGCATCTCCGGCCCTGGAGAGGCTGAAGTTATTCTCAATCATGCCTTCGCAGTGGCCCACGGATTGAAACCGGGTGACCGGATCGGCGCACTGCTGCTCGAAAGCCGGCAGGAGTTGCTGGTGGTCGGGACAGCCCAGTCACCCGAGTTTGTCTACCTGATCCCGGCCAGCGGTGGGCTGGCGCCCGATCCGGCGCGTTTTGGAGTGATCTATCTTGGTGAGCGCTATCTGCAGACGAGAAGCGATCTGGACGGGGCCTATAACCAACTGCTCGGACGACTCAGTAGCCGACACGCCACGCAGGTGAAGAACGTCCTGTTGGCGATAGCACTGCGGCTCGATCCCTTCGGCGTGACCCTGACCACGCCGATCTCCGAGCAGGCCTCGTTCCGTTTCCTGCAGGATGAACTGGCAGGGCTCGAGGTGCAGTCGAGAATTCTGCCGATGATCTTTCTCGGCGTGGGTGCTTTGGTGCTCAATGTGTTGATTGGTCGTCTGGTGAACCAACAGCGATCGATCATCGGGACCTTGCGCGCTCTGGGGTACGATCGTTTCAGCCTGATCCGGCACTATCTTTCCTATGGTGTGGCGGTGGGTTGTACCGGTGGCCTGTTGGGCATAGCGCTTGGTGTCTGGTTGCAGTCGGAGATGGCGGCAATCTATCGAGAGTTATACGAACTGCCGGGGCTGGTCTATCACTTCTATGGAGATATCGCCCTGGTCGGACTGTTGATCAGCCTGCTGTTTGCCCTTGCCGGTAGTGGTTATGGTGTCTGGCGGGCGACCCGTTTGCAGCCTGCGGAAGCGATGCGCCCGCCGGTTCCCCAGGCAGGCGGCCACATTCTGCTGGAGCGTCTGGGGTTTCTTTGGGGGCGACTGAACTTTCGTTGGCGCTCAATCCTGCGCTCGGTATTTCGCAACCCCTTCCGTTCGCTGGTCAGTCTGTTTGCCAGCCTGATCGCCACCGCGTTGGTGTTCACGACCTTGAGCATGGTCGATGCGCTGGACTACCTGATGGGTTTCGAGTTCGAGCGGGTCTCCCATCAGGATCTGAGCATCGGTCTGCGTGAACCGGTTGATCTGCAGACTTTGACGGAGATTGAAAGTCTGCCGGGGATTACCCTGGCCCAGCCGGAACTGCTGGTTGCCTGCGACCTGACTAACGGGGCGCGCCAGAAACGTATCGCCATTACAGGTCTGCCGACGGACAATCGCCTGCATACCCCCCTGGACCAGTTCGGGAGAAGGGTTGATGTGCCTTCACAGGGATTGGTGTTGACCCGCAAGCTTGCCGAGATTCTCGAACTGAAGCCGGGTGACAGTGTGACCCTGAGGCCGCTTACAGGGCGCCGTGAACAGGTGGTGGCTGAGGTGAGTGCGGTGGTCGAAAGCTTTCTCGGTCTCTCCGCTTATGCTGATATCGGTTATCTGAGCCGCCTGCTGGGTGAAGAGCAGGTGGCAAACCGTTTTCTTGCCAACAGCGTGGGCGGGGAGATGAGTGAAAAACTGCTCTCCCGGATTAGAGAGCGCCCGGCGATTCTGGGGTTGAGTGAGCGTCGGCATGCGTTGGCACAGCTTGACGCCACCTTCGGCGAGACCATGGGCAGCATGATTGTGGTGATGGTGATTTTCGCCGGCATGATCGCCTTCGGCAGTGTGCTCAACACCGCGCTGGTCTCATTGAGTGAACGGGAACGGGAGGTAGGCACTCTGCGGGTATTGGGGTATACCCCGCTGCAGGTCACCAGCCTGTTTGCCGGAGAGAGCCTGCTTCTGAACGGGATGGGGATTCTGCTTGGGCTCTACGCCGGGGTAAAGTTGAGTGAAGGGCTGTCGCTGCTCTACAGCACTGAACTCTACCGGTTTCCCGCAGTGATTTTGCCAGCTTCTCTGGCGGTCAGCGCGCTGCTGATGCTGCTGTTCGTCCTGCTGGCGCAGTGGCTCGTTTTTCGTATCCTGTCCCGGCTCGACTGGCTGGAAAGCCTCAAGGTCAAGGAGTAACCATGTCTAAGCCAACTGTTGTCATCGGAAGTTTCATTACGTTCAGCCTGTTGCTGTTGTCGGGTTGTGGTCAGCAGTTGGAAGTGGTGGCAGTGACGCCGGTGCAAGGCGGAATCTCCAGCATGTTCACTGAACCGGCCCGGACCCGGCTGGCCCGCACCTATCGTGTGACGATGCCGGTGGAAGGGCGCGTCGGTCATGTCGACCTGCTGCCGGGGGACAGGGTCGAGGTCGGGCAGCCGCTGGCGATGATTGACCGTTTCCCTTTTGAACAGCGCGTCGAGGAGGCGCAGGCGGCGGTGTCGGAGATGGAGCAACAGCTGCGCATCAATGCCTATGATGAGATCGAAAAGACCCTGGCAATCGAGATGACCGCAACGGTGGAGGCCACCCGGGATGCACTGCGTGCGGCGGATGCCCAAGTCGATGCAGAGAAGGTGCGGGTTGCCTGGGCTGAAAAGGTGAGGGAGAGGAACACCCAACTAGCGAAGGAGGGCAGTGTGTCGCAGCAGGAGCTGGATAATGCGGTGCTGGCGGCGCAGACGGCACAGATCTCCCTCAAGCAGGAAGAGTTTATCCAGGCAGCGCTGAATACCCTCTTTACCGCGATCAAGCTGGGACCAAAGTATGTCGAGCAGTGGCTGGGCCGAAAACGGCTTGAGCGCGAGGTGAGCCTGCAGCAGTTGGCACAGGCCCGCACCCGGTTGGCGCGGGCAGAGTATCAGCTTGATCTGGCGCAGTTGCGCGCCCCGGTGAGTGGTGTGGTGCTGCACCGTTATAGCGAAGGGGAGGGGAGTCTTCCAGTTGGACAGTTGTTGCTGGAAATCGGGGACCCTGCCGATCTTGAGGTGGTGAGTGATCTGCTGACCCGTGATGCCATGCGGCTCAGTGTTGGGACTTCCGTTGAATTGACTGCGGGTGATATGCGCCTCCAAGGCATAGTGAAGCGGATTGAGCCGGCGGGTTTTACCAAACGCTCCTCCCTCGGGGTGGAGCAGCAGCGGGTCAATGTAGTGGTTGGCCTGTCTGAGCATCCTGACAAGATAGGGGTTGGTTACCGATTACAGGCACGTTTCCACACCGGTAGCAGCCAGAACACGTTGATCCTGCCCCGTTTCAGCGTGCTGCAGGCTGCGGATGGGTCTCATTATGTGTTTCTCATCGAGGGCAATAGGCTCAAACGCCGTGTCGTGAAATTGGGTCTGCGGAATGACCGCCAGTTGGAAATAGTGGAAGGGCTCAGTGGAGGGCAGCGGGTTGTTTCAGTGCCTGATGCGGAGATGAAGGATGGCCAATCTGTTCGGGTAGATGCAGAAGAATAGATCGTTCCCGAGCTGATGGTATGATGCGTCCCTGGATGAATTCAGGCGGGAGCTGAATGAAGGCGTTGCTCAACTTTTTTGTCGATCTCTGTCTGTTGCGTGCTGCGCCACAGGACCTGCCGGCGTCCGGCGTTATTCTGGCAGGGACATTTCTGCTGAATATCCTGGTCAGTCTGCTGATGATCGTTGACGCGAGGCACGGCCCAGGCCTGGCGCTGATTGAAAGCCTCTTCGAGACCTTCCTGATGCTGACGGTTCTCTATCTGGCGTTGCGAACCCGCCGTCTGAGAGGACGATTTCAACAGTCGGCCACCGCCCTGATGGGCAGTGGGCTGCTGCTCGGCCTGCTGGCCCTGCCCCTGGTGGCCTGGAGTCACCGCAGTGAATCCACCGAAGCGGCTCTGTTGCTGTTGCTGCTGATTATCTGGAGCATCGTGG
This sequence comes from Chromatiales bacterium, assembly GCA_036784775.1. Lineage (GTDB taxonomy): Bacteria > Pseudomonadota > Gammaproteobacteria > Chromatiales > Chromatiaceae > QGON01. Next base: position 7,281 of record JAMJIN010000062.1, on the reverse strand, counting down.
TGCTGGGACACATCATTCGCCACACCTTTGGTCTGACTCTGAATCTCGGGGTGGCCTTGGGGGTGCTCTATACAATGCTTGCCTGGTCGATGGTAGCCAGACTCTTTCCGGTAACCTGATGCACATTCATATCCTCGGTATCTGCGGCACCTTCATGGGCGGCATCGCGCTGTTGGCGCGTTCATTTGGCCATACGGTCAGTGGTTCTGATACCAATGTCTATCCACCCATGAGTACACAGCTCGAGGCGGCAGGCATCCGGCTCCAGGAGGGCTATAAACCCGAGCACTTGCAACCGGCGCCGGATCAGGTAGTGGTGGGCAATGCCATGTCCCGCGGTAATCCGGCGGTTGAGGCGATGCTCGATCAGGGCATCCCCTATACGTCCGGCCCCCAGTGGCTTGCAGAGCATGTATTGCAGGGGCGTTGGGTGCTGGCGGTGGCGGGCACCCACGGCAAAACCAGCACCGCCAGTCTGCTGGCCTGGATTCTGGAGCATGCCGGGTTGGCGCCGGGGTTTCTGATCGGCGGTGTGCCGGAAAATTTTGGCGTATCGGCCCGCCTGGGAGATACCCCTTTCTTTGTCGTTGAGGCGGATGAGTACGACACCGCATTTTTCGATAAGCGCTCCAAGTTTGTTCACTATCGCCCCCGCACTCTGGTGATGAACAATCTGGAGTTCGATCATGCCGATATCTTCGACGACCTGGAGATGATTCAGCGTCAGTTTCACCATCTTGTGCGCACGGTGCCCGGCAGTGGGCTGATCATAGCGCCGCTCTATGACGGTAACCTGGGCGAGGTGCTCGACAGGGGTTGTTGGACCCCGGTGGAGTATTTTGATCCCGAACTCGAAGCCTACTGGCATGCTGAAAACAACAGTCGGGACGGCAGTCGCTTCGATGTGGTGTGTGATGGTGAGCGGGTGGGGCGGGTGAGCTGGGATCTCATCGGTCGTCACAACGTCTCCAACGCACTGGCTGCACTGGCGGCGGCGCGTCATGCTGGAGTGCCGCCGAAGACGGCAATCGAGGCGCTGAGTGATTTTCGCAATGTGAAACGGCGCATGGAGTTGCGGGGAGAGGTCGGGGGAGTCAGGGTTTATGATGACTTTGCTCACCATCCGACCGCCATTGAGACTACCCTCCAGGGCTTAAGGGATCAGGTGGGGGATGCCCGGATTATTGCGGTACTGGAGCCCAGATCGAACACCATGAAACGGGGCGTGCACGCCGACCGGCTGGCTGGGGCGCTGAAGGCTGCGGACCGGGTTTTACTCTGTGCGCCGGATGATCTTACCTGGGATGCGGCAGCAGTGCTGCGCCCTTTGGGTGGGACAGTAGCGGTATTCGATGAGGTACAGGCCATTATCGATAGCATTGCAGAAATGGTGAAGCCGGGTGATCACCTCCTGGTGATGAGCAACGGCGGTTTTGAGGGTATCCATCAGCGTCTGCTGGATGTGCTTGGGAAAGATAGAGGGTAAATATGGAACCAAAAGACGGCCCCATTTCGCTTGCCATTACCGGCGCCTCCGGCAGTGCCTATGCGCTACGCCTGCTGGAGTGCCTTATTGGTGCGGGGCGGAACGTCTATCTGATGGTTTCACAGGCCGGGCGGATCGTGCTCAAGATGGAATCGGACCTGGAGTTGCCCGCCCAGCCCGCCGAAGCGCAAAAAATACTGGCACAGCGCTTCAATGCGGCAGAAGGTCAGTTGCAGGTTTTTGGACGGCAGCAGTGGATGGCGCCTGTGGCCAGTGGTTCCAACCCGCCTGCAGCGATGGTTGTCTGTCCCTGCACCACGGGTTCTCTCTCCGCCATCGCCTGTGGCGCCAGTAATGACCTGATCGAACGGGCCGCCGATGTGATGCTGAAGGAGCGGCGCAAGCTGATTCTGGTGGTCAGGGAGACCCCCTTCTCGGAGATCCATCTGGAAAATATGTTGAAACTGTCGCGAATGGGGGCGGTGATAATGCCGGCCAACCCCGGTTTCTACAACAACCCTGAATCGGTCGATGATATTGTCGACTTCATGGTAGCCAGAGTGTTGGATCATCTGGGCGTGGAAAATGCGCTTTTGCCACGCTGGGGTGGGTGATGCCATGCTGCCAGGGTAGGCCGGTTCAAGCGCAGCGGAACCGGCAACCCATGTGTCATGACAATTCGAAAATGCCCGATTCGCTACGCTTGATCGGGCCTACGCCATGAACAGTGACAAGCCTGTTTTCACGAGGAGTGAAAATGCTTACAGGGTTTTTATATAGGTCACCAAAGCGAGGCGTTGTGCTGTATTGATGCCGGGGAAGCTGGGCATCACCGTGCCGCCCTTTTCGATCTTCTCTAAAATCTCCTCAATCGGCTCATCTGATCCGGCGATACCTAAAAGCAGACCGAACTTGCCGGTGCCTTTTTCCCCGTGACAGGATTGACAGCCGTCGGCGAACATCTCTGCCGGGGTGGTGGTGATGGAGGGGCTGTACTCGCTGGCGCCGCAGCCGGTGAGCAGTGCTGCCGCAGCCAGGGGAGCGAGAAGCTTGGTCGTTGTATTCATTATGGATTCCAGTTGTAAAACAAAGGGGATAATCGGGTCTTCGCCCGATAGGTGGTCGCGCGGATGATAACAAATCAGCAGAGCCGTATCCTGCAGGGGGGTAAAAAGCCTATTTATTAAGTGGTTATGTGGTTTGCCCAGCCAACGAGCGTCCGTCTTGTTGCGACGTCGGCAAACGATTCAGCCTGGGTCAACAGGCCCAAGAAAAAGGGGGGCATTTAAATCGCTCTTCTCAATGCGGATGAAATCTGCAGTGTCTCTTTTCAGAATCTCCAACGGTGTTTGAAAATCGCTCTCTGTGACGGGATAGGTCAACAGGCCGAGCAGGTATGCCTGGCGCTGGCGGGAGACGTTGCCGATCCAGACAGGTTGTTGTAATGGCCGTAAAAGCACGGGTGTGGACCAGAGGCGTAATACCAACTGTTCACCTGCATCGGGGTGTTTTACCAGTGTGATGCTTTCGTAACTGCCGTCGTGAACCTGGGGCAAAAGGGGAAGTTCCCGCAGCGCCAGAGAAGGTGAGAGCATGCGTAGCAGATTGTGCCACCCCAGCATCTCTGCCCGCTGCCAGCCCCGACTCCCCAGGGTGTCGATCAGCGGCTGTGGCGGTCCGGCAAGCTGAACGTTGAATGGGTGATCCAATCGTTCACGTATATCGTGCCGATGGCGGGGTAGCAAGGCAGCTGCGCCCTGTTGCCAGGCTTGCAGGCTGATCGCCTGGGTCGGTGGGGCAGGGCGGTAGCGCTCGAAATCCTCTGTCTGATAGAGGTGGCTTCCCAGAGCGATGGCGAAACCGGCGGTGAGCATTGCGCTAAGCGTGAGCCCCAACCAGTGACGTTCCAACTCGGCATGCCGATACCAGGCCATGCCCAAGGCTGCGATCCAGGCAGTGCCCAGTAGCAGACTGGCGACTACATCGCTCAGCCAGTGCGCGCCCAGGTAGAGCCGGGAGAGCGCTACGCCTGCGATAATGGAGCTGGCCAGGCTATAGGGCAGCCAGCGCAGATTCAACGGTAGCGCCCTGGCGATAAGGATGGCAAGAAAGCCGTAGGTCACGGTAGCGCGTAGGACATGGGCGCTGGGAAACGCCCAAGGACCCAGCCCTTCGATACCCTCCATCGGACGGGGAATCTGCAAGCTATATTTCAGCAGTAGCGGTGTGAGCAGTCCAAAGAGCACAGCAGCCAGCCAGTGTTGCAGTGCCGGAAGGTGGTGCTCCCGGATCAGGAAAATTCCCACTGCAAGAGTCACCACGCTGATCGTTGAGAGGTCGGCAAAACGGCTGAGATGGAGCATCAGGTTGTCTGACCAGGGATTGCGTAGACTCTGCAGTCCGTTGAAGACCCAGTGATCGGGCTGGCTGATCAACGTTCCTTCCAACACCATTGCCGCGAGCAACCCGAACAGGAAGGTGCTCAGCAGCAGTAGGGTAGCCAGAATGCCGAATCCCCTGGCTTCCGGATGGGCGGGATTACCCAGGGCGCTGGAGATCTCGCCCAGAAAAGGGTGTCTCGCGCCCCAATTGGTGATGGCCTGGACGATCTGGGTGGCGTGAGGTCGAATCAGCCGGAACAGCTGCCGGGAAATGGAGAAAGTCAGCCAGATTCCCCCCACGCCTAAGAGCAGAACCGCCACCAGCCGGAAAGCGACTTCGGCAGCGAGTTCGAGGGAGGCCCCGAAGACGATGCCGGGCAGCAGGTAGGCAGGTGCCCAAGCCAGGGCAGAGATAAAATTGGCGAAAAAGAAGCGCCAGGCCGACATCTCCAGCATACCGGCAACCAGCGGAATGATCGCCCGCACCGGGCCGAAAAAACGGCCGATGGCGACACTCTTGCCGCCATATTTTCTGAAGAATTCTGTGCCGCGCTGCAGGGTTTCCGGATGGCGGCTGAAGGGCCAGAGATTGTGCAGCCGATCCTTGTAGTGTCTGCCAAGCCAGAAGCTGAGTCCGTCCCCGGCGATAGCGCCTCCGACCGCCCACCAGAAGACCGGCCAGAACGCCAGAGTGCCGGTGGCGATCAAGGCGCCGAAACCAAACATCATTACCACGCCTGGTACAAGAAGCCCGACAACGGCCACCGACTCGGAAAAGGCGACCAGAAACACCACAACACCTGCCCATAGTGTGTGGTTCGAGATCCATTCCAATAGTAGGTTGAGAAGGTCGGTCACGGGTGAAGGATAAAGGTAAAAGGCAAAAGGTAAAAGGCAAAAGGGTGAGCCTTGACCGAAGGTCCAGTGAACCTTCGCAGCAAGGCGAACGACCGGACAGGATGTCCGGGCCGGGGTTGATTTAGAATGCTGAGGTTACGCCAGGGATGGCGAGGAAAGATTTCCTTAGAGTCACCATCGAAGGTTCAGCGAACCTTCGCGGCAAAGCGAACGACTGGATAAGAAGGTGGGGCTGAGGTTAGTTAAAATACCACGTTTAATCCTTGTTGGATCTCCTCCTCTCGAGTCGCATCTTGCGGCTGATTCGTCGTTGCTGGTTTAGCTTGTTGACCAGATGGAGTGCGTCCATGTAGGGAACGACTCCGTTGTGCCGGATGACCTCCCGACCTAGTGGGCTGTTGGCAAAATGGATGAACTTCTTAACCTCACTTCGGTTACTGTTTTTGAAACTACTCACCAGATAGAGTGGTCGATAGAGCAGATAGGTCCCCGATTTGATGTTTTCATAGGTAGGAGCCTTGCCTTCAAGTTTTAGGATTTTGACATTGCGTTTTCTGGCGCTGCTGACACCGGTGATTGCCAGGCTGTTGAGATTGCTTTCAGTCTCCTGTTCCAGCGGGCCTGATGAGGGAAAAATGATGTCAGAGGCGAAGTCCATGTCAGGTGCAGCAAAAAGATATTCCCGGATGGTGTGGCCAACACCTGAAATCTTACCCTTGCGAATCAGTAAGTCGATTGGTTGGTCATTCCCGCCCAACTGCGTCCAGTTGGTGATTTTGCCCGTGTAGACCGCTTTCAGATCCTGCAGCGAGATGTTGTTTATCGGATTCTTTTTATGGGTGATGACCACCAGCGCATCCCAGGCAACGGGGTGAAATTGAACCGATTTCTCTGCGGGATCATCCCACAGTTTGCTACGGCAACTACCGCCAATATCAACTTTGTTGGCCGCGACCTGGTGTATGCCCTTCGTGGCTCCGCCTCCGGAGAGCTGGATCTCTGTCTTTGTCTTCCGTTGGTAGGCGAGGCTCAACTCAGCCATGAATGCCTTTTTAGTGATGCCGCAACCAACCCACGTCAAGGTGTCGCTGTAAGCTGGATATATAGTGAGACAGAGCAGGCAGGTGAGGATGAAGTTGCGAACGGTAGGATACAAGTGGATATCTCCTCAATCGGACTCCCTTCCATTCTGGAAAATTTTATATCGTTCGATTATTGTCCAGATTTAATATGAAAACAATTGTGACGGGGCCAGAGAACAAATTCTCTCCTCCCCGAGAAGCGCCAATGTTTTCAGATAATTCCTACAATGGACGTAGATTTTTCTGATGGCACTGCCCGAGCACGGATAGTATATTAATTCCCAACCAAGGCGGCCGATGAGCTTTGGAGGGGGCAGGAAAGTCCTGCCTTGTATCTGGTTTGTGACAGGTAGCCAGGCACAAAGAATGGTGTCGAACCGAAAGCCCTCACCAGGGATTGGTGCGGGCTTTTGTCTTTGTCGCTGGAGCGGGGACGATTCAAGCGTGGAAATATTTTGTTTCCTCTTATTTCATTAAAGTAGCAATGCCGTGCTTCAAACGTAGAGTGAACATAGAATGAAAATGGGTAAAACAAAGTTGTATGTTAGTGAGCTGGTGCGAGTATTTTTTCTGTTAGTACTGCTGATTGGAATTTCTGCATGTTCATCGGTAAAAGTGGTTGAACTTGGCCATTATCCACCAAGCAATAAGATATACATCGCGGGACTGCGAGCGGATATAAAGGATAGCGTGATTCAGGAGACAAAAAGCCGGTTAGGATTGGATGTTGTTAATAATATTGAAGATTCTGATATGGTGGGCCTATATGAATATTATTGCTATTTCGACCTGCTTCATGATACCTGCAGCGGGTTTTCCTTTAATATTCAGGGGGCAAAAATAGGAAGTCCTATACTGACAAGTGCCTTGTCGGCATGGGAGCCTGTGTCAAAAGAAACCCAGATTAAGAAACTGTTTGCTTCCATCGTAAGTAAGATTGGAAAGGTCGATACACTGTCAAGAGAAGGTGTTGCTAATGAAGGTGAAATAGATGGATTCGCAGTTATTGGTGGTAACCTTGAGTTGAATAAAGCGCTGCGAAGCGCAATGAAGGGTAAAGGATTTACTGAAGCAGATGATTCATCATCGGCAAGATTGGTGTTTAGTTATACCATAAGGGGTCTTCAAAGACGTTGGGGATTACTACAATTCGATTGTTTTGCTCATCAGGGATAAGAAAAGAGATAGATTTGATGAGATAAAAATCACAGATAATGGGTCAGGACAAATACAATTTGCAGGAATGATTGGGCTTTATCCTATGTTTACTTCACTAAATACCGGACATAAAAAAACTTGATTAGTACGAATGTTCAGCAGTGACTCACGGAATGAGTCACTGGTTGTTGCAAGATGATGCCACGATCCACAATAGGAGAGCGGACATGGCGCAGAATCCAATCCAATTTCAGACAGGCATGAGCTTGAGCGATTTGTTCAAAGACTACGGCACCGAAAGCCAATGTGAAGCGGC